>SMWR01000208.1 GCA_004356735.1 Deltaproteobacteria bacterium
CTCGAGGCGGTTCGCGACGGGATCGGAGCCGTTGCCGAAGCGCTGCCGATCCTGCTGGCCGACGCCGCCGATGAGGCGTCGCTGGCCGAGCTGGTCGCGCGCGCCAGCGTGATCTGTACCACGGTCGGGCCCTATGCGAAGTACGGATCCAAGCTGGTTGCGGCCTGCGCTCGCTCCGGCACGCATTACTGCGATCTCACGGGTGAGGTGCATTGGATCCGCCGCATGATCGATGCCCACCAGGACGAGGCCCTGGCAAGTGGGGCGCGCATCGTGCACACCTGTGGCTTCGACTGCATTCCTTCGGATCTCGGAGCGTTCTTTCTCCAGAACGAGATGCAGTCGCGCCACGGCGTTTCCGCCGACTACATCAAGTACCGGGTGAAGGGCTTCAGCGGTGGGGCCAGCGGTGGAACCATTGCGAGCATGCTCCACATGATGGAGGAGGCCGGCAGCGATCCCGAAGTCATGCGGGTGATGAACGAGCCGTACTCGATCAATCCGAAGGGACAGCGCACCGGACCCGATCGGGCCGAGCGCTTCGTGCCCGCCTACGATGAGGACTTCCAGCAATGGACGGCGCCCTTCGTGATGGCCGGCGTCAACACGAAGGTGGTGCGTCGCACCAACGCTCTGCTGGGCTACGCCTACGGTGCCGATTTCCGCTACGACGAGGCAACGCTGACCGGGCCGGGGCCGCTGGGCTTCGCCAAGGGCGTCGCCATCACGGCGGGTCTGGCGGCCTTCATGGGTGCGTTCGCGCTGGGTCCGATCCGTCGGGCGCTTTCGGGTCGTCTTCCGTCTCCGGGCGAAGGCCCGTCGAAGCAGAAGCGCGACAACGGCTACTTCGACATTCGCTTGTGGGCCCGGCATCCCAGCCAACCGACCCGGAACCTTCGGGCGCGCATTACGGGCGACCGCGATCCGGGCTATGGCTCGACCTCGAAGATGCTGGGCGAGAGTGCGGTGTGCCTGGCCCTCGATCCCGTGAACGTCGACGGCGGGTTCTGGACGCCGGCCGCGGCCATGGGTGAACTCTTGCTGGCCCGGCTGCAGGAGAACGCGGGACTCCGCTTCACGATCGAAGCGGGCTGAGGCAGGCGGCGGCGTAGACCGAGGCCTGGCGCATCAGGCGACTGCCCCACCCGCCGGACCTACGCCTTCGGCGCCGGACGCGGCCCGCGCAGCAGACCTCCGGGGGTCGCCCCCGTCCACTGGCCGTCTTGGTAGGTTTCGACGCCCCCGGCGATGGTGTGTCGGTAGCCGTCGACCGCTTGGAGCAGGCGCTGGCCACCGGCGGGCAGGTCGCGAATCAGCTCGGGGGGGCGCAGCTGAAGGGCCTCGAAGTCGACCACGTTGAGGTCGGCGCGCAAGCCGGGCGCGACGAGGCCCCGGTCGAGCAGTCCCATCAGCTCGGCGGTTGCACGGGTCTGGGTGTGGACGACGAACTCGAGGGGAAGCTTTTCGCCGCGCCGGCGATCGCGCGCCCAATGGGTGAGCAGCGTCGTCGGGAAGCTCGCATCGCAGATGGTGGCGACATGGGCTCCGCCGTCGGAGAGACCCGAAACCGTGAACGGCGACGCCATCATCTCACGGACGGCTTCCAGGTCGCCCTCGCTGTAGTTCTCGAACGGGTGATAGAGCAGGGTACGTCCTTCGTCGGTGAGCAGGAGATCGAGGCTGAGTGCGTAGACGTCTTCGCCTTCGCGTTCGGCGCGCGCCAGCAGCGAGTCTTCCGGAGCGGGCTCGTAGTTCGGGGGATCGCCCAGCTCCCAGATCCGCTTCATCACGCCGGACATGAAGTCGGCAAAGGGTCCCGTGGGCCGTTCCGCCAGCAGCCGTTTGCGGACGTCCGGGTCTCGCAGGCGACCGACCTGCTCGGCCAACGGGAGCGCCTGGATCTCGCGGAAGGTCTCGTGCCCCCGGAACGGGTGGAAGGTCACCGTCAGCCCGAGCATGATGCCGATCGGTCGGCTGCCGACCTGGGCGCGAACATGCAGCCCGGCCGCATTGGCCTTCTCGACATTCTCGAGCAGCGTGCGCCAGCCGTCGGGTGCGTGGTCGACCTGGATCAGCGAGAACGTGAGGGGGCGGCCCGAAATCTCGGCCATGCGGCGCAGCAGCGTCCATTCCTCGGGCGTCTTGAAGTCGCTGTTGGCTTGGATCACCCCGACACCGGCCTCGCCCATCGCCTGGGCCACGCCCAGCAATTCCGAATCGGCTGCGGAGAGGCTCGGCGTCGGTCGGCCGTCGGCGGCCCGGTGCTTGACGGTGCGCGACGTGCTGAAGCCGAAGGCTCCAGCGCGGATGCCTTCCACGGCCAGCCGGCCCATCTCTCGGATTTCTTCGGGAGTTGGCCGCTCTTTGTGGTCGGCGCCCCGATCGCCCATCACGAAGAAGCGCAGTGGGCCGTGCGGGACGTACGCGCCGATGTCGAGCGGGTGTCGTTTCGACTCGAGCACGTCCAGGTAGTCGGGGAAGGATTCCCAGCCGAACGGGATGCCTTCCGCCAGCGCGCTGCCGGGGATGTCTTCGACCCCCTCCATCAGGCTGATGAGGAAGTCCTCGCTGCCGGGCCTGACGGGTGCGAAGCCCACGCTGCAATTTCCGAAGATCGTGGTCGTGACACCGTGCCACGCGCTCGGAGCGAGCTCGACATCCCATGTGGCCTGGCCATCGTAGTGGGTGTGCAGATCCACCCAGCCTGGGAGAACCAGCAGACCGTCCGCATCGATCTCGCGCCGTCCGGTCTCGCGGACCCGGCCGACCGCAGCGATCGTGTCGCCGTCGATTGCCACATCGGCCGTTCGCGGAGCGCCGCCGCTGCCGTCGACGACGGTTCCGCCCCGGATTACGAGATCGTGCATGCCGCGTCCTCCAGCTCGGACACCAGCCGTCACGATATCAGATCTCGGAACGGCGACGGAATCTCGGGGAAGATCCAGCGAAGTCCCGCCCCTGTCATCGGGCGTCTTGGGCCTCGAATGCGATCAGCGCCGCCAGAACTGCGGCAGGAAGAGCGCCAACAGCGCGAAGAACTCGAGGCGTCCCAGCCACATGAACAGGATCATCAGCAGCTTCTGCCAGTCGGCGAAGAAGGCGTAGCTTCCAGAGGGTCCGACCGCTCCGAGCCCGGGGCCGATGTTCGACACCGTTGCGATCGACGCGGTCGCGGCCGTGACGATGTCCGCTTCGCCGACCGACAACAGGACGGTGCCAATCGCCCAGGCCGCTCCCCACAGCAGGACCAGGCCGAGGACGCTTCGAACCGACTCTTCGGGGACGACCTCCTTGCCGACCACGATGGCGATCACCGAGCTCGGGCTGAAGGTGAGGCGCACCTCGCGGACCGCGGCCTTCCAGCTCACCAGCAGACGCACGATCTTGGCGCCACCCGCTGTCGATCCGGCGCAGCCGCCGAAGACCATCAAGGCCACCAGCAGGGCGCGCGACAAGTCGGGCCACTCGTCAAAGTCGGCGGTCACGAAGCCAGTCGTGGTCACCACCGAAACGACATGGAAGGCCGCATCCAGGGCGGTCTTTCCCATGGACCGGTCGAACACTTCCGTATTGTCGATGAAGACGACGAGGGTGGAGACCGCGATCAGCGAGAGATAGAAGCGAAGCTCGGCATCGCGCAGGACGACCCGATCTCGCCGATGGGCGATCGCGTAGTAGAGCGAGAAGTTCACGGCCGCTGCCAGCATGAAGACGATCACGACCAGCTGCACCGTACTGTTGAAATGGCCGACCGAGTCCGCGTAGGGAGAGAAGCCGCCGCTCGCGGCGGTTGAGAAGGCGAGGGTGATGGCGTCGTAGGGGCCCTCCCCGAGCGCGAGCAGCAGCGCGATCTGGACGACGGTGAGCACCAGGTAGATCCGGAACAGGGTGGTGGCCGTCTCCTGCACGCGGGTGTGCAGGATCTCGGCCTTCGGGCCTGGAACCTCGAGCTTGAAGAGAAAGCGCGCACCGGGACCCAGTTCGGAGAGCAGGGCCACGAACAAGACGACGATGCCGATCCCGCCGAGCCATTGGGTCTGGCTTCTCCAGAAAAGGATGGCGCGTTCGGCCTTTTCAATCTCGGTCAGGATCGATGCGCCCGTGGTGGTGAAGCCCGAGGTGGCCTCGAAGAGGGCGTCGACCAGGCCGGGGATCGCACCGCTGACGACGTAGGGAATCGCGCCGGTCAATGACGCCAGGAACCAGGCGCCCACGACGATCAGCACACCGTCCCGTCGGTACAGCTCGCCCTTCGCAGCGCCGAGACGTCGGAATCCGGCTCCGAGCATGCCGGTGATGGAAGCACCGACGAGGAAGGCACGTGCCGAGTTCCAATCCGTTGGCCAAAAGCACCAGACAAGGGGCAACAGCTGCGCGCCCGCGAGCACGAACAGCACGAACCCCAGAATGTGGGCGACCCGACGAAGGTTCATGACTGCGTCCTATTCTTCGTCGACACCGGGGAACAACAGCGATGCGGTTCCGGCCTCCGAGCGGTCCACGAACAGGACCACCGCGTCGCCGACCTGGAGTTTGTCATCACCGCGGGGGATGATGGCCTTGCCATTGCGTAGGATGGCGGCCACGATCAAGCCCTGGGGAATCTCGATGTCGGCCAAACGGCCACCGGCGGCCGGGCTGTGCTCGTAGACGCGGCGTTGGATGAATTGGGCCGATGCGTTCTCGAACGAGATGATGTGGGATTCGTAGTTGCTGTCGATGTAGCTGCGAATGCGTTCTGCGGCGAGGCTTCGCGGCGAAACCACGTCGAGCAGGGCAATCTTGTGCCACAGGGACGACGTCTCGCTCTTCCGCACCAAGGCCGTCATTCGCCGCGCACCGAGTTCCTGGGCCAGCAGGCACGCCATCAGGTTGGTCTCGTCGTGGCCCGTGAGGGCGATGAACGTCTCCGCCTTGCCGACGCCTTCGGCCGCCAGGGCCGACATATCGGTCGCGTCGCCGTGGATGATCTCGTAGTTCGGAAACTCGGCCGCCAACAGCTCGGCTCGGGTCCGGTCGGACTCGATGATCTTGAGGCGCTTCGTATGGCCTTCGAGGCCCTGGGCGACCGCGTGGGCCGTCGAGCCGCCGCCCGCGATCACCACCAGGCCCAGGTCCAACGAGTGGCCGCTCACGCGCCGCTCGAGCTCGTCGATCGCTTCGGTCGTTCCCAGCACCAGGGCGTCGTCACCGGGCTGAGCTCGATCGTTCCCCGTCGGGACTTGAAGGCGGCCGGAAGAGAGGAACGCCAGGACGAGACAATCCTTGGGAAGGTCGACATCGGCGAGTCGTCGTTCGTGCAGGATCGAGCCGGCCTCGACCGTAGTTCGGCGCACCTGGAGCGCTCCACCCGCCAGGTACTCGATGTCGATGGTGTTGTAGCCGAGGACGTTGTTGAGGATCCGCGTCGTCGTGAGGAGCTGGGTCGATAGCAGCAGGTCGGCCCTGAAGGTCTTTTCGTAGGTGCTGCCGTACTTCGTGATGTACTCGGAGGTCGCGACCCGGACCACCGTGCGGGATGCGCCGACCTTTTTGGCCAGCAGGGATGCGACCAGGTTGGCTTCGTCCGATCCGCTGACGGCGACGAACAGATCGCAAGCGCCGACTTCGGACGCCTCGAGGGTGGGCACGTGGCTGCCGTTTCCGAGCACGAAGCCGACGTCGAGCTGCTCTTCGACAATCTGGCGCTTGGCCGGGTTGCTGTCGATCAGCGTGACGGCGTGACCTTCCACCGAGAGGGCACGGGCCAGATGGCGACCCACCTCACCGGCTCCCATGATCACGTAGCGCTTCTGGTCCATGCCCCCCCCGGCGCAGAGGTTCAGGAACTCGTCCGGGTTTGTCCAGACGCCTGGTCCAGACGATAGCTACGTCGAAGCAAGGGGAGGGACGCTTCGCTAGCTTCTCCGCGATCCCTTCGGCGTTCCGCCGAACGCGAGTGCCCGATGAGCGTGGCGATCCCGGAGGTCTGATGGCGGCGTTGCGAGCAGTCCGGGAGTGCCGCCGTTGCCTGATGGGTCGGGTCGTGGGTCTGGTGGGGTGGTGGCTCGTCGCCGGGTTTGGCGATGCGGCTCACGCGGCTTCGCCCGCTGTGTTCACCGAATCGCCCGCAGCCTGTGCGAACGTGAAGTACGGGGGAGCGAATCTCGGGGCGGGAGCCGATCCCTCGACCCCGCCCAACCCGAACGGCCCGACCCTGGTGGGAGCCGGTGTCTTTGTCACACAGCTGCGCGGGCTCGATGCGGTTCGCGACCAGTACGCGTTCCGGGGCTACGTGCGGGCGACCTGGTGCGATCCGCGACTCGCCTACGATCCGGATGAGGTCGGTACGTCGGAGCGCGTCTACATCGGGCGGGCAGCCGAGCGGCAGTTGGAGCGCATCTGGTTTCCGGCCGGCTTTCCCGTGAACCGGGCGGGCTCGCTCGAGATTACGGAACGCGTGGTGCGTATCGTCCCGGATGGCACCGTACACAACGACCTCAACGTGAGTGTTCAGTTGCAGGGTGCCTTCGACCTGCGCCGCTTTCCCTTCGACCGCCAGCGGCTCGAGCTGGAGATCGAGTCGTTTCGCTGGACGGT
This sequence comes from Deltaproteobacteria bacterium, assembly GCA_004356735.1. Lineage (GTDB taxonomy): Bacteria > Myxococcota_A > UBA9160 > UBA9160 > SMWR01 > SMWR01. Next base: position 6,580 of record SMWR01000208.1, read on the forward strand.
CGACGAGCTGGTGTTCATCGAGGACCAGACGACGACGGGCTTCGCGCGGGACTTCACCATGCAGGAGTGGAATCTCGGTGGCGTGAGCAGCCGCGTCGAGGAGGCTGCCTCGGTCCGAAATACCAGACCGTTTTCCCGGTTCGTTTTCGAAATCGATGTCGAGCGCCGAGCGGGCTTCTACCTGTGGAAGGTCATGCTCCCGATTCTCGTGATCGTGGCCATCTCGTGGTCGGTCTTTTGGATGACCGGCGAAAGGCTTGCGGGTCGCAGCCGCATCACGGCCGCCGGAGTCCTGACGGTGGTCGCCTACCAATTCGTGATCGCCGACGGTCTACCTCGGATCGCCTACCTCACGCTGCTCGACAAGGGGATGCTGATCTCGTTCGTCTTGCTGGCGGTGACGGTGGTGCAGAGCATGCTGGTCACGCACTACTACCCTACGGCGCCCGAAACCGCCGCACTGATCGATCGAAGATCGCGTTGGGCGTTTCCCCTCGTATACGCGTGCCTGATTGCGGCGCTAGGGCTCAGCGCCGGATAGCGGCCTAGACCGGGCGCTTCGTCGGCTCGACCCAATGAACCTGAGCCAGTTCGTTCCCTGCTTCGATCGACAGAATCGCGATGGCTTCGCGTCCGGCGGCCCAACCCTCCGCGTCCTCCCGGGACCGGAAAAAATGCATCTGGCTTCAGGTCGGGCTCGCGAGGCCGATCGACGCTCCCGAGGCGCCAGGCAGGAACACCGAGAGCACCGCGCCCTCCGGGCTGTGCTCGAGCACGCCGTGCGGCGAAACGGAAAGGCGAATCACGGTGTCGCTGACCGGGCAGCGTGACTCTACTTCCATTTTTTCGCCAACGAGCCCGGGAATGAAGAGCGTGTCGAGCGCGCACCAGGCGTAGAGTGTGCGCCCGTTCATCCGGAGGAGGTGCGGCGTTGGGCGTGTCGTGAGCGCAGCAGCCGTGATGTTGCCCGCGTCGTCGACTTCCATGCCCGCCGTCACGAGCCCC
>SMWR01000034.1 GCA_004356735.1 Deltaproteobacteria bacterium
AGGGCGGCCGTGCGCCCCGGGTGGTTCTGGCGCATCCTACTGGACCGCGCAGCCCTACGCGCCGACCGGAGGAATTCATCCGTGGCCGCCGACGACCCTCAGACCGTGACCGAGATCGAGGTCGACAAAAACAACCTCTACCGCGAGGAGATCGTCACCGATCTCAAGGTCGCCTCGATCCGGATGCTCACTCCCATCAAGCTCGACGGCTCGCCAGACGAGAGTCGTGAACCGATCTTCACCGGACAGACGACACTGATGTCGGCGGCTGGGCCGTTGCCCGTGCAGTGTCCGCTCGAAGCGACGACGCTCGAAGAGGCGACGGCCCAGTTTCCCGACGCCGTGAAGCAGGCCATCGAGCGCCTGGTCGACGAAGCCCGCGAGATGCAGAACCGCGAGGCCTCGCGCATCGTGGTTCCCGGCGGGGTGCCGATTCCGGGTGGCATCAAGGGGTCCGGTGGAGGCGGCGGCGTCATCGGCTGAGATTCCTCTCATCGAGCGCCCTTCGCACCTCGGCATGCCTCGCTTCGTCGAGTTCGAAGCTGATGAAGAGAATCGTTCCGATCACGAAGCACAGGCCGGGTACGAAGCTGAAGAGCACCCGCATGGCCAGCAACGTCTCCTCGCTCTGCGCTTGGTTCGGAACGAACCCCACGCCGCTCAAGACGAGCCCCGTCAACATCGCCGCCACGCCGAATCCCGACTTCTTGACGAAGTTCCAGACGGCGAAGTAGGCACCTTCCTTCCGGTTTCCCGTCAGGTATTCGTCAAAATCGATGACATCAGCCTGTACCGAGGGCCCCACCACGTTGGCACAGCCGCCACCGACACCGACGACGAAAGCGACCACGTAGATCAGCCCCATGTTGCTCTCGTGGACGAAGAACAGGGCGCAATAGCCCACGGCCATGGTCGCCATCGAGAAGAGCCAGAGCCTCTTCTTGCCGATCTCCCGTGAGAGACGGATCCAGAGCGGGATGAAGAGCAGGGCCGAGACGAAGTAGAGCCCCATGAAGAGGGGAAATTGTTTCTCCAGATCGAAGACGTAATGAAACACGAACGGAATCAGCACCATCAAACTCCCGGTCCCGAAGTTCTCGATGAAGAAGAGGGTGAAGAGCCGGGCAGCATGAGGATTCTTCGACACGTCTCGAAACGACTTCATCAGGCTGGCGCCGCCGCGCCCCTGATGATCGCTGCGCTCCGCGACCCGGTGAACCGCCCAGAAGGTCGTCACCACCGTGAGCAGCGAGCTGGCGATCACGATCCACGTCAACGTCTCGCGCTTGGATTCAGAAGCCGCCACGAGAAACAGGGCCCCCAGGGCCAAGAACGATCCGATCTGCTGGACACCGGTTCGAATGCCGAAGACCCGTGTTCGTTCGTGATGGTCGAGGCTGATCTCGGCGGCCAGGGCCTCATGAGGCACCGAGAAAATCGTCGTCGCCGTGAAGTAGAAAAAGACAGAAACGCCCATCCAGATGACCAGCGATGTCCCCTCGAGACTTGGCGGCGGCAGCCACATCATCGCGAAGCCCAGGCAGATGGGAATCGGCGAATACAGGATCCAGACACGACGCCGGCCCAGCTTCGAATTCGTGCGGTCCGATAGGTGGCCGACGATGGGATCGGATATCGCATCCCAGATGCGTGAGAGGCCCCAGAGCGTTCCCATGATGCCGGGCCCGATCAGCAGTGCCTCGGCCGCATACTTGACCAGATAGGTACCGGTCAACATGAAGGTGAAGCCGACGGCCGCGGCCGGCAGGCTGTAGATCACGAGTGTCGAGAAGGAAACGCGGTCCGGGGGCGCTTGGTTCACTCGGTTCGCCGACGGCTGTGAGGGTGGACGGGGGAGAGACTCAAGCACAAGCAGAAGGACCCGGCCAATCGGAACCCGGTCCCGTCCTGAGCTCGAGTCAATCGGGCTGCTGGCCGTCCGGCGGCCAGGAGGCCGTGCCTTCCTCGACTGGAATTTCGAGGCTGCGCAAGATGGACGAGATCATGCGCCAGTTGCCGATGGCGGCGACCATTTCGAGGAGCTCTTCGGTCCCACTGATCTGCGAGGCGCAGCGCTCCCAGGTCTCCGCGCTGATGAAGCCAACGGCTACGGTCTCGTCGGTGGCCTGGAGTACGGCGCGCTCGGTCTCGCCGAAGCGGTCCGAATTCTTCCAGTCACGGCACGCCAACAGGTCTTCTGGGTCGATGCCCAACTGGGTCGCGACCCGCCAGTGCTGAGTCCACTCGTAGTCGGACTTCGTGATCCAGCCGAGACGCATGATGATGAGCTCGCGCAAGCGACCATCGAGCTTCCCCTTGAAGATCAAGGTCATCAGCAGATCGTTGATACGCTTGGCGAGCCAGGGGTGACGCAGCAGCACGCGAAAGATGTTGAGGTCCGCGATCGGGGCCGCGAGACCGTGCTCCTCGGCGACTTTGCGGGCCTCTTCGATGGAGAGCATGGGGAGTCGGGGTTCACTCATGATTCGATTCCATAGGGTTCGAGCCGCTAACGGCCGATGTCGTAACGATGCCGCGGAAGCTCCTTCACGTCGTCATGTCCTTCAGCCAGGGGTCGAGGTCCTCGAGCACCTCCTGCGCTGCGTCCACGTGGACCCAGTGACCACATTCTGGCACGACGCGCAATCTCGCGTCTCCGATTCGTTCGGCCAGGATTTCCGATGCCCGCGGCCCCATCGGGTCCTTCTCACCGACGAGCAAGAGCGTGGGGCAGACGAGCCCGTTGAGCTTTTCCGAGAGTGGATCGCTGTAGAGGCTGGCGAGGGTTCGCGTCACATGGGCGATCCCCTGGGCGTCGCCAACGATCGACTTGCCTGACTTCTCACCGTAGATCGCCTTGCGCAGGCCATCGATGCCGTCCGTCTCGCCGGCGCGCGCGATCCGGTCGTACCAGCTCGCAACCTTCTCGTTGCAGCGCCCGGTGGTTCCGATCAGGAGCAGGCCCGCAACCCGGCCCGGATCTTCGAGTGCAGCCGTCATGGCGATCACCCCGCCCATGGAGTGAGCTACCAGGATTGCGCGGTCGATCTCCAGCGCATCGAGCACACGAATCACGTCATTCGCCAGGTCTTCACGGGTGTATGGCCCCTCCGGCGCGTCGGACTCGCCGTGGCCGCGCTGGTCGATCCGCACCATGCGCCCGCGCTCGGCCAGGGGCTCTGCCAGGGCATCCCAGATCTCGAGCCGATCCACCAGGCCGTGGAGGCAAAGGAAGGTTTGCGGTCCGCTCCCCTGGACGTCGACCCGCAACTCGAAGCCTCCGACGTCGACTCGCCTCATGAGTGCTTGACGCGCGCCGCTCCGAGGATCTCGCAGAACTCGGCAGCATCGACGCTGCGGCCGATGTCGAACCCAGCGGGTGCTTCGAAATCCTTTCGCTGGGGGTCCGACAACATCCAGGGAAGACCTCTGCATCAGATGCAGCTGGGATGTTCTTCGCCGCGAACCAGGACGTAGGGGCGGAAGCCTTGTCCGGGGATCGGCTCTTGACCCTTGATCCAGCTGCAGGTCGCACTGGCGTAGTGGCACGAAATCGCGCGCCGGAAACCCGAAGACGTGTTGCGCCCGGAACCGTGCAACAGCAACGGATGGAAGAAGACAGTGTCGCCCGGCTCCATCTCCAGATGCATGCGTTCGGTGCCTGCGTCCACGCCCTTCGCGCCAACGTACAGGAAGTTCACGTATTCCCAGTCGGGGTTCTCGTGGGGCAGCAGCTCACCCTTGTGGCTGCCCGGCACCACGACGAGGCAACCGTTTGCTCGCGTGCATGGCTCGAGGGCCGTCCAAGTGGCGATGATCTTGTCCGCCGGTCGGAACGGAAAGTAGAGCAGGTCCTGGTGGATCGGATGGCGCCCGTCGACGCCGGGCGGCTTGTTGATGAGCATGTTGTGGATGCTCTTGATGTCGGGACCGATCAAGCCTTCGACCCAGCTCAGGAGCCGTTCGTTCTTGCAATAGCCCTCGAACAGCACTGGGTCGTGATGGAAGTCCTGGATCTTGGCGATGGCTTCCTGGGGCGTGTCGGGCTCGACCGCGCCCTTGACCACCATCACGTCGCGCATGACCAACATGTTCTCGGCCGGCTCGACGCGACCCTCGACGATGTCGACGAAGCGCTGGTGCCAGGGCTCGAGCTCGTCTTTGTCGAAGAAGCCGCGAACCACGACGAAGCCCTGCTCGTCGTAGCCCTGCCTCTGCTCTTCGGTCATCAACTGCTTCGACACGTGAGACCTCCGGGCTTGGCGACCCCGAGCAGGAGTTATACAATAGGAAAAACGAAACGTCGATCGGATAACAAGATGGTGCCTCGAAAATGTCTGGCAATGGTCCTCACCGAGAAACGGAAGCTCGAACCCCGGGAGTTTTCGCTGCCCGAGATCGACGACGAATCCGCCTTGCTGCGGATCGAGGCCTGCGGGATTTGCGGTAGCGACTACGAGCAGTTCGAGGGCGTGTTGCGGACTCCGACTCCGCTGATTCCGGGCCACGAGCCGCTGGGGGTGATCGAACAGATCGGCGACCGGGCGGCGCTTCGCTGGGGCGTCGACGTCGGCGATCGGGTCGCGGTCGAGACCATCATGTCTTGCCGTTTCTGTAGCCAATGCCTGGCCGGCCACTACTCGCTCTGTAAAACGCGCCGGATGTATTCGTACGTGCCACTCGCCGAACCGCCGAGCCTGTGGGGCTCGTATGCCGAGTACATGTACATCGATAAGCAGTCAATCGTTCACAGAGTCGATGCGTCTCTCTCGCCCGAGTTGGCGGTGATGTTCAATCCGCTGGGCGCAGGCTTTCGCTGGGGCGTCGAGATTCCGGGCACGGGGCCCGGGGACAGCGTGTTGATCTGCGGCCCCGGACAACGCGGACTGGCGAGCGTCCTGGCCTGTCGTGAGGCGGGCGCGAAGCAGATTTTCGTGACCGGGCTCGCAGCCGACGCCAAGAAGCTCGAGCTCGCAAAGGAGTTCGGGGCCGACGCGACCATCGACGTCCAGAACGAAGACGCCAAGCAGCGGGTGCGCGAGCTCACGGACGGCGAAGGAGTCGACGTGGTCGTCGAAGTGTCGTCGTACGCGACAGAGCCCGTGGCTCAGTCCCTCGACTTCGTGAAGCCCGGCGGCACCATCGTGCTGGCCGGCGTGAAGGGCTTCAAGCCGGTCCCCGACTTCATCTCCGACAAAATCGTGCTGAAGGAAATCTCGATTCGAGGCGCTATCGGCGTGACCTCAACGGGCTACAAGAGCGCGATCGACCTGATCGAGTCAGGCAGGTCGCCCATCGAGAAGATGCACACCCACAATTTCGGACTCCGCGACGCGGAACTCGCCATTCGAACCCTGGCGCGGGAGATCCCGGGCGACGAATCGATCCACTCGTGCCTGCTCCCGACGATGGACTGACCCTCTGGACGGACGAAGAGGACCGACCCCATGGATTTCGTGAAACGCTGGATCGAGGACTCGCCCTTCGCTCGTGCGCTGGGCATCGAGCTCACTGAGCTCGAAGAGGGCCGTGCTCGTCTGCACCTTCCCTTCAACGAGGCTCTGACCAACGGTGATCAGGTCATGCACGGCGGCTGTGCCGCATCCCTGGCCGCACTCGGCGCCCAGGCCGTGACCCGGGCAACGTTGGGCAAAGAGTCCGGCCCGTGGCACACGGCGGCACTCCAGGTCAACTACCTGGCCGCCGCCAAAAGCCAGGGAGTCTCCGCCGAGGCGCGACTCCTGCGCAGGGGCAAGGAACTCTGCTTCGTCGAAGTCGTCGTGAAGGGCGACGACGATCGCGACATTGCCCACATCACGTGCGTCGCACGAGCGCGCTTCGGCGCCGCCGCGCCGAGTCTCGTCGTCTCCGAAGGAGACCATGGTGAAGCCGACCCGGGAAGGATGGGACCCCACATCGGAAAGATCCCGTTCATCGGAGGACGCGGCATCGCCGTCGAGCACATGGTCGGCGGGACGTCGCGACTGGTGATGCCCTGGAGCGACCAGAATGCCGATGCCGCTGGCGGTGTACACGAAGGCGCCCTGCTGGCGCTGCTCGACACGGCCGGCGCCATGGCCTCGTGGGCAGTAACGGGTTTCGGCCCCTACAAGGCCAGCACGCCCAGCATGCAGGCCCAGATCATTTCGCCCCCGCCGAAGGACGACCTCGTGGCTTATGGCCGCAACGTGCAACGCGACCAAGAGCTCTTCTGGAGCGACGTCGAGGTGGCGGGCGCGTCGGATGGACGCGTCTATGCGCGGGGCACCGTGATCTACCGCATCGTGACTTGAGGAAACCGTGACGCACCCCGTTGACGAGGAACTGGCCCAGATCAGCCAACGCATTCGCCGCCGCCGCGAACAGGCCAGTCTGACCCTGCAGGAGCTGGCAAAACGCAGCGGCGTGGCGACCAGCACGATCCAGAAGGTCGAGACGGCGCAGATGATTCCCAGCGTCGCGGTGCTGATGAAGATCGCGCGGGGGCTTTCCTGTCGGATCACCGAGCTGGTGGGCGACGAGATCGAAGAAGACGCCACACTCGTCCATCTACCGAAGGACGCGCGTCACAGGTTCGGTAAGCCCAACGCCCTGATGGTCGAGCGGCTGTCCGGAGATCTGATCGACGTCCAGCTCGAAACCTGGCGCGTCACCCTCTATCCGGGCGTCAGCAGCGGCGAAGAACTCATCCGCTATAACGGCGAACAGCTCGTGATCTGCGAGGAGGGAACCGTCACCTTCACCGTCAGCGGCCGCGAAATCAAGGTCGGGGCCGGAGACTCGCTCCACTTCAAGGCCTCGTTGCCTCACACTTGGCGCAATGACGGCGAGCGAGCCACGCGTTTCCTGATCAGCGGGACGCTGCCCGCAAAGCTCCGCGCGGCCATGCAGGCCCGCGCCCTCCGCGAGGTCCCAGCCGCTAGAGCCCGATGAACTCGTCGACGTTGCGGGCGAGTTCGAAGGGTTGAGGGGCCGCGCACCCGAGCGCGCCGCTAGCGCTCCGAAGGATTGCGTCCGCCCGGGTCGTCCGCCGCAGGCTGACCACCTGACGCCGGGCCTTGCTCCCAGATGAGCCTCACGACGATCCAGACCCGGTCTGCGCGTGCGGCCAGCCGCGGAATGCGGGTATCGAGCTCTGCGCGGCCGTCGGACAGCCAGCGGTCGACGATGGCGTGGCCCACACTGCCGTCGCCGGGGGGCGGCGCGGGAACGTCGAGCACCAGCGTTCGCACACCGCGCCGCTTGAGGATCTCAAAGGTGCGGTCCGGCGACTGGTTGTTAAAGAAGAAGAGTTCGCCGTTGCGCTCCCACAAAAGGTTGTAGACGGGTTTCGGCATCCACGAGACGGCCCCCATGGGTATCGCGACTACGGGCTCCGAGATCGAGACGATGCGTCGCAGGTTGTCTTGGTCGGGAAACACCCGGCGCTCGTAGGCCGTCGGCTGGGCGAGGGCAGGAATTCGGGTAACGATGCGGACTCCGAGGGTCACGCTCAGGTGAGCGGCCACCAGGAACAATCCCACGGCGAGAATGCGTTGGGAGATCCTTCCGGAAGCGGCGAGCCTCGCGCCGCCGACGCCGGCCGCCACGGCCAGCAGCGGCCACAGGGGCGCACCGAAACGAGCTGCCGGCATTTCGAGGAAGAGCAGCAGCACGAGCAGGCTGCAGCAGGCGAGGAGCACTCGCGTCGAGCGGGACACCGGTCCGAACGCACCCCAGGCCAGCGGCGCCAACGCAAGCGGAAGGGGACCCAGCAATCCGCTCACGTGAACATTGCGCCCAAAGGTGAGTGACGCGAGATACTGGGCGATTCCTGAAAGATTCCGGGCCACGTCGTAGTTCGCGAGCAGCCGCTCGCGGCGGAACTCGAGAATCCGCGGATGCATGGCGCCAAATCCCAACCATTCGCCCAAGAACGGAAACAGCGGGTTGCCCGTGGTGAGGGTCACCTTCACGAACCACGGAAGCGTGAGCGCTGCGACGATGGCGGCGCGAGTCGCAAGCATCCACCCGGTCGGGCACCGGCCGCCCGCCAGCACCACGATCAGCACGGTCGGGACGAGCATGGCGGTGTGAAGCTTCGCGTTGACGGCGAACCCCAGGCAGATGGCCGAAGCCCAGAGGGCGCCGGAATCGCCTTTACGGTTCCAGCGGTCGGCGAACAACAGGGCCAGAAAACCATATGCGCCCATACCCAGGTCGACGTAGGTACTGGTCGCCCCGTCGACCACCAGCGGTGCCAGCAGGGTGAACAGGCCGGCCAGGGAGGCGGCGCCCGGGGTCGCGCGCCGCGCCACCTCGGCGCGAACGAGAGCGGCCAGGCAGACGGCGAAGGCCGCCGACACCGCGGCTGCGGCATCTTCGTATCCCGAAGTCACCGCCGGCACGTAGAGAAGGTCGATGCCTGCCCGAAACTCTGCATCCAGCAGCGCGGGCAGTGCCCGAATCGGTCCCTCGGTCCAGGCCATCACCAGGGGCAGGTGGTATTCGAATCCGTCCCAGTAGGTTTCGGGCCCCAGCGCGGCCAGGAGCACCAAGAGCCCCAATGTCCCCGTCAGGAAATCCGCAAACTTCGGCCAGCGCGGACCAGCGGTCGGAACAAGGCCGTCCTTCCTTGCTGTCGCTTCCTTCAGGGCCGCCAAGCTCTCGCGCCAGGGCCAGACGGCGGCGAAACAGACGGCGGTGGCCCAGACGGGAACGGGCACGTCGACGGCCCGCAGCAGCAGGATCGCCAGTGACGCACAGCCGGTTCCGAACACGAACGCCAGAGCCAAGCGCTCGGTGCCGCGCGACGCGATGCCCAGCGGACCCAGCAGTCGCAGTCCGACCGCGAGATAGGCCAGCAGCGGGAAGACACCGGCGGCCAGCAGACCCACGATCTCCAGCGGCTCCCTCACGGAACGACAACCAGGCCGAGCTCACGAACGGCCAGGTAGAGCAGGATCACGCCTGCCATCCAGACGATGGCCAGGCTGCGCCGCCATCCTCTGAACGGCTTTGGTTCGAGTTCCGACATGGCGCCGGAGATTCTGACAGAATGTCGTCGATCTGGGGAACGAGCTGGCGCGACCCTGCCAACAGCTCCACCCGCCGGGGTCCGACGACCCGGCGAGGGCGAGCCGTGCTCGTGTAGAATCCGCTCGGAGGCAGTCATGGCCGATCCGGTCCTCGACGCGAACCACTACGAGGGCGCCTTTGCATTGCTGGCAGAGATGACCCACGACTTCGCCGAAGCGATGGACGTCCAGACCACGCTCAATCGGGCCCTGGCCTCCATCGTACGCCTCGTAAACGCCGCCGCCGGCTCGCTCTGGCTGGTGGAGAACGAAGACACCGAGATCGTGTGTGTCGCATCGGTGGGTCCAGATCCGATCACGGGGCTCCGCCTGCCCGTCACCCAGGGGATCATCGGCAAATGCGTGCGAGAGAACGAATGCCAGCAGGTTCTCGACGTCAGCAAGGACCCCGACTTCTCCACCAAAGCCGACGCGGAATCCGGCTTCAAGACGCGCTCACTCCTCTGTGCGCCCGTGAGCTTCTCCGATGAAGTGATGGGCGCCATCGAGCTGATCAACAAGGAGACCGAAGACGGCTGCTTCGTCACCGCCGACGCCAATCTGCTCCAGGTACTCGCCTCTTCCGCAGGGCTCGCCCTCGCCAACGCCCGTTTCGCCGTCGAGCAGGTCGAGCACGAGAGGGTGCGCCGCGAGCTCGAACTGGCCGCCGAGATCCAGCGCAACCTGCTCCCAGCGCCCCGGCCGATGCCCTTTCCGATCCATGGGATGAACGTTCCGGCCCGGGTCGTGTCCGGCGACTTCTTCGACATCCTGCCCCTCGAAGACCAACGCATCGCATTCTGTCTGGGCGATGTCTCGGGCAAGGGAATGAACGCCGCGATCCTGATGGCCAAGACCGCGAGCCTGTTTCGTTGCCTGGCCAAGACAATCGACGACCCCGGCAAACTGATGGAACGGCTGAATGACGAGGTGTGCGAAACAGCAACCCGCGGCATGTTCGTGACCATGGCGGCCGGCATCTACGACCCGAAGACGGGCAGCGTCTGCATCGCCAACGCCGGCCACGAGCCTCCGCTGCTACTGCGCCGCGACGGCAGCACGACTTCGATTCCGGCCGAAGCACCGCCGCTCGGGATCGTTCCCGGCGTCGAGGTCCCGGCCAGCACACTCGCCCTCGATGGCGGATCCCTCTATCTCTGTTCCGATGGTCTCACAGAGGCCGAGAATGAGGCGGGCGAGGCGCTCGGCAGTGAAGGCCTCCAACGCCTGGCCGTGCGATTCGCGGAGAAGCCGATTTCGGAGCGGATCGAAGCCATCACCGCCGCCGTGCGGGAGCTCGAGCTGCGCGACGACCTCACCCTGCTCGGCATCAGCGACGAAGCCGGTCGGAATTCATGAGCGGTCCGATTCTCGAAATGCGCTTCCCCGCCCAGGCCAAGCAGCTTCGCCATGTCCGCGCGGCGGTGAAGGAGAAGTCCCTCGCGTGCGGTGCGGACGAGCAGATGGCCCGTGACATCGTGACGGCGGTGGACGAGGCTTGCCAGAACGTCATCCGCCACGCCTACAAGGGCGAGGCCGTGGGCGACATCAAGCTGACACTGTCGACAGAAGACGGGGCATTGACCATCAGTCTCGTCGACTGGGCGCCGCCGACAGATCCATCCAAGGTCCGCCCTCGCGACCTCGACGACGTCCGACCGGGAGGTCTCGGGACCCACCTGATCCGAGAGCTGATGGATTCCGTGGA
>SMWR01000209.1 GCA_004356735.1 Deltaproteobacteria bacterium
ACCATCCGACGGTGATGTTGAGACGGGCCCTGCTCGAGCAGGCCGGCAGCTACGACCCTGGCTTCGATTGCGGCCGAGGACTACGAGCTGTGGACCCGGTTGGTCGAAGTGACGCGCTTCGACAACCTGCCCGAAGTCCTGGTGCGCTACCGCCTCCACGACGGTCGGGTCTCGCATCGCAAGGCGGAGACCATGCGCGCGGTCGCATTGCGGGTGCGGCTGCGATTCATGCGTCGGCTGCTCGGGCGCGAGCCCGCGATCGACGACTGCGAACTTCTCGAACGCAGCGAACGGAGAAGCCGGCGGATGTCGCCGGAAGATTGGCAACGCGCCGCCGACTTTCGCACCGAGCTCTATGCGGGAATGCTCCGGCTCGGGCTCTTTGGACGGGAGGAATCCGAAGGCATCGTGGCGGGCATCGATAGGATCCGCCGCGGACCGACGCCGCAGCGACGGCACGGGCGGACCGACCGATTCCTTTGCCGGCTGAGGGGTCTTTTGGAAGGGCGACTTTGAGTCGGGGGACGAAGGCGCAGGTTCGGCCGGGCAGCCACCCGTCCAGTCGTCGGGGACGGCACCAGCGACGGGCCGACGAGGCCGAAATGAGGTCGTGGATTCCGCCCCTGAGCTCGATGCGGCGGACGGTTTTCGGTTAGACCTGGCAGAATTCAGGGCGGACTTGCGAATCGCGAGCACCGATCCGAGAATGCCGCCGGAGGTTTTACTTGGACTGACCTACCTGTTGGGCCTCGATGCGGCGGCCCGCTTTCGTCGACCCCGCAAGCCTGAAGTGACGGCGCATTGACATCCCACCGCCGCAATCGGCTGGGTCTTCGCGATCATCTATACGGAATATTGTGTTGAACAAGGGATCAAGCCGCAACGGATACCCGGCTGTTATTCTCTAACGGCTAGATCCTCTAACCAACCGGAAACTCTCGCACTTTCTGCTATCGTGCGTGTGACACTCCATCAGATTCCTCGATCCCATGAAGAATTCCGCCCCGCGACACCCCTTTTCCATTGCCGTGGCCGTGGTCCGGGATCTCGCCGTGGCTGTGGCCGTGGACCGCCATGGCGCGTGAGCTCTGGCGCAAGGCGGCCATCGTGGGCATCGCCCAGTCCGGTTTTTCCAAAAATATCGGGCGGAGTGAGCGGAGCCTCGCGGTGGAGGTCGTGCGCAACGCCCTGGCCGAGGCTGGGCTGGCGCCCGAGGACGTGGACGGCCTGGTGCGCTTCGACCTGGAGAACACCACCGAAGCCGAAATCGCTCGCAATCTCGGGATTCCGAACCTTCGCTTCTTCGCCGAGGTCGGATACGGCGGCGGCGGCGGCTGCGCCACATTGTCTCTGGCGGCGATGGCGGTGGAATCCGGTCGCGCCGAGGTGGTTGTCTGCTGGCGAGCGCGCAACCGCGGCTCCGGCGGTCGGCCCTGGGCCGGTACGCGCATGGAAGTGGGCGGCGACCAGCAGTGGTACATCCCGTGGGGCCTGGTCCGGCCCGTGGACCAGATCGCCATGCTCGCGGCACGTCACATGCACGAGTTCGGAACGACCAGCGAGCAGTTCGGGGCCGTGGCCGTTGCGTTCCGCAAGCACGCCCAGCGCAATCCCCACGCCATGATGCGCGACCCGATGACGATCGAAGACCACCAGAACTCGCGCATGATCTCGGAGCCCCTGCGCAAGTTCGACTGCTGCCTCGAGACCGACGGCGCGCTCGCCGTCGTCGTGACCACGCCCGAGCGGGCGCGCAACCTGAAGCAGCGACCCGTGGCCATTCTGGGCGCCGCCCAGGGCATGGGGCCCGACCACGTGGTGATGGCGAACTATCACAAGGAACGTTTCCTGGAGACGCCCTCGCTGTTCGCCGCGCGCGAAGTCTACGCCCAGGCTGGCGTCGAACCCCGCGACATCGACTGCGCCCAATGGTACGACGCCTTCACGCCGTTGGTGATCCTGTCACTGGAGGAATACGGCTTCTGCAAGCCGGGCGAGGGCGGACCCTTCAGCGAGAACGGCCGACTCGAGTGGCCCGACGGCGCGCTGCCCAGCAACACCAGCGGGGGCGGTCTCTCCGAAGCCTACGTCCATGGCTTCAACCTGATCCTGGAAGGCGTACGGCAGATGCGCGGCACGTCGACCTGCCAGGTGGAAGATGCCGAACTCTGTCTCGTGACCAGCGGGGGTGGGGTTCCCACCAGCGCCGCGATCCTGGCGAGGACGTGAGCATCAGCGAAGCGGCCTTGCTGCCGCCGGTTCCCGTCCCCGACGAGGTCTCGCGGCCCTTCTGGGACGGCTGCAGGCGCAAGGAGCTGCTGATGCAGCGCTGCGCCTCGTGCCAGCGCTACCGCTTTCATCCCCGCGAGATGTGTCCACACTGCCGGTCGATGGCCGCGGAGTGGCGGCCGGTCTCGGGCCGAGGTCTCATTTTCAGCAAGGTCGTGTGCCACCCACCGGTGTTGCCGGCCTTCCAGGATCGGGTTCCCTACGCGGTCGTGCTGGTGGAGCTGGAGGAAGATCCCAACCTGCGGCTGGTGGGAAACGTGCTCGACGTGCCGCCCGATCGGGTTCGAATTGGATCGCCGGTGCACGTCGCCTTTCAAGAAATCAGCGAAGAAATCACGCTGCCGCAGTGGCGGCTGGCATAATGGAACTCTGCACCACGGAAGGAATGCAAGGTGAGTGATCAGAAGGTTCGCGAAGACGGGATCATCGAGCTCGACACCCAGGACGTCGATCACTGGATCGGCAAGCCCCTGGGCGGCGGAATCATGAAGGACCCGATCCAGGCCAACGACATCCGGCGCTGGGCCCAGGGCATGCAGAATCCCAATCCGCTGTACTACGACGAGGCATACGCTGCTTCGAGTGTGTTTGCGCAGAAAGAAGAGTTCAAAACCCTCCGGGCTCCGCAGTCGTTCGCCGTGTGTACGGACACGAGTCACGGTGCCGGTCCCGCCATCCAGGGTGTGATCCCCGGCCAACACATGATCTTTGGCGGCGACGAGTGGTGGTTCTTCGGGCCTGCCATCTATCCCGGCGACAAGATTTCATTCGACCGCATGCTCTACGACTACAAGGTGTCGGAGACGAAGTTCGCGGGCCCCACGATGTTCTCGCGCGGCGACACCACCTACATCAAGCAGACGGGCGATGTGGTCTGCAAGCAACGATCGACCTCGGTGCGCTACCTGGCCGAGAACGCCCTCAAGAAGGGCCTGTTCGCCAATGCCAAGAAGAAGCAGTGGACCGAGCAAGAGCTCGAAGAGCTCGAGAAGCAGAAGATGGACTACTACCAGAGCTTCTACGATCTCGGTCACGATCGGCGCTTGTTCGTGGAAGTGGGAGAAAAGTTGGCGACCCGCCCCTTGGGTCCGCACACGATCGCGAGCTTCACCACCGAGTGGCGCTCCTATCTGATGACGATCTGGGGCGCGTCCCGCGAGACGGGAGGTGAGTCCTCGACCCTGGACGCCGGCTGGCTGCCCGAGATGTCGCGGGACACCGAGGCTGCCAAGATCGATCCGGGCCAGGGCGACGGTTTGTACAAGGGCCCGTCCCGCGGACACGTCCAGGAGGAGTTCGCGCAGCTGATCGGCATGCCGCGCGAGTACGGCTACGGCGCCTCGATGGGGGCCTGGATCATCGACTACCTGTCGAACTGGGCCGGCGAGTGGAGCTTCATCGTCCACAGCAACTTCTCGTACCGGGCGCCCGCGCTGACCAACGACGCGACGTTCCTGAACGGCGAGGTGATCGATCTCAGCGAGGACCCGGCTACCGGGCAGCCGTTGGCGACCGTCAAGGCGGTGATGACGAACCAGGACGGCGACGTGATGGCGCAGGGCCAGGCGGAGATTCTGCTGCCCAGCCCGTAGGCCGAAGGCGTAATCTGAAGCTCTCGATGTCTGAGTCTCACCAGGCCAGAAGCTCTTGGGGCCAGAAGCTCTTGGGACCAGAAGAACTGGAGGCGCCATGGAGACCAGCGATCCCCGGCTCACACCGGGGCGATTTCTTGCCGACGTCGCTAAGCAGTCTGGTGATCGTCGGGCCCTCGTGTTCGAGGGCCGTGAGATCTCGTATCGCCAGCTCGAACGCGAATCCCGCCTGCTGGCCCGGGCCCTGATCGGGGCCGGCGTCGTGAAGGGGGCCCGTGTCGGCGTTTACATGGCGAACCGGCCCGAATGGATCTTCGCCTACTACGCCGCCGCCATGCTGGGCGCCGTACTGGTGCCGGTGAACACCTTCGCCACCCGCGAGGAATTGCGACACATCCTGCGCCACGGGGACGTATCGCTGCTGATGCTGCAGCCGACGTTGCTCAAGCACCCGTTCCTCGACGATCTGCTCGCCGACTATCCGGACCTCGCCCGCGGAACGCCCCAGCAGCTCCAATGCAACGAGCTGCCTCAGCTTCGCGCCGTCTACTGCCTCGGCATCGATGCGCCGCGAGGCGGCGTCGAGACGTGGGGGCAGCTGCTGGCCCACGGCGCGGGCGTGAGCGATGCGCTCCTCGACGCCTGCTGTGCCGGTGTCGAGCCCGTCGACGACGGACTCATCATCTACACCTCCGGCACCACATCGCTGCCCAAGGGCGTCCTTCACAGTCAGCGGGCCGGCGTGATCCAAGGCTGGCACTTCCGCGATCTGATGCGCTTCGACCCCGACGATCGTCTCTACACCACCTATCCATTTTTTTGGACGGCCGGCATCGCCATGTCGTTGAACGCGACGCTCGCAGCGGGCGCTTGCCTGCTGCTGCAGGAAGTCTTCGAGCCCGGCGCTGCCCTCGATCTGATCGAATCCGAGCGCGCAACGGCCATCCACGCCTGGCCCCATCAGCAGAAAGCGCTCGGCGAGCACGAGTCGGCCGCCGGCCGCAATCTCTCGAGCGTGCGCAAGATCGACTTCAGCTCGCCGATCGCGAAGCTCGCGGGCATCGAGAAGGATCAGTACAGCATGGGCGCATCCTATGGCTTGTCGGAAACGTTCACGTTGTCGAGCGCGATCCCGGCGGACTCGCCCCTCGATCTGCGTCGGTCGACCCACGGCAAGCCGCTGCCGGGAATGATCCTGCGCATCGTCGACCCGGAGACGGGCGAGAGGCTTCCAGCCGGAGAGGAAGGCGAGATCGCCGTCAAGGGCCCGAGCCTCATGCGCGGCTACTACAAGATTGCGCCCGAGAACGTATTCGACGAGGCTGGCTTCTTCCGGACCCAGGATGGCGGCTCCATCGACGCCGATGGCTATCTCCACTGGTCCGGCCGCCTGTCGAACCTCATCAAGACGGGCGGCGCCAACGTGTCGCCGGTCGAGATCGAGCACGCCTTGGAGAAGCACCCGGACATCAAGCTGGGGATCCCGGTCGGGATCGAACATCCGACCCTCGGCGAGATCGTCATCCTGTGCACTGTTCCTGTCGAGGGCGCAAGCCTCGACGAAGACGAGATTCGGAGCTTTCTGCGCACGCGATTGGCGGTCTACAAGATTCCCAAGCGGGTGCTGGTCTTCCGGGCCGATGAGTTGTCCTACACCGGCAACCAGAAGGTGCAGGTGGCACCGCTCAAGGAAGCAGTCCTTGCGCGGCTACAATCCGAGAGCGCCGAGATCGACGGCCACACCTATCAGAAGAATTCCTGACAAG
>SMWR01000035.1 GCA_004356735.1 Deltaproteobacteria bacterium
CCGGCCGGCAATGGCGAGATGCGAATGCGTAGCGCTCGAGGCCGATGCGGAGCGCTTCCTGGCCCGTGGTGTGATCGCGGGAGAGCTGTTCCGGGACCCGTCGTTCCAGGCTGTCGGGGTTCAGTTTCACGCTTTGATCTTACCAGTCCAACAGGCTTCGCAAGCCGGCCCGTCAGGCCGATCGGGTGAGGCGCGCGGGCCTGCGTGAGAATTGCCGGGGGGAAGTAGAGAAAGCGCTGCTGGACGTAGGCCGGTCGGAGAAGCGGGCGCTAGAAGACCGGTTGGTCGCCGGAGTCGACGGCCTCGATCAGCTCTTTGAGCCGCTCCTCGATGTCCTCGATTTCATCCTCGGTGAGCCCGAGCTGAAGCCAACCTTCCGCTACCCGTGAGCCGTGGTCCGGGTCGGCGTTCGCCGAGAACGGCACCGGCCGGAGCACCCCATCCTCGCCCGCCCGGTGTTCGCTCAGGACGCCTAGAGCCTCCAGTTGGTTCTCCTTGATCTGACGCAGGCGATCGATGCTCTGCTTGCGGAGCGCGGCCACCCGGACCTTGTTCCAGTTGCGCACCCAGTAGTTCTTCACCCAGGAGCCGAAGGCCACCCCGTTGTCGACCGCAAACACCCGTCGTTGATCGTCGTCGGTGGCCACCAGAATGTTTCCGCCGCGTCCGTCCTCGTGCTTGATCAAGTACGCCAGCAGGTTGAAATCAGCGAGATGCTGGGCGTAGATCGGATCGGACGCGAAGCGTTCCTCGTCGTGCAGCATCTCGGGCACCTTCACGTCGGAGAGCCAGGCCGAGAAGGCTCCCGTGACGCAGCTCGTCCCCGCGATGTTCGCCTTCGTCTTCCTCGAACTGATGGCTCCGTATTGATCGAGAGGGATGCAGCGCACCACCGTGGTCGGCACCACGAAGTCGACTGGATCGAGGAACCACTTCTGGATGACGTAAGCGGCGATTTCCTTTCGTGGTGTGTTGTTCCAGCCGTCCGCATCGCCGGCCGGTGCGGCCTTCCACTTGACCGGGATTTCCTGGCCGTCGGGGAAGCGCAGCTCGACCCGCTTGACCCCCATGACGCCGCCCACGCCGCCCTTGACGCCCACGATCTCGAAGTCGTGATAGGCGAGCAGCAGCTCGAGATCGATGGGATGGGCGGGCCACTGGTGTGCATGAGCGGCTTTCGGAGCCGATCGCTCCGTCTCCGCGCGGGCGAGGCCGGCCCCCAGACTCCCGGCGGCGACCGCTCCCGCCAGAAGTAGCCGGACGATGGCTCCGTGGCTTAGAGGGCCTCCTGAAGTCGATCGAAACGCCATGCCTGCTCGTCTCCCCTGACACGCGGTATACCATTGGCAGGCTGCGTTTTGTAGGCGCATCGGGTTCGTCTTGGGGGGAGGAGCATTGTCGACGTCCGTTTCATCACCAGCTCGGCTGACGCCGGTCGAGCGCTTCCTGCGGCTCTTCACCGACATCCGGTCGGGCGAGGGGCGGGTCGCCCTGATCATGTTCCTGAACGTTTTCCTGATCTTGTGCGCCTACTACTTCATCAAACCGCTGCGCGAGGGCTGGATTGCGGTGTCGCCCATCGCGGGTCTCGAGCGCATGGAGGTCAAGGCCTATACGAGCTTCGCCCAGACGGTGCTGCTGGTGGGCATCGTCGCGGGGTATTCGAGGCTCGTCACCCGCTGGCCGCGGGAAAAGCTGATCCGGATCTCCACCCTGTTCTGTATGTCGAACCTGGTGATCTTCTGGTTCCTCCAGCCGGATTTCTTCTTCCGAAACCTCCCGTGGACGGGAATCGGCTTCTTCCTCTGGGTCGGCATGTTCGGTGTGTTCGTGATCGCCCAGTTCTGGGCCTTTGCAGCCGACCTCTACACCGATCAGGATGGTCGCCGGCTGATTCCCATGATCGCCATCGGAGCGACGGCGGGCGCCGCCTTCGGATCCCAGATCACCGAGTTCGTCGTGGGCGGAGGCCTGGCCTCCGTGCTGGATGGGCTGGGTCTTGAACTTCTGGGCGCCTGGTCGCGTCAATATCTGGTGACGAGGTCGCTGCTCCTGCTGGCTCTGATTCCCCTGGGGGCCTCGATCCTGCTGGCGCGCATGGCCGATCGGGAGCGGGGCTCGCCCGGGCCGCCGGCCGCGGCCCAGGAAAAGGAGAGTCTGCTGGGAGGTGTGTCCGTGGTCCTGGCGTCCCGATACTTGCTGGCGCTGACGGTCATCACGGTACTGCTCAATTGGGTCAACACGAATGGTGAGAACCTGCTCTATCGCGTGGTGCAGGATACCCTGACCGCAGAGGCCACGGCGGCCGGAATCACGGGCCAACTGGCGCTGGACGAATATCGCCTGACTGGAACGACGGCCTTCTACGGCAACTTCTTCAAGCTGGTCAATTTGGCCGCGTTGGTGCTGCAGGGCTTCGTTGCGTCGCGCCTGCTCAAGTACGGAGGGGTGGCGGCGATCCTCATGTTGTTGCCGATCGTAGCCTTGGCGTCCTATGCCACGATGGCGCTCCTCCCGATTCTGGCGGTCGTGAAAATGATGAAGGTGGCCGAGAACTCGACGGACTACTCCATCAACAACACCGCGCGCCACGTCCTCTGGCTGCCGGTGTCGTCCGAGACGAAGTTCAAGGGAAAGCCCGCGGTCGACTCGGTCTTCGCTCGCCTGGGTGACGGTATGGCGGCCGTGACGGTTCTGATCGGCGTTCGGGTGCTCGCGCTGCCCACCAAGGCCTTCTTTGCCTTCAACGTCGCACTGGTGCTGCTCTGGATCTTCTACTCGCTCGTGGTGGTTCGTGAGCATCGAGCGCTGACCCATGAGATGCCGGCCGATGCGGCGTAGTCCGATCCTGCTGGCGTGGCTGGCCATGCTCTGGGTCGGGGCGTTCCCGGCCTTGGCGGACGTCGTCGGTGGCGCTGATCCCATCGTGATCCAGCCCGGCGACGATCGCTATTCGATGATCGACGACCCCGTCATCCGACAGATGCTCGCCTTGGATGCCCTGGCGCCCTTCGAGGATCTGGCGCCGCTCTGGAAGTTTCGGGATGCCAAGCTCCAGAAGCAGCTCGAGTCGGCCCTGCGCCGTCTGGGCCTCGCCGACGAGGTGGTTCGCCGCCGACTGGCCGTCGCGCTGGTGGACGTGTCCGAGCCTGATAAGCCGCGGATGGCGGCCGTGAACGGTGACACGATGATCTACGCGGCCAGCCTGCCCAAGATCGCGGTGATGCTGGCGGCCTTCGAGAAGATCGCCCAGGGCAAGATGAAGTACGACAAGGAAACCCGGCAGCTGCTGCAGGACATGATCCGTCGTTCTTCGAACCAGGCAACCACAGAGCTCATGCACCGGGTGGGCAAGAAGTACATCGCCCGGGTCCTGTTCTCACCGCGCTATCGCCTCTACGACCTGGATCGAAACGGCGGTCTCTGGGTCGGCAAGGACTATGCGAAGTCCGGCCTCTATCGGCGGGATCCGCTCCACAACCTCTCCCATGGCGCCACTGCGATCCAGGTGGCCCGCTTCTACTACCTGCTGCACACCGAGCAGCTGGTGACGCCCGAGCACAGCCGCATGATGAAGGATGTGATGTCGGGCGAGCACATCGACCACAAGTTCGTGAAGGGGCTGCGCGCCAAGGTCCCGCGCTTCTCGCTCTTTCGGAAGTCGGGCTCCTGGCGCACCTATCACTCGGACAGCGCCCTGATCGAGCATCACGGCAAGAGCTATATCGCCGTGGCCCTGAGCAACCACCCCAACGGCAGCGCTTGGATGGGGCGGATCATCGTCGCCCTCGACGACATCATCGCCAAGCGCTGAATCGCTCGCAGGCGCGGGCTACTCGCCCATCTCCAGGAACGGAAGCTTGGTCGAGGGGTGGAGCGACTGGATCAGCGCGTGGACCCGGCGGCCCAGGGTCTGGTGGATCTCCGACGAATCCTTCTTGAGAACGTTCGACAGCACGACGACGGCATACTTGAGGGCCGGGCTCCGATCGATGGATTCGATGATCACCACGGAGTTCATGTAGTTCAGCCGATTTCCCAGGAACTTCCCGCACTGAAAGCCTTTTTCGGCTCGGCAGCTGTAGAGGGAGCCTGACTTGAAGAAGACGGCGGAGTCCTCGAGGACGGGCGAGGCCGCATAGCGGATCCGGGAGTCGGTCAGGTAGAGCAGCTTCTTGATCTCGAGGCTCGACCACGGATCGACCAGCCGTCCCTGCTCCATCAACAGCAGGTAGCGGGCCAGTTCCCCGGCGGTGGACACGCTGTTGGTGCCTGGCAGCATGGCCTTGCCGCGGCGCGTGAAGAGACTTCCCTGGCGCAGCTTCGTGAGGTCCAAGCCCGCCGTCGAAAGGGGCTGCTGGATCGCATCCGACAGCATCCGGCTGAGCTTGGACTTGGGCGTGTCGCGGAAGAAGGCGGCAGCCTGGTCGGCCGGGACCGGATACTGCTGGCCGAAGTGGCGCAGCAGGACCAACTCCGAGATCAGCATCGAGGCCGCGGCGTTCGAGCTCGCCGACGCCATCCAGTCGAGCCAGGTCCAGACGTTGCCCCGATCGCCGATCTGGATCGGCCGCCGGTCCACCTGGGGCTGGCTCCAGCTCCAGAACGGTACGTCGTGGCTGTCATGCTGGATGAAGTCGTTGGCGACGATTTCGGTCTCGTAGAGCAGGGCGCGCCGGGCCGAGACGTCATCGGGGTAGAGATCGGCCAGCGCACTGAACCAACCCAGCAGCACGGCGATCTTTCCGACGCTACCCGGATTCTGTACGTAGTCTGGCTGGTGTGCGGCGTAGATGGGTCGCTTCGGGTCGCTCCAATCGAGCAGCGTCACTCCGTAAGCCCCCGCGTCGGCGCCCAGCATCTCGCGAAGCTTCGCGCTGATTTCCGGATCCGGCGCCGGAACCTTGAAGCCGGGATTGTCGAGCAGGCCGAGCGAGATGGCGGCACTGGGAAGCATTTCGCCCTCGGTCAGAAAGCTCGGTCGACGCTTGCCCTGGGACGCCAGCCGGTAGGCTTCGAGGCGGATGATGCCCGTGCTCGGGAACCCGTCGAGCGGATAGGACAGCACGATCGGCGCCGGGAGTACCAGGAATGCCGCCAGCACAGCGACGAGCAAGGATCGGATGGCGGCGTTCATGACTTGGGCTCCCAGGGTACGGCGTCGAGGTCTACCTTGCGATGGCCGCGCTCACGGAATGCGGCGTCGAGCTCACTCAGATACGTGCTCTGTTGCGCTGCCCGGCTCTCGACGAAGGGTCGGATCTGGAGCAGCGTGAGCTTGCCGTTCCGGAAGCCGAACTCCACGTCCGCGGGCAGGCTGGCGCCATCCTGGTCCTTCAAGGACGGGAAGCGGTCGGCCACGGTCCGCGCGAACGCCAGCAGTTGTTGAATCTCGCCGGGCTGGAGCGTCGATTCCGCACCGCTGGCTGGAACCCGGGTGACGCCCCCGCTCGCCGACAGCACCGCCTTGTAAGGTGCCGTGGCCTGGGCGAGGTAGAGGGTCTCGCCGGTCTGGACGTCGATCTTCAGCGACTCCGCAGCCTGTCCGTCAACCGCGCCGCCGACGCCCTCGTTCACGGCGACGGTGAGCCAGCGAGGATCTCCCGTGTCGACGTCGACCGTCACCATCACGCCCGACTTCTCGGACGGGAAGCTCCGTTGTACGACCACGGCGGGGAAGACGTACTCGGGGTCCTTCATGTTGTTCTGGCGCCAGCCGTAGGCGCGCTCGGTGAACGGTGATGCCCACACCTGGCGGACCGCGGTGAGCACATTCTCGGTGCCCACCACGTTGGCGACCGTGAGATTCAGGCCTGCACCCGTGAAGCCAGGCAGGTCTTCGACGTTGGTATCGCTGCGCACGAAGACACCGAAGCTGCCGTCCTGGCCGAGGCGGTCGAGCGACAGGGCAAGGCCTTGACGGAAGCCCCGACCCGGATCGCAGCTCAGGATCCAGTTTCGCAGTCGCCGTAGGAAAGCCGCGACCTGCTGCTCCTTCTGGGCACCCTGGAGCGTCTCGAAGCGATCGTACTCGGACTTCATCCAGTCGAAGACCGACGGCCCGCCCGGTTGGATCGGCTGGTCGAGAACCTTTCGGAAGGCGCCGAAGGAAATGACAAAACCGTCGGGGACGGCGTCGCCGAAGTAGTGACGGAGTTCGCCCAGGTTGGCGCCCTTGGGACCCGAGTTCCGGCCCGAGTCGGTCGCGCGCAGGCGGGACAGTGGGATCATGGCCGACGTGCTGAGGTCGAGCTTGCTGAGATCGGGTCGGATCACGATGCCGCCGAGGTTCTGTTCCTTGCCGAAGACGGTCTCCCACTTCGGGCTGAACACTTCGAGCTGGACCACGCCTTGGGGGCTCACGGCCAGCACCACCTCATCGCCGTCGTGGTCCACCACGCTTCCCACGTGCTCGTCTCCCACGACAACGTTGGGAATGCCCAGGTTTCGCGACAGGAGCTGTAGATGGGACAGGGAGCTGCCCTCGCCCCGGGTCAGGATGCCCTCGACCCGCGGCAGGTCGGAGGTGGACTCGGGTAGCAGGTAGATGCCCCGGCGACCGAATCCACCCGCGGGCATCTCGCCACTGCGTGGCGCCACGAGTCTTCCCCTTGCCAGGCCCGGATTGAGGGCCCGCAGGCCGACCCCGACTTTGCGGCCGAAGAGCACGTGCTGGATGCCGGCCTGATGGTTCGCGTCCAGGGTCAGGCCGTCGAGCACCGCACTGTAGAAGAGGAGGGGGCTGCCGCGCAGCCGGTCCTGGCTGAACAGGTGTGCGTGATCCGAGATCTCGTGGAAGAGTGCCACGGTCTCGCCGAAGTTGAACTCGAGCCAGCGCCCCGACCACTCCGCCGGCCGCGCCAGATAGCGGAGCTCCGAACGGTAGGCGTCCACGGTCAGCGCGGTGCTGGACTGGATCCGAATCAGGCTGGTGCGGATTCCCTGGAGATGGCGCTTGTTGATGAAGCCGATGCCGTAGAGGGCGGTCGAGCCGTCGCGCAACCAACGCAGCCGGCCGCGCCGGGAGACCCGGCCGGAGTCGGCGAGCAGGGCCGTTCCGGCGGTGAAGACCTCGTCTTCGAGCACCAGGCTGGTCTCGAGCATCGAGAGCCGCGCTTCGGGGCTGGCCGCCGTGGCCAGTTCGTCACGAAGGCGTCCCAGCAGCCGTGCCGCCACGGAGAACCGGCGCGCCGGATCGCGGCTTGCGGCGAGCTCGCCCGCCCCGACTTCGAGGTCTGCCGCCAGACGCGGATTCTGGATCGCAGCCGCCGTCTTCTTGATGGCCTTCACTGCGCCCTGCGATGCATAGAGGCCGTCGATGGCCTTGGCCAGGGCTTCGTAGCGCGCGCGCAAGGTTGCCGAGGCCTTGGCGTTCGCGTAGGCCCGGACCTTGTCGGCGTCTCCCGCATCCGGTGCGTTGTGGATCTTCGCGCGCAGGGGCGTAAATGCCTTGTCCTTCTCGGCGAGCTCCAGTGCTTCGTGGCGGATGTGGGACGCCGACGCCTCGTCGCGCGGCAGCGGGAGCAAGCGGATCGTCTCGCGCAGCTGCGCAAACCGGGCCGGCGTCATCCAGGCAGGATCGGCCAGGATCCCGAGAGCGATGCGCCGGGCGCCGGCTTCTTCGTCCTCGATCTGTAGGGCACCTCGATAGGAACGCGCACCGCGAAAGATCCAGCCGTCGTCCACCTTCATCAGGAAGCGCTCCATCAGGATCGCGTTGAGAAGGCCGAAGTCGGGAGCGTTTCCGAGGAAGGGGCTGGCGTCGATTCCGGCCAGGAGATTGGCGATCGGATAGCCGGCGCTGCGGAGGTCGAGGGTTTGCTGGCTCCACTCGCCGTGCTGGACGCCGCCGCCATGGTCCCTGCAGGCATAGGCCTTGGGCGCCTGCACGGTTCCGTCGTTGCAGAACCAGCGGATGCGCTCGAAAGGTCCCCTGGGCGAGGCCTTCATCGCGTCGATCGAAGCGCGGGCCGTACTGGCGTCGCGCGTTGCTTCGCCCGAACCCGAGCCACTGCCAGCGGCGTGCGGGGCGAGGGGCAAGATCAACAGACCGAAAAGGACGTAGAAAGCCACGGCGAGGCGAAGGGGGGTACGCATGGCGCGGAGCATAACCGCTCAAACCCCTTGGGGAAGGCTGAAACGAGGCGGCCGTGGAAGTTCGGGTCGCAGCGCGGAAGGTGATATCGTGCCGGCGCTCCATGTGGCGAAAGCTAGGAATCGAGCCCGGAGAGGGGCGGGTCTTCGCGTGGGGCGCGTTCGCCCTGTTCCTGCTGGGCTGGGCCGATGTCTCGCTGAAGAACGTCTCGGAGACCTTCTTCCTCAAGCGGGTCGGGCCGGAATGGTTGCCGCTGGTCTTCCTGGCGAACTCAGTCCTGCTGGTCGCGACGACGGGCCTGTTGGGACGCATTGCCGCCCGGAAAGATCGGCTGTGGCTGCTGCCCCGGATCTTCGTCGGCCTCGCCGTGATGCTGCTCCCCTTGTGGTTTCTGGTACTGGCCGGCGTGTCCGAGGTCTTCTCGCTGCTGGTGATCGCGTCGAAGCAGCTGACCTCGCTGGCGTTGCTCGTGTTCTGGATCGCGATGGGAGACTTGCTCCACGGTCGACAGACCAAACGTCTGTTTGCGCCGATGATGGCGGGCGTCACGCTGGGGACGATTCTCGGAAGCTTCGCCTCACAGCCGCTGGGGAGGCTGCTCGGGATCGAAGGTCTGCTGCCGGTTGCTTCGGTCTTCATGCTGCTGGCGGCCCTGGCCACGCTGCCGCTGCGGAAGCTGCGACCCCGCTTCGACCGTGCAGCAACACCCATGGCCCAGCGCAAGCGCGAGACCCAGGCGGACGGTCACGGCTTCACGCAGCTCTGGTCGGAGAATCCGCTGTTCCGGATGTTGTTTCTGGGAACTCTTTGCAGTGGCCTGCTGGGGCCCATGCTCTATTTCCAGTTCAGCTATGTCGCCGATCTTGCAACCTCGGGTGCCGGCGGTGAAGACAGGCTGCTGGCGTTCTACGCCCAGCTGCGCGGCTGGATCGGCTTCGGCGTGCTGGCGACCCAGCTGCTGGTGGCGGGCAAGCTCTATCGACGGATCGGTATCCCGCTGGCGGCCGCGCTCTCCCCGCTGATCTACCTGTTCGGCTTCCTGGGACTTTCGGTGCGCATGAGCCTTCCGGCCGGCGTCGGTGCCATGGCGGGCGTGAAGCTTCAGGACAACGCGGTCTACGATCCCGCGGTCCGAGTTCTCTACAGCCTGTTCCCCGAATCGATTCGTCCGCGCGCATCGGCGTTCCTCGAGGGGCCCATCAAGCGCGGAGGCGGAGCGTTGGGCAACGTCCTGACGATTGCCGCGATCCGGCTGGGATCACCGGCCGCGGTCGGTTTTGCGGCACTTCCCATCGCGGCGATCTGGCTCGGGGCGTC
Organism: Deltaproteobacteria bacterium; assembly: GCA_004356735.1. Taxonomy (GTDB): domain Bacteria; phylum Myxococcota_A; class UBA9160; order UBA9160; family SMWR01; genus SMWR01. The sequence continues at coordinate 9,413 of SMWR01000035.1, forward strand.
CCTGTTGCTGTGGCGCCACTACCCGCGCCTGTTGTTGGCGGCGTCGGCGTCTCGCTCCCGGTATCGTGATGCTCTCGAAGGTGCGGAGCTGTTGGATCCCACCACGGTGCGAGCGCTCCAGCCCGAGCTCTGCAGCGAGGATCCCGCCCGCTGCCGCGCAGCGGTCGATCTGGTCTCGGAGGCCACACCGCAGGTGGCCGTTCCCGCGTTGGCAAGGGCGGCGGCCGATGCATCGGACACGGCACGACCGATCCTCGTGGCCGCACTCGATCGGCAGCTCGAACGCAGCATCGAAGACCCGATCCGGAGCAACGAAGCGGTGCGTAGCCTGGAGTCGCTGCTGGATCGGGCCGCCCAGCTGGGCGAGCGGGATCGGGCGGACGTCGTCCAGTCCTACGGGCGCCTGGCCAAAGGAGCCGCCGCCGTCGAGCGTCTGACAGGCTTCCTGGAGGATTCGAACCCGGCCGTTCGGCTGGCGGCGCTGGCTGCGCTGCACCGCTGCGGTGCGGCTCTGCCGGATGCGCCGGATCTGGACGCGACGCTCTCGCGCGCGATTCTCGGAGATGACCCCATCGCCGGTCGGATCGCCCGGGAGGAATACCGGGCCCTGCTGCTGTGCGAGGGCGACGCCAGCCAATGGGACGACCGGATCGAACTGCTCGCGGCCGCTCTCCGGAACGAGAACGGGCGCGCCGACGTCGCCGAAGCGCTGGCCGAAGTGGCAGTCCGTCACGGCTCGCGCGCGGGCTGTGTGGGGGATCGTGTCATCGCGGTACGCGACGATGAGAACCGGCGCGTGCGCGCCGCCCTGCTGCGTTACGTGGGGTATTCGGAACGGCTCGAGGATGCAGACTGGCTGATCGATCACCTCGGATCGGAGCACGAAGAATGGGCGGCCGCTGCGCGTGAAGGCCTCCGGGCGCTGGGCCCGAGCAGCTCCGACCTGTTGCTGCGCGAGTTGACCTTCGGCAAGCGCAGCAAGCGCGAGGGGATCCTGGAAGTGATCCGTGAGCTCCACGTGCCCCCCGAAGTGCTGCGCGGTCTCTACGAGCGAGAGCTCGACGGCGTCGAGCGCGATCTTACCCACGCGCGCGCGCTGGCCAATCGACCTGCTTTCGAAGTGCTCGAGCAGCGACTCGAAGAGCGTGTGCACGAGGAGTTGCACACGGCCCTGCTGTTCCTGGCGGCGATCGAGGGAGAGGAGCGCATCGCTGAGCTGGGCGATCGCCTCGAAACGACCCGCGGTCGCGAGCGTCAGCGGGCGATCGTGCTCGAGGCCCTGGAGTCACTGTTGCCGGCCCAGGAGAAGGCCCGTCTGATGCCCCTGCTCGAGGAGGACCCGAGCCAAGCGATGCCACGCACCGCCCGGCGACAGGCCGCTGCCGTGACCGAGACACTCTCGCAACTCCGGGAGGATCCGGAGGAACTCACGCGCACGATCGCGTCTGGCGTCTCGGTGGCTGCCGGCTTCGAGGTGGAGGATCATGCCAGCGTGGATGCCGTGGAAAAGATGATGCACCTGCGGGCGCTTCCGATCTTCGAGGGACTGACCGCCCGACAATTGATGGATCTCGCAGGCGTCGTCAAGGAAGAGACCCTGCCGAAGGATGCCGTGGTGGTTCAGCAGGGCGAGTACGACGACTGTCTCTATCTCGTGGTGGAGGGCATGATCCGGATCCACCGGGGTGAGACCTTGCTGGCCGAGATCGGGCCAGGAGGCTTCTTTGGAGAGATCGCGCTGTTGGAAGGCATCGCGCGCACCGCCACGGCCACCACCCAGAGCAGCTCCAAGCTGCTGCGCCTCGAGCGGAGCGAGTTGATGCACCTGATCGAAGAGCTGCCGGCGATCGCCGTGACACTGCTGCAGACCCTGTCGGCCCGCATCCGCACGCTCACCGATCGCCTGGACGTCTAGC
>SMWR01000210.1 GCA_004356735.1 Deltaproteobacteria bacterium
ATGCATGTTGCAGCGACCAGAGTTGCACCCACCGTAATGACCGTCTTCATCCCCATCTCTCCCATCCACTCTCCCATCCATCAGACGGAGAGCTGTCGAACAGAACAGCAGCCTGGAACATCTCCGGACGGATACAGATTCCAGGTTCGCTGGCTGATCGGCCGCTTCTCGCGTTTCCGCTGGCTCCCGACGCTGCTGTCGCGTGTTCTCCTCCGTTCCCCATCTTCCCTGCGCGAACGTCCCGGAAAATACCGCAGTTTTGCGCACCGTCCCCGCCGGGATGTAGAGGGCGGCACCGCCCGATCCGCGACATGCAGACCTCGCGCCGATCCAGTAGGGTCGCCGCGTGCCGCGAAGACAGGAGCAGGAAGACGCTCGCCCCGAAGTCACCGAGGTGGCTCCAAACATCTTGCGGATGGAGCTTCCCATCCGGCTTCCGGGGCTCGGGCACGTCAACTGTTTTGCGATTCTGGATGAGAACGGGGCGACCGTCGTCGACCCCGGGCTCCCCGGCCCCTACACTTGGCGTGCCCTCCAAGACCGCCTGCGCAAGGCGGGCGTGGCGATCAAGCACGTCCATACGGTCTTCGTCAGCCACTCCCACCCAGACCATTTCGGAGGCGCGGCTCGCCTGGCCAAGGAAGCGGGCGCCGAGATCATCGCACACCGGAGCTTCTCCTTCGGGCCTCCCGCCCCGGCCCACGAACACACCGAGGCGTCGGTCGATGATCTCGCGGTCCAGGCCGAAGACGTCGGCCGGGCCGAAGACGCCGGCCAGGCCGAAGAGGCCGCGGAAGAGGCCGAGCGCAGCGAGCGGTCCCTCGCGCCTTTCGAAAATCGGAAGACGGTGTGGGGAGGCGAGCGTCCGCGCCCGCCCTTCTTCACCCGACTCAAGTGGATCGCCATGCGATACCTGGGAGGCAAGATCATTCCGACCATCACCCATCCGGTCGAGCATGGGGACGTGCTCGAACTTGCCGGGCGGGAATGGTTCGTGCTGCACACGCCCGGCCATACGGGCGATCACGTCTGCCTGCACGACCCGGAGAACGGCATTTTTCTTGCCGGCGACCATGTCCTCCCCACCATCACGCCCCACATCTCGGGCCTCACCAGCTCAGCCGACCCGTTGGCATCATTTTTTTATTCACTGGACCGGGTCGCCGAGATTCCGGAGGTAAAGCTCGTACTCCCGGCCCACGGGCATCCCTTCGAAGATCTGCCGGGACGGTGCGCGGCGATCAAGCGCCACCACGACGAACGCCTGGACAAGATCGGATCGATTTCGAAGGGTTTCGGTCGGCCTGCGACGGTCGAGGAGTTCTCACGGAAGCTCTTCAAGCCCCGCAGTTGGGGATCGATGGCCGAGAGCGAGACCTACGCCCACCTGGAGCATCTGCGGATCGCAGGTCGTGCCGAACGTCGGATCGAAATGGAGGGAACCTACCGCTACGAGGCCGGCTGAGCCGGCGCCAAGGCCGATCCTCTCGGCGAGAATGGAGAGTGATCCCCATCCACTTGCCAGCCTGCCTGCGCTTCCCGCCCACCCCCCCCTTGGGGAAGAGCTCGCTCGCCGAGCCAGATTTTTCATCACGACTGCGATTTCCGCATTCAGCACGCCACTTCTCCCACAACGCCGGAAGCCTTGAGGAGGGAGCGATGCGGAAGCTGCTGATCCTGTTGGGAATGGTGGGCCTGCTGACGGGGTCGGGAATCGGGACAGCCGGAGCGACCGGCTTCACGCTACCCGATGACTGGGACTTCGCGAGCTTCCTGCGCCACGACGGTTTCCACCCCTTCGACTCCAGCTTCGACCTACGGGACCTCCACCCCCATGGCGATGACGATGGGATCCCTCGCTTCCCGTTCGACAACACGCCCCGCTTCTTCGACCTCCCCCACCTGGGAAGGCTGAATCTCGAGTGGATCGACTTACATCACTGGAAGAAGCTCGGCTGGTTCCACCAGCATCACTCGGCCGTGCCCGAGCCCTCCACGGCAGTCCTGCTGGCTCTGGGGCTCCTGGGCTTGGCAACGGTTCATCGGCGCGCATCCTGATCTGCGCTCAGTGCGCAACGCTGAGCAACTTCGAAGGCGTTCCCACATTCGTGATCCAGAGCTGGTGGACGGCCCGAGTCGCGGCGACATGGAGGCGTCGGCGCGCGTGCGCTGAATCCGGAAACTGGTCGTCGGTTACTTCCACTACCACGACGTAGTCGAACTCGAGACCCTTCACCTGCTCGATCTCGGTCACCTCGACACCGGGCGCAAACGTGAAGTCCTGCTGCTGGACCCGGCGCAGACGCGGAACGTCTCCGTGGTCGAGCCCTTCGAAGTACGCCGCCGAGAGCTCCGGAGTGGGCGTGAGCACGGCGACGGAAGCCAGCGGCTCCTGGTGCGCCAGCTCGCGCAGGGCTTCGGCCAGGAATGCGACGCAGGCACCCAGGTCCGTAAAGCGGAAGATTTCGACGGGCGGTCCAGACCGCGGCGCCTCCGGCGGCTCGTCATCTTCCCGCAGGTCGTCCAGCACCGCGAGCGCGAAGTTGACGATCTCCCGGGACGAGCGGTAGCTGATGCGGAGCGTCTCGACCTCGGCCCCGGGAACACCCAGGTAGGTCAGGAATTCACTCCACGAGGTGAAACCGCTGTCCTCCATCAGGTGCTGCTGGGTGTCTCCGGCCAGCGTGATGCTGCGACCCTCCTCCAGGCAGCCGAGCAGAACCTGCACTTCGATGGGCGAGAAGTCCTGCACCTCGTCGATGGCGATATGCCGATAGCGCAGCGGTTTGTGCCCGCCCGCCTGCAAGGGTCCCACACGCAGCTGCCAGGCGCGGAGCAGCAGCGCATCGTCCTCGGGATCCAGTGATGCCTGTGCCGCGCTGTCTCCCGCCATCCACTGGAAGAACTCCTCGTTCCGTCGTCGGTTCCAGTCACAGAAGCGCTCGATTTCGGCGCGGCTGAAGACGCCGGGGGCGAAGTCCGCGCAGGTCTTTTCCAACAGATCGGCCCGGGTGAGAACACTGGCCCAATCATCGACCGCCTGCTCGACGGTCGCGGGCCCATCCACCTCCTTCGCCTGGACCGCCAGCGCACGACCGATCACGGGATGCAGTTTCAGCCGCTGCACCAGCGTCGGCGCATCAATCCTGTGCTCGTTGGGCAGCCGCGGAAAGTGGCGCTTGCGTTGGTGCCCGCACCATTCTGCGTAGGTCTTGATCGAGACCTGCTCGAGGCCGAGGCCGGGGAGCACGTGGCCGACGTAGTTGCGCAGGCCCGGCGAAAACACCACGAAGAGCGACCGGGTCGAATCGATCTCCGGATCGTCGTAGGCCAGGTAGGCGATCCGGTGGAGCGCCACCGTGGTCTTGCCCGAACCGGCGGCACCCCGGATCACCAGGTAGCCGGACCCGGGGCGCGTGATCAGATCGAACTGGGAAGGATCAATCAGGCCCGTGATCTCTGGCAGGCGCTTGTCGACCCGTCGCCGCGCCCCCATGAGATCGGTTCCCAGTCGGCGGTCGCCGGCGTCGCCGGCCTTGTGAGCGCGCAGGGCCGATCCCTCACCCCCAGCGAGTCGCAACGTCGAACGATCCAGGTGCTCCCAGCCATCCGAAGCGGACGTGTCGGACGTGAAGATGCCCTCAGGCGACTCGATCCGTTCCAGCACGCCATCGCGAATCGCGACTGTTCGACGTACCAGGACCTCACCGACCCGATGGTGGCCGGCGATGTCCTCGTCGTATTCCTCGCCCTGGTCGTAACGGTAGAAGATCTTCGACACCGGTGCGTTGCGCCAATCTACGATTCGCATGCCTGGCTCGATGCAGGTCGCCCTGCCCAGACACAGGTCTCGCTCCTCGCCCCCTTCCCGCAACCGCAGGTGGGCAAAGTACGGCGACTGGGGGTCGATCTGGGGCGCTCGGCGCGAAACCCGAAGCTGCCGGAGCAACGATTCCTGACGGTGGAACTGCTCGTGCAGAGCCATGGCGTCCTTGTTCTCCTGGCCCCCGACGAGCTGATCGCGCAATCGCTCCAGCTCCCGAATGATCGGCTCTTCGGACGGAACCTCTTTCGGAGGCAGCTTCTCCAGCAGGTCGCGAATCCTTTCGAGGAGCGCCAGCTCTTCTGCGATGATGGCTGCCGTCATGTCGTCAGCCCCATCGCTCGCATGAGTTCCAATGCATTGCTCTTCTCGGCCACTCCAGGTCGCATCAGGTAGTCGAAAGCGATCTCTCCCGCTTCCAGGTGGTCCTGGAAGTGAACGTTGGCGGCTCTCGGCGCCAGCTCGTCGGCCACCCGCGCCAACGCCAGATCGTGGGTCGTGACGAGACCCAGAGCGCCTCGATCGAGCAGACCCCGCATCACGGCTTCGGCTCCGATGGCACGGTCCCGGGAGTTGGTTCCCTGGAGCATCTCGTCCACCAGGAACAGCAGAGTGGTTTTCCCGTCCGCCAGATCCATGATCGCCTTCAGTCGACGAATCTCTGCATAGAAACGTGAGCGTCCCTCGCGTAGCGAATCCTGCACCCGGATCGATGCGGCGACGCACAGCGGCGTCATGCGCAGAGCCCGAGCACGTACGGGTGCCCCTGCCTGTGCCAGAACCGCACTTACACCGATCGTGCGCAGCAACGTGCTCTTTCCCGACATGTTCGAGCCGCTCACCAGCAGCAGTGCGCAATTGGAGCCGAGGCGAACGTCGTTGCGGACACAGTCGACCGCAGGCAGCAGCGGGTGACCGATCTGATCGGCGTCAAAGAGACCGCCCACCTCTTCGACGAATTCGGGAAAGACTGAATCCGGATTCTCGAAGTGAAACGCCCCGATCGATACCAGGGCTTCGAGTTCGCCCACGACATCCAGCCAGTGGAGCAGGGCCGCTCCACAGGTTTTCCGCCAGTGCTCGATGGCGAAGGCGAGCTGGGTCGTCCAGAGCAGCAACGCGCCAATCGGCGCGAAGAGCTGATTGCGGCGAGCGTCCAGCAGATCGACCCGAAGGCGCAGAGCAGCCGTCTGCTGGGAGGCCGAAACACCGTGAGTGGCAAGCGACGCGCGCAACCGGAGCAGCAGCGGGGATTCGAAGCTCTCGGCCTCGATCCGTCCCAGGAATTCTGCGAGAAGGGCCAGGTCGCGTGCCGGAAGATCCGCGGCACGCACCACCTTCAACACCCGCTCCCGCAGCCAGGCCGCCAGGATCATCTGCGCGGCGAGCGCAGCGATGAAGGGGGCGGGGCCGAAGATGCCCGAAAGCCAGCAGCCCAACGTCACCACCGAAGTGGTGGCCATCGCACCGACACCCCAGCGCCACGGTCGGCTCGACAGGAGCTGCGGTCGTTGGCTCCACCTCTTCAAGGCCTCGGGATGGAGACCGGCTTCGACCTCGGTGCCGAGCAGCGCCAGGTCTTCTCGCAATTCGATCCGAGCCCCCAGCTCGGCGACCGCCGCCTGACGCTCGCGAACCTGGTCCGGGGGTGCGGGTTCGAGCAACCAACGGGCCAGCGTATTCTGGCCCGCCTGGGTACGCGCCTGGCACAGAAGTTCGAAGACCGAGCCCACGCCAAAGAGATCGAGATCGCCCGCATGTACGTGTTCGCTGTCTCCATAGCGCTCGCCCGTCTCACCGGTCCCGGCCCAGGTCCCCTCCATTCGCGCCAGTCCAGCTTCATGGAAGACGACGCTCCGATCCGCCCGCTCCCGAGCACGAATCACCCGATCGTGCACGAACAGAAGCGCGACGAAACCCCCGGCCGGTAGCAGCACCCAGCTCCGGGCGATCCAGCCCCCCAGAAAAGCCAGCCCCAAGACACCGAGAGTCAGCAGAAAGGCCGCGAGCCTGACGTTGGCGAGAGCCTGCTCCCGACTCAGCAACTCCTGGGCCTCGCGCCGCCGCTGCTCGAGTCGTTGCTGGTAGATCAAGCGCGGTTCTCCCTGCGAGGCGTCCATCATCACCCCACTCCCTGCGCCGCCCACCGGGCTGAAACCATGCTGGGAACCCCCCGGTCCCAAAAAATTGGTTTGTCAGGTTACCCGATTCATCTCCATCCAGACCAGAGCGTTGATCAGCACGGCTGAAATCCTCGAGGGACGAGCCCAGCGGGGGGCCGCGAACGGCTGGCAGCTGTGTACGAAGTCGGAAGGAATCGGGGCGCTTCTGGCAGCGTGTCGAACGCTGTTTCAGTTTTCCGCAGGCGGCGACCGGACGGCGAAACGACCTCAGGAGTCGGGGGTGAGACAGACCGTGGGGCCGTCCAGCCTGCGACCGGAGCGCACGGCATCCTCGTCGACCACCAGCGAAGCGATGTCGAACCGACAATATATCGTGTAGTTTTCATCCGTGCGCACCGCGGCCGGCTCTCCGAAATTCGAATAAGGCAGCCGCAGCTCGTAGTGACCCGACGCATCCGCCGTTGTCCGAGTGCGGTATTGGAACTTCCGCCCGTGATTGGTCTGGAGCTTCAGGGTCGCCACCACCCGTGCGCCGGCCGCGGCCCTGCCTTGGACCCTGGCACCTCGGACGTGTTCGAAGACCTTGTAGAAGGCGGGAGCATCGACATCGGCGCCCTGCCAGCGACGTGACTCGAAGACGAGTCGATGGC
>SMWR01000211.1 GCA_004356735.1 Deltaproteobacteria bacterium
CAGTCCGGGCACATGGGTCCGGGGGGGTGCCGGAGCTGCTTGCAGGAGAGGCAACGCTGAATCAGCAGCTTGCCTTCCTGGACGCCTTCCCAGAAGAAATCGTTGTCGTGGGTGATCCCGGGCTTCGGTCGTGGCCGGGCGACCTTGTCGGCCTTCTTTGGAGCCGCGCTCTTGCCGGTGCCGGGCTTGAACTTCAGCAGCCGGAAACGCATTACGGCGACTTCTTCGCCGTTCTGGTCCAGGTAAAGCATGCGCTGGGTGATGAAGTGGCCGTTGCCGAGGCCCGTCCGTTTTTCTGCGCTGACGTTCTCGATCTCCGTGGTGACGGTCACGTGATCGCCGGGCTCGAGATAGCGCCGATACTCCTGGGTGCAATTGGTGGCGACGACCGACGTGAAGCCCGCATCATCGAGCAACTGGAAGATCCGCAGCTGGGGGCCCGGTACCGCAGCGGCCGGTTTCTCGGGCGGGCGCAGGCCGCGCATGACCCAGGCCTGGAGCATGGTGGGTGGCGCCACGATGCCGCCGTGACTCGACCTGGCCGCAAAGTCCGGGTCCGTATAGATGGGGTTGCGGTCGTCGACGGCGTCGCACCAATGCCGGATCATCGGCTGGTTCACCGGATCGCGCGCCGGCGTGGGCTGGCCCACCTGCTGTCCTTCGAACGCCTTGAGCTGTTCGTAGAGTTCTTCCGGAGTCAAGACGTTCTCTCCCGCAGGCTGGATCCGTAGCGTGCCGCTCAGCGGGGCGCACGCGGCAATCCGAGACCGAGCATCGAGATGATCTCGCGCTGGACCTCGTTGACACCGCCGCCGTAGGTGTTGATCTGGCAGCCGCGCCAGGTCAATTCGATGCGACCTTCGAGGGCTGCACCGCTGCTTCCGCGTTGCAGGGTTCCCGCGACGCCCAGGACTTCCTGGATCAGGCGACAGATTTCGATCATGGTCTCCGACCCGTAGACCTTGGCCGCCGACGCGTGGGCCGGCTCGAGACGTCCCTGTGCGATCTCCCAGGCCATCTTCCAGTTCATCACCTTGAGGGCCTCGAAGCGCGCGCGCGCTTCGCCCAGTGCCATCTGGACCCAGGGCGTCTCGATGACGGGGTGATCCTGCTCGTCTCGGGCCTCTCGCGCCCAATCCGCTACGTCGTCGATCAGTTCACCCGCCAGGCATCCCATCGCCGCGAGTCCGACGCGCTCGTGATTGAGTTGAAGCGTGATCAGCTGCCAGCCGCCGTTCTCCTCGCCGACCCGCATGTCGGTCGGTACGCGAACATTGTCGTAATAGGTCATGGTCGTGGCGCCGCCGCCCACGGTGTGGATGGGGGACCACGAGAAGCCGGGCAGCTTCGTATCAACGATGAGAATCGAGATGCCCTTGTGTTTCTTGGCATCGGGATCGGTGCGGCAGGCCAACCAGATGTAGTCCGCCTGGTTGGCGCCACTGGTGAAGATCTTGGTGCCGTTGACGATGTAGTCGTCTCCGTCCCGAACTGCCGAGGTCTTCAGCGATGCCAGGTCGGTTCCGGCATCGGGCTCGGTGTAGCCGATCGCGAAGTGGATCTCGCCGGCCAGGATCTGGGTCAGGAAGCGTTCCTTCTGGATCTCGCTGCCGCGCGCGATCAGCGCGGGTCCGACGGTGTTCAGGGTGACGAATGGGATCGGTGCACCGGAGCGGCGCGCCTCCTCGAACCAGATCATCTGTTCGATGCCCGTCAGACCCTGGCCGCCGTAGCGCTTGGGCCAACCCACGCCGAGCCAGCCATCCTTGCCCATCTGGCGCACCACCTCACGGAACATCGGACCGCCCTCGAGTCCGATCAGGCCGTCCCGGATTTCCGGCGTCATCAACTGGTCGAAGTAGGCGCGAAGCTCAACGCGGAGGGACTTCTGCTCGGAGGTGAAATCGACGTACACGGGGGCAGGCTCCTGAGGCGAGCCGCAGCATAGCAACATTACCGAACGATCGTTCGTTGGCGCTCTCGGGGCGCCTTGCATCGCGTTCCAGTGGCGTGCTGATCCTGCCCGGATCCGCAAGCGTCGTTTCAGGGCCGATCGACGACTTCGAGAATTGCGGCGACGAAGGGGATGCGTGTGACATCGATCCAGTTCGTGGCGGCCGAGAGCGCGAAGAGGCTGCTGGCGGCGATGGCGGCAGCAGCCCAGCGCCAGCGCAGCCTCGCCGTCTTGCGGACCAGCGGGGCCGAGAACCGCGTGGCGTCGTCTTGATCCGACGCTTCGAAAACCTGGTGCGCCCAGAGCCACGTCGAAATCTCAGCGCGACATGCGGCCGGGGTTGGGGATCCAAGCTGTCGTTCCAGGGCGAACCGCAGGTCCTGGGCGGAGGCCATGCGCTTGCGGGCGCGCGGTTGGAGGCAGCGCCGCACCAGCCGACGCAAGGCCCGCGGCGTCGTGCCCGCGACACGGCCCACCCGCGTGTATCGCCGATTCTCCATCTGGCGCAGCAGTCCGTCGTTCTCCTCGTCGGCCCGGAACGGGGCCCAGCCTGCGAGCATCTCGTAGAGGAGCGTCCCGAAGGTGAAGAGGTCGCTACGCGTGTCCACACGCTCACCCAGGAATTGTTCGGGCGACATGTAGGCGGGCGTACCGACGGCGTGTCCGGTCTGGGTGAGGCCCGGGGCTTTGCCATCGAGGGCGATGCCGAAGTCTGCGATCTTGACCTCTCCGGCGCGGCCCAGCAGGATGTTCGAGGGTTTCAGGTCGCGATGGACGATGCCCTGGGCGTGGATCTCTTCGAGGCCTCGGGCCAGCTCGAGGGCGATCAGGGCGGCGATGCGAGGTTCGAAGCGCCGCGCCAGTTCCAGTGCCGTTGCCAGGTCCACCCCATCGACGAATTCCTGGGAGATGAAGCGTTCGCCGCGCCACACGAAGTAGTCGTAGACGGACACCACGTTCTGGTGATGCACGGCGGCGGCGGCTTGGGCCTCACGACGGAAGCGCTCCTCGCACTGATCGTCCTCGCCCAGGTCACGGCGCAGTCCCTTGATGACCACGCGCCGGTCCAGAGCGGGTTGTCGGGCCAGGTAGACGACGCCCATCCCTCCCTTGCCGAGTTCTCGCTCGACTTCGAAGGCTCCGATCGACTTGCGGGCCGCCGGGCTCATCGGAAGGGCTCCAGTCCGTCGACGCCTATGCTTCGTCGATGACGTAGGTCTTGGGCTTGTGGCTGCGCTTTTCGAGCACGAACTGGAGGCTGCACTCGCCCAGCTGGAGCCGGTCGCCGTTCTTGAGATCGGCAGCCTTCACGTCGCTACCGTTGACCTTGCAGCCGTTGGTGCTGCCGAGATCGCGTATCCGGATGCGTCCCTCGACGAGTTCGAGGGCCGCGTGCTCCTTCGACAGGGTGTCGTGCTCGATGGTCCAGTCCGCGCCGCTCCCCCGGCCGATGCAGACATTGGCGGACTCCATCACGAACTCCGTTCCGGCTGCCGGGCCCTCCAGGACCACGACGGTGGCCTTCCACTTTGCCCGGAAGGACTCCCAGTTCTGGTCGATTTCGGCGACTTCAACCCTGCGTGTTCGTCCGTCGTTCATCGAAGCGAGTCCTCCCTCTGGCGCTCTTACGTCCGTAGCGGCGAACGAAGCTTGATCTTGAACGCATCCGCAGCCGGACGTCGGGTGGAAAGCCCCGCTGGCTGCTGCCTACGTACGCGGCAGTATCCACCCAGCTCGAAAATTTCCAATAAACCTGGGAACAGGATCGTCCGATGAACTGTCCGCCCGGACACACTGCAACGCTCTTGATCGGGTTGATCCAATCGGTTGTGCGGAAGCGGAGCGGCCGTTGGCTGCGAAACGCTGGATTCTTGCTGATGTTGCGGTTCCCGACGCGGTTGGAATTTTCAGCTCCTGTTCGCAGTGGTCCGGGTAGCCATACGGAGAACGCGCTGAGCGCGTTCTCCGTATGGCGTTGGGCCGATCGGCGGCTCAGCGCAGGCGCCTGATCGCCCGGCCGCGGAGTTGGCAGGTGGCGGGGGACACGGTCTCGGGGACCGGCGTTCTGGAGCGACGCTTCGCAACCGCAAGCACGGCGTATCGCGGCGAATCACGTGAAACGGCTTACGCATATTTGTCGAATTTTTCTGCTGTGGGTGCAGAAATGAGCGACGTCCCCCCCGTCTCAACCGAGCCAGCCGAAGCTTGGCGGTATCAGCCGCTTTCGGCGTGGAGGGGGGTCAGGGCAGGTCGAGACTCGGAATTGCGGTCGATCCGTACCGCTTCGGCGGCCTGCTAGCTTTCCGTCATGCCCCGAAGCCTCTTGATCGTAACCGGCGGTTCCAGCGGCATCGGCCGTGCCCTGCTCGACGCCTGTCCCGACGCCGAAGCGCGCAAGATCGACATCAGTCGGAGCGGTGGTGCTGACGTCGACCTGCACTTGAAGGCCGACTTGTCCCAACCTGCGTCGTGGCGGGAAGCATCAAGACTCCTTGCGAACGAATTGTCCGGGTTCGACGGTGAACGCGTGGTCTTCTTCCACAGTGCGGGAACTCTCGATCCGATTGGCTTTGCCGGAGAGGTCGACTCGGAGGCCTACACCCGTAACGTGATCCTCAATAGCGCTGCACCCCAGGTCTTGGGCGACGCCTTCCTGCACGCGGCGGCGGGGACCCAAGCGAAATGCTTCCTCGTGATGATCGGCTCCGGTGCAGCGAGTTCGGTGTACGAAGGCTGGTCCTCGTACTGTGGCGGCAAGGCGGCTGTCGATCAGTGGGTCCGGACCGTGGGCGCGGAACAGAAGCGCCGCGGTGGACGGGTCCAGGTCCTGTCGGTGGCGCCCGGTATCGTGGAGACTGCGATGCAGGAACGGATCCGTCAGACGTCCAAGCGTGATTTTCCCGAGGTCAACCGCTTCGTCGAGCTTCACGAGGGTGGAGACCTGCGAGATCCCAAGGTCGTGGCGGGTGAGCTCTGGAGCCTGATCGGGAAGGACCTCGAAAACGGCAGCGTTCTCGACCTCCGCGACGTCTGAACCCGACCACGGTCATGCGCTAACGTAATCGCCCCGTCAGAAGGCTGGGCGCGCCCAGGAGGCTGGGCGTACCCCGACGGCATCACCGAGGAATCTGGATTCATGCTCGATCCGAAAGGCGCCGGTGTCAGCGAGGAGGTCTGGAGCGATTCCATCGCGTCCTGCGTTGCCTTGCCCGTCGCCGAAGTCATTCGCGAAACGCACGATTCGTGTTCCCTGGTGTTCGACGTCCCGGCCGACTTGGAGAGGCGCTTTCGTTACAAGTCCGGACAGTTCCTGAGTTTCAAGGTTCCCTTCGAGGGCCAGGTGCTCACCCGCAGCTACTCGCTGTCGAGCTCTCCCGTGTGCGATCCCAAGCCCAAGGTGACGGTCAAGCGTATCGACGACGGCCGGATTTCGCACTGGATCAACGACGAGGTCAAGGCCGGTGACACCTTGATGGTGGTTCCGCCAGCCGGGCTGTTCGTCCTGAATGACAAGCAGCGTCCCGTGACGTTCTTCGCTGGCGGCAGCGGCATCACACCCTGCATCTCCATCATCAAGACCGCGCTCCTCACGACCGAACGCAAGCTGCGCCTGGTCTATGCGAACCGCGATCAGCGCTCGATCATCTTCAACGACGAGCTCGAGAGGCTGCGCGGGGAGCATCCGGAGCGCCTCGAGATCCACCATTCGCTGGACGACCGCGATGGCTTCATCGACGTCAAACGGATCGAGCACATGGCGGTGGACGCGCTCGAGGGCGACTTCTATCTATGCGGGCCCGGTGTCTTCATGGACCTGGTCGAGCGGGCGCTGGCCGCACTGCACGTCCCCGCTGAGCAGGTCCACATCGAGCGCTTCGTCTCACCCCCGGATCCCCAGTCCCTGAAGAAGGCCGAGGTGCCGGCCCCCGCTGCCGGGACGGAAGGTGTGCCGGACTCGATTACGGTCGTGCTCGACGGCAAGCCCCACGAGGTTTCCTACCAGGAAGGGGAACGTGTGCTGGCCGCGGTGCGTCGTGCAGGACTTGACCCGCCGTTCTCGTGTGAGGAGGGCTACTGCTCGTGCTGCATGGCCAAGCTCACCGAGGGAGACGTTCAGATGGAAGCCAACGACTGCCTGTCGCCCGATCTGCTGAAGGAAGGCTGGGTGCTCACCTGCCAGAGCGTGTGCCGCAGCCGCAAGATCAAGGTCGAGTACCCGAGCTAGGAGGAAGATCTCGATGCCGAGTCGCCGCGACTTGATCCAGATGACCGATGACGAGCGCATGGCTTTCATCCGAAGTCACAAGACGATGAATATCGTCTCCAACGGTCCGGGCGGCTTTCCCCATCCCATGCCCATGTGGTTCACCATCGATGCCGACGGAAGCGTGCGCATGACGACGTTCCGCAAGAGCCAGAAGGTGCTCAACATCCAGCGGGATCCGAAGGTTTCGCTGCTGATCGAGGATGGCACCGAATACGCCGAGCTGCGAGGCGTCGTCCTCTACGGCCACTGTGAGATCGTCGACGACATTGATGCGGTCAAGGACACCTTGATCGACATCACGGGCGGCCAAGCCGCCGAGACGCCCGAGGGTCGCGAGGCCATGGGCAAGGTGATCATGGACACGGCCGCCAAGCGCGTGTGCCTGAAGCTCGAGCCCGAGAAGATCGTCTCATGGGACCACGCCAAGCTCGCAGGCAAGTACTAGC
>SMWR01000212.1 GCA_004356735.1 Deltaproteobacteria bacterium
GCGGCTCATCGTAGACGGCGACGCTCGTCATGTTGGCCAGGGCCGAGGCCATTCCATCGAAGGCGAACTCGTCAGCCGGAAATTCGAGCGGCTCGGTCAGCATCCAGCCTTCGTCACTGCGACGGGCTCGGACCTTCGTCCCGTCGCTGGTCGTGAGCGCCATCCACTCGATGTCGTCGGCATCGATGTCGCTGAAGAGCTGCTGGGTACGCTCCTCAGCCCGCTTGCGGCCCTCCTCGCCTTCGAGTTCGTAGAAGACGATGAAGGCGCCCAGGGCGACTGCAACGAGAAACAGGATTCCCGTGGTGCGCGGGTTCATCGGGATCTAGCGCTCCTGTGCGCGCCGCCGCGACCACCAGACCAGCACGCCGACGATTGCAACGGCCTCGGGAACCACGAAGAGCGACCACGACCGGATCCGCATGAACTCCTCGGCCGTCGGCTGGAAGCGCGACGCTTTCGAAACCTGCGGCCGGATCGAGATGGCCTCGACGTCGCCCATCAACCAGTTGACGCTGTTGACGAAGATGTCGCGGTTGCGGGCCGAGTCAACCCTCTCGTTGGCAACAAAGTCGGCGTCGCCGAAGACGACCAGGCGCGGCTCTCTGGTACCTTCCTGGCTCTCGTCATCCTGGGAGGAAGCGTCAGTGGCGATGTCGACGGTGGGTGAACCCGCCACGGCCAGCGACACGGGTCCGGGCAGATCGTCCTCGCCGAGCTCGGCGATGCCCTCGTCGTAGAAGCGTTCGAGATCGCGTTCCGCCCAGGCCGACGCGCCGGTGAACACGATTTCGGTGAGATTCGAGCCCTCCCTCTTCCGGACGCTTCGCGCCAGGTGGTAGAGCGTCGTTTCCCGCATGTCCTTGGTGATGGCGTGCTCGGTGTCGTAGCGGGCGGCAAAGGGCGAGGTCGCCTTGCCGAACAGCGCCAGCTGGCGGTCGACGATGATGTCGTCTTCCAGGATCACGCCCCAGTCCTCTAGATCGTCGACCAGATCGGTCTTGGCTCCGGGGTCCAGCAGCACCAGCAGGGCGCCGCCCTGCTGGAGGAAGCGCGTCAGGGCGTCGCGTTCGCCGCCCAGGAGCGGCCTCGTCGGACCGGCCACCACGATCACGTCCGCGTCTGGTGGAACGTCGCCGTGGCGGGCCAGCAGCAGCTTCTCGACGAGATAGTTCTCGTTGGCAAGCGCCTCGACCGCGCGGGTGTAGCCGCTGCGCTGCTTGGCCCGCTCGCCATCGATGGCCCGCTCGCCGTGGCCCTCCAGAAAATAGACCTTCTTCTCTCCGGTCCGGGAGAGCTTCACCATGGCGTTGGTGACGTTCTCCTCACTCAGCTCGGTGACGTTGACCGACTCCTCGCCCATGGCCACGCGGATCAAGCCGTTGCCGAGCTGCCAGGGAGAGATCTCATATTTCTCGAGCAGCTCGGGCCGTTCGTTGGGATCGACCACCATCAGGTGGAAGCGGTCGCTCTCATAGGCGTAGCGCTCGAGCACCTGCTTCACCGGTCCCGCTTCGAGCGGCTGAACGAACGCCACGACCTCGACGTCCTGGTCGAGATTCTCGAGCACCTTGAGACTTTGATCGGTCAAGGAGTGAACCTGGCCCTCACTCCAGTCGAAGCGATGGGTGTAGCGGGTGCTGAGGAAGCCCAGGCCGGCGATGATGACGATCGAGAGCACCGTCGAGACGAACGCGCTGGTGCCGTATTTGCCAACGCGCTTGGCTTCGCCCGAGCGCATTCGCGTGCGCACGGCGTCGAAGTTCATGGCGGCGGCGACGATCAGCAGAACCAAGCCGACGCCGAAGTTTCCGGTGATCCAGCGCATGTCGAAGCCCGCGCCGAACAGGCCGATCATCAGGTTCAGCAGCGCGAACACGATTCCGATGGCGCCGAGAGACGCGAAGATGGTGGGAAGTCCGATCACGACCGCCCTCCCCTGTCTCGCCTCGGATCGAACCTGGGACTCAGCGCCATCGCACGGATTCCACTGCCGTCTTGGTGAAGACCAGGAAGGTGCCGATCATGACCGCGAAGTAGGCGAGGTCCTTGGTGTCGACCAGCCCGCGCACGAGCTGATCGAGGTGGACGTCGGCCGACAGATACCGGAAGAAGTCGCGAGCCTCCGATGTCCCGGCCACGCCCAGATCTGCGATGGCCGGCATGAACATCATCATCAACAGGATCACGAAGGTGAGCAGGAAGGCGAGCACCTGGCTGCGGGTCAGGGACGAGGCAAAGGCCCCAATCGACACGTAGGTCCAGCTCACGAGGAGCAAGCCCAACAGACCGGAAATCGTCTTGCCCAGCTCGGGACCCGGGTTGCCGTAGATCCACAGGACCGCCGGATAGGCAGCCACGATGGCCACCAGCAAGGTGGTGAAGATGGCGCCCGCCAGGAACTTGCCGAGCACGATGTCCCAGATCGTGAGGGGACTCGTGAGCAGCAGCTCCTGGGTGCCGTTGGTCTTCTCGGACGCAAACAAACTCATCGTGATACCGGGAATCAAGAACAGCAGGACGACGCCCATCGACTGGTAGAACATGGCGATCATGCCGTCGTTCAGATTCGCCTGGGCCAACGCTTCGATGGCCTGCATCTGCTGCAGGCGCAGCACCCACTCCGAGAAGGCTGACAGCGTGACGATGAAGAAGATGCCCGCCAGAACCGAGAACAGGCTCAGGATTCCATAGGCCACGGGCGAAACGAAGAGCCCGCGCAGCTCGCGCCCTGCCACGTCGGCGATGTGTCTCACGACGCGGCCTGTTCCGCCGGCGCTTCCTTCATGATCTCGCGCACGAAGACCTCGTCGAGCGTCATGCCGCCTGCGGTCAGCTCGGACAGCGGCTTGTCGATCACCTTCCGGCCCTCGTTCACCAGGATCACGCGGCGACAGATGGCCTCGACCTCGGGGAGGATGTGGGTCGAGAGAACGACCGTGTGCTGGGACTCGCCCTGCTCGGGGGACGCGAGGTCGGAGATGAGCTGTCGGATCTCACGAACCTGGATCGGGTCGAGGCCGACGGTCGGCTCGTCCAGGATCAAGACCGGCGGAACGTGCACGATCGCCTGGGCCAGTCCGACCCGTTGGCGGTACCCCTTGGAGAGCGTCCCGATCACCCGGCGTCGGACATCGGCCAGTCCGCAGCGCTCCAGGGCACGGGCCACGGCCGGCTTGCGCTTGCCGCGAGCGACGTCGTTGATCTTTGCGACGTAGGCCACGTAGGACTCGACCGTCATCTCGGGATAGAGCGGGGGCGTCTCGGGCAGGTACCCAATGGCGCGCCGCGCGGCGATCGGATCCGTGAAGATATCGTGCCCGGCGATCACGGCCGTCCCGTCCGTGGGCGGCACGAAGCCCGTCAGCATCCGCATGGTGGTGGTCTTGCCGGCGCCGTTGGGCCCGAGGAACCCGACCACCTCTCCTTTTCCGATCTGGAACGAGACGTCATCGACGGCGACCACGTCTCCGTACCGCTTGGTGAGCCCACGCGCCTCGATCACGTAGGGCGCTCCTCGACACCCAGTCCGTTGATGAAGATATCGACCACGGTCTTGGCCACTTTTTGATAGTAATCCTGGTCGTCTTCGGGTTCGACCTGCAAGACATTGAGCACGCGGGCCGTGATGACCAGCTCGAGCCCCCCGATGAACAGGAACGACGCTACCTCGGAATCGATTCCCTCGCGAATTTCACCCTCGCGCTGACCCTGCTCCAGCAGCTTCGCCATGACCTGGAAGAGCCGGCCGACCGAGCGCATCTGGTTCAACTCGCTGATGCGCGACGTGCGCTGGATCTCGAGCACCAGCACCTTCACCCAGTCCGGGCGCAGGCGATGGGCATGCAGCACCAGGGCCGCGATGGAAACCAGCTTCTCGCGCGTCGAGGTCGAAGACTCGGCGATTCCCTCCACGGCCTCAATGAACAGGCTCCAGCGCTCGGAGAAAATCGTGTTGAGGATCTCCTCCTTGTTCTTGAAGTAGTGGTAGACGAGTCCATAGGCAATCCCGGCTTCGCAGGCGATGTCGGATACCCGGGCACCGTGATAGCCCAAGCGTGCGAAGACGCGAATCGCGGCATCCAGGATCAGATTGCGCTTGTCGCGTCGCAGGCGGCTCTCGCCGCTTTCTCCGAGCGCCGGGAGATCGTCCTTCACTGCAGGCGTCGCCTCAAGCAACTGATCCAGCAAGGGGTTTTTGAGGTGCGCAGTACTGATACGCAATGGGTTCCACGTCAACGAGGGTCGACACCGGCGGCTGGGCGCCGGTTCGCGGCCGGGATATCCTTTCAGGATGATACGGAGCGTATTCGCCGTCATGGGACTCGCGGTCCTGCTGCTGCTGGCGGCTGCGGCTGAGGCCGAAGTCGCCGGCGAGGCCGCAGTCGCACCCCCGGAGACCCGGGTGATGGGCGAGTACTGCACACCGGCCGGCTGCGTGGGCAAGACCGCGTCGAGCGCACTCGGCATGGGAACGGGCTTCGCCCTGGCCACGCTCGGCAGCCTGGCGCTGTCACGCCGGATGAATCTCCACGGCCACTGAGGCGGCCGGGTCGGTGCAGGGCCCGATCCGCTGGCTGCGCGGTGAGCCCGGTCTGTGCCGGGACCTGCTGGGCGCGCTCGCGGGCGGTGACGGTTCCGTGCGGGTGTTGCGCAACCGGCCCGGTAGGCGGCGGCTGCTCCGGGTCCGCCTGCGGCCAGAGGGCGGCGACGCTGCGGACCTGCTGGTCAAGCACATCTTCGGAGCGGGCCGACGCCATCCGCTCCGCGACAGCCTGAAGCGCTGGCTACGGCTGGGTCCTGCCGAGCGCGAATGGCGCGGACTCGATCGCCTCTGGCGCGCCGGTCTGCCCGTTCCCCGGCCGCGCGCCCTGGCAAGCCTGGCGGATGGTTCCGCCCTGCTGGCCGTCGACTTTCTCGAGGGCCGCTCGCTGCGGGAGAAACTCATCGGAGGCGAAGCCGTGACGTCCGAAGTCTTCTTCGCCATCGGTGACGTGATTCGCGCGCTGCATGCTGGCGGAACGGTGCATCGGGACCTCCACCCCGGAAACATCCTGCTCACCGCCAAGGGTCCGGTTCTGGTCGACTTCCAGCTCGCCTGGCGCACGCGTGCAACGCGTTCAAGACTGCGCGATCTCGGAGAGTTCGACCAGGCACTGGCCCGCCTGCCGGACGGAACGCGTACCCGACGTCTGCGCGTCGCCGCACGCGCGCTGGGCCTGACGCCACCCTACTCGCCCGAAGCCAAGCGAGCGCTTCACAAAGCGTTGCGCGCTTCGCGAGCTCGTGCACGTTCCCACGTCGAAAGCCGGACGCGTCGCATGCGTCGGCCAGGGCGCCAAGTTGCGAGCTTCGACGCCGGCGACCTACGCGGACTGCGAATGCGCGACGTCGACGAGCGGTCCTTGCGAACACGGCTCGCCGCCGCCCCACCGGAACGCGGCCGGTCGAGTTGGAAGGTACGCGAATGGCGCGGCCGCGGGCCGTTGCTGCGAGCGCTCGACGTCTTTCGCGGCTCGCCGGCGCTGCGTGCGTGGCTGGAAGCCCATCGCCAATGTCACAAAGGCCAGAGCACCCGACGACCCCTCGCGATGCTCGAAGAGCATCGCTTCGGGTTCGTGCGACGCTCCGTGTTCGTTTCAGATAGGAGCGTCGCAGCCGAGAGCGCCGTGGACTTCTGGGGTTCAGGCCGAGACGGTGATCCAGCGGAACGAACTCGATGAGCCCCTGATGCCGCCGCCCTTGCCGAACTCGTAGCGGAGCCGGTCTCCGGTCGCAGCGCCGCAGATGATCTCCTTGAAAGCCTCGATCTTCTTCTCGGGGTCCTCGGGATTGAGCCCGTGGAAGACGATCTCCACCTTGGACTTCGTCTCCAGGACGTTCAGAATCAGGGTCGCGAGCGTGAAGAGCTTGCCGATGCCCTCCACGGCCTCGACCGAAAAACGCGGAATTTCGACCTCGGTGAGGTCGAATCCGTACTCCAATCGCATCGCAACTTCTCCTCGAGCACCCCCACCCCGACCTTGCAAGGCAGTGGGAAGCCGCAGGTATCGCCCTCGCGCGGGCGGGTGTCAAGATGAGGAGGGCGTCTCCTGGGCGGAGAGCCGACGCAGACGCTGGGACAGTTCTTCCCGGCTCAGGACGCCCTTTTCGACCAGGAGCTGGGACAACGCCCGCAGAATGACGCTCGGCTCGAGCCCGCGCGCGGCCGTCGGGTTCGAGGCGCCATCGGTCTTCGGCGCAAGCGTCTCGTCGGCCGTGAGATCGGGTGCAGGCCCCATGTCGAACATGGAGTCAGAGGGCGTTCGCTCATCGTAGAGCCCAGACACGGCCGAAGCCGTCGGCGGGGCAAGCGGCGACTCCAGCGGGGGAAGATCGGGCGCCGTGCTGTCGGTCTGCTCGGCCGTGTCCTCACCGGTGTCGTCCGATCGGGCACCCAAGGACCCCATTCCGGTCGTGCCCGCCGGTCCCGTCATCGTACCGCCGTGATAATGGCGTTGGATTGCCTCTTCGAGCTCCGTCGGTGCAACGAGGACCGCGCGGACCTTTTCGCCCACCTGGAAGGCCAGGTCATCGATGGCCTCGAGATCCGACGGATCCTCCATGGCTACGAACAGCACTCGGGAGCCGGCTTCCTCCCGCATGAAGAGCGGAAGACAGCGATACTTCTCGGCGAGCTCGGACGGGACCCGCTCGAGGATGTCGTCCTTGACATGTTTGCCCTTGATGCGCGCTACCGGCAGCCGCAGCTGGCCGGCCAGAGCGCGCACCAGGTCCTCTTCGTCCAGGAAGCCCAAGCGCACCAGCGTCATCCCGAGTCGGGCGCCCCACTGTTCGTGTTCGCCCAGAGCTGCCTGGAGCTGCTCCGGGGTGATGAGCTTCTTGTTGACGAGAAGCTGTCCGAGTTTCAGTCTGCCGCCCATGGGTCTGCCCAAACCATCGGCCTCACGGGCGGCAGGCTGTACGCAGAATACCGGCGCAGCTAGCGGAATCGGGCAGTTCCGCGGTCGGAGCACCCCGACCAGCGGGGGACCCTGGAGGCAACCGCGAGCGGCGCCTGAAGAGCGGCCGAGGACGCCGCTCCCCACCCCACTGGGGTAGGATTCGGCCGATGGCGGCTGCAGCGGAGCGGGAGACGCTCGGAGGGCCAACCCGGGCGGGCGGCGGCGGCGCCTGGCGCGGACCGGTCGCGACCCTGCTGTGGGCCGTGGTGGGCTTCTCCGCGTGCTGGAGTCTGACCGATCTGGAGCCCAACCTGGTCGAGGAGGGCCTGCTCCTCCACGTGGCCCAGCGGCTGGTCCACGGCGAGCACCTCTACCGGGACATCGTCTACTTCACGGGCCCCCTGCCCTTCGAGCTGCTGGCGCTGCTGTTCCGGATTTTCGGCGAGGAGATCGCCGTGGGTCGCACGGTCATGGCCCTCTTTCTCGGCGGCGCCACCGCAGCGACATGGAGCTTCGCTCGCCGCAGCGGGGCAGGCGCCCTCGCGTTCCCGGCGGCCGCCGTCGTGGCCTCGACGCCGGCCTTGCTGTTTCCGATGTTCTCGATGTTCTACTACACGCCCCTGGCCTTCTGCTTCGGCGTGCTGGCCGTCGATGCGGCGTCCCGCGGAGCCGAATCGGCGCGCTGGGCCTTTGCGGCGGGCGTGCTGGTGGCCGCCATGGCGCTCTGCAAACAGACCCTGGGCGTGGTGTTCGCTGCAACGCTGCTCCCGGCAGTCGCCATCGCCCTACCACGGACCGAACGCTTCCGACGGATCGCAGCGATGACGGCCGGAGGCGCCTGCCTGGCAATGCTCACCGTGGCCTTCTACGCGGTGAAGGGGGACCTGGACGATCTGTGGCGCTGCCTCGTCACGATTCCGCTTGGGCTCTCCGAAAGCTTCAGCTCCCCGTACATGAACCTCTGGCCTCCCGGCGAGCTCGCTGCCGAGATCCTGCCCAACAGGCTCGTCTACTTCTCGAGTCTGTACTTCCTTCGCTTCGGCCTCTTTTCGCCGCAACGTCCGGGCTATGTGCTGCTCTTCCAGTTCCTCTATGCGCTGCCCCTGCTGGCGCTACTCGCCACCGGGATCGCGGCCGCGCTCCGAAGGCTGCCCGTCGGCGGATGGCTCAACACTGCCTTCCTGGTGGCGATGACATCCAATCTGTTTCCGCGCTCGGACTGGGGACATCTGATCCTGGCACTGCCTCCCGCCCTGATCCAGCTGATCCTGCTGTCGGCGCGACTGCCCGGCTTCGGCAATGGGCGCAAGCTCGTGGCCACCGGTCTGGCTTGCGCACTCACCGTCACCCTGGCCGCGTCCGCATATCGGATCGATCGCTGGGTGCACTTCCATGCGGGAAAACCGACCTGGGGGCCGCGCGTCCCACTGCGGCCCGTCTCCGCCGTCTATCGCGTCGCCCACGTGCCGCGCGCGATCCGCTTTCTGCGCAGACACCTGGAACCCGGCGAGCCGATCTTCGTCGCCCGCGCGGAGCCCCTGCTCTATTTCGCCACCGACACCACGAACCCGACGCCCTACACCGGGGTCCTCACCGTGATGAACGAAGAGCAGCAGGACCGCATCCTCGAGGCCCTACCCAGCGTCCGCTTCGTGGTGATGAGCGACATCGATCAACCACTCTGGACCTATTACTCCGAAGAGCTTCCGCGGATCCAGCGCCACCTCGAACGCCACTACCGCGACGCCCGTGGCTATCCCCAGGACGACGCGAGCTGGCTCGTGATCCTCGAGCGCGGCGAGGATCGCGGGCCGACGCTGATCGACCTGCTCGATCTCCAGAGAGAGGGCGGCGCAAAAGCGTGGGTGCGCGAAGAACGCACCGGCCCTGAGATCTTCCGCGACAGGAAGTTTCCGAAGATGGTGACGCGTCAGAACCGTCGCCCGCTGCCCGTGCACCTGGGACGCTGGGGTGGCGGTGTCGACTTCGAGGTCGACGTCCCCGCAAACGCTCGCTTCGAAGCCAGCGTCGGCTTCCGGGGCATGGTGTCGCTGGGTGATTTTCACGAACACCCGAAGCGCAGTCTGATGGTGGTGTCGATCGGCCGCGACGGAGCGTTCGAAGAAGTCGTGCGCGTGGCCATCGACGATGCCCCGCGCGCCGGAAACCGCTGGACACCGATCGAAGCGGACCTGTCGCGTTGGGCCGGGCAGCGGGTGACACTGCGTCTGGGTCTCGAAACGCGGGTGCCCGTCGGGCGCCGGGACCTGACCTGGTGGGGCAGTCCGAGGATCGCCGAGGGTCCGGCCGACTCGGCGGAGGGCTCGTCCTAACCCCCTGAAAGTAGTAGACTATTTCTCCGTGAGTCGCTGCATCGTCGTGGTACCGACCTACAACGAGATCGAGAA
>SMWR01000036.1 GCA_004356735.1 Deltaproteobacteria bacterium
CACGCGGCACGGATACTGGCACGGGCACTTCGAGCAGCGCGGTGCGCGTCTCTACGTAGGAAGCGGAACCGGAACCACGGCCATCCCACTCCGGATTCACGCTACCGCCGAAGTTCCGTTGATTCGCCTGGTCCGACCTCGCTAGCGTCGTCGGCGCCGCTTCGGCCACTCCCCGATGGCCTGGATTTCCGACCTGCTAGTCTCGTTTTCCTGCACGAGACGATTCCAGGCAGGAGGATCAGGCCATGGGCAGGTGGAGCCGCGACGAGATCGAGGATGCGCTGGAGCTCTTTCGGGAGACGGCGCTCGAGTGCGGAGTTTCGGGCGATTGGAACGCGTGGGTCGATCTCTTCACCGAAGACGCCACGTACGTCGAACATTTGTATGGGACCATGGGTGGACGTGAAGCGATCCGGAAGTGGATCTGTTCCACGATGGCTGAATATCCCAATCGTGAGATGAAGTATTTCCCTCACGAGTGGTACATGATCGACGAGGAAAAGGGGTGGGTCGTCTTCTGCGTGTGGAACCGGATGGAGGATCCCGGTGATGGAAGCCTGCATCAAGCCTACAATTTCAGCCTCCTCAAGTATGCGGGCAAGATGAAGTGGTCGTACGAGGAGGACATCTACAACCCCAAGCAGTTCCAGGACATGATCCGGGGTTGGTTCGAAGCGAAGAAGAAGTGCGAGGAGTCGTCGAGCGACTGAAGCAACGCAGCGTCACCGCCCGTCCACTTGCGACTTCCGCCGCGATGCGCGGCGTGCGCGGTCAAGAGCCCGTCGAAATCCACCGTTTGTGGGTTCGATCTCCGACGCGAGTTTGAAGTGCCCGGCCGCTTCGGCTGGGCGTTGCAGCTTCTCGAGAGCCGTGCCCAGCAGGTAGTGGGCATCGGCTGCGAACGGATCGAGGCGCACCGCTCCTTTGCACACCTCGACCGCATCCGTGGCTCCGCGGATCTGAAGGATCAATCGGCAGCGGGCGATCGCGACGTTGGGTGCCGTGGGTTCGATCTCGGCCGAGCGCTCCAGGTGTTCCAGGGCGTCGGGAAGGCGATCCTGATCCATCAACATCACGGCCAGGTCGAAATGGTCGACGTAGCTGTGGTGACGGTTGACCTCGACAATTGGGAGATGGGCCAGCAGCCCCGCAGCGATCAGCCCGGCGGCAAGCCGGGTGGCGGACGCACTGGCTCCATCGCGAATCAGATCGTAGAGGGAAACGCCAGCGTATACAGCGTAGATTCCCAGCACCGGCAGCATTGGCAGCCGGTAGCGGGCGGTCACGAAGTAAGCGACGATGAAGATCGAATGCACCAGCAGGCTGGTCATGGCGGGGAGATGTTCGCGCCAGCGGCGCCGGGCGAGGAAGAGGCCGGTCAACCCGAAGGGAATCAGCAAGCCGTTCGGGAATGACAATCCGGTTCGCCAGAGGAGAAACCATAGGATCGGAGAGTCGCCGCGGTCAGCATACAGGCTCGTGTTCCGCGCGATCTCGGTTCCATTCACCAGCTCTGCCAGCTTGGTGGCGATCAGCCGGAGCCAGGCACCCGGCGAATCGGCCACGTGCCTGAGCGTCGAGGCCAGCAGATCCTGGTTCACCGCTGAATAGGCCGTGATGCCCCGGTTCACCGGATCCATTCGAATGCGATCGTAGTGCTGCATGTGTTCGGGATGATCGAGGCGGTTCAGGTCGCGCAGCACCGGATGGTTCCCCAGGTAGAAGTTGATTCCCGAGTTGCTGGCGATCGTGACGAAGCGACCCGAAACCAATCGCGCCAGGGTTTCGCCGGCTGAGGCGACACCGAGGCGCGGTTCGTCGAGACGCGCATTGCGCCAGGCAACGGGTCCCACGGTGATTGCCAAGGGTGCCAACAGGGCGATGCTGAGCAGTGCGCCCGTTTTTCGCTGCTCGCGCCAACGAGGTGGCAGCCAAATCCAGAGCAGGATGAAGGGGAGCCACAGCAAGACGACGCCGCGATTGATGGCCGAGAGCGCGATGGCGAGGCCGGCCGCGATCCAGGTCGCCGGATTCGAGCTCTGTCCTCCGCGCAGAACGCACCACAGCGAGCCGACCTGGAGGAAGACGTCGAGGCTTCCACTCAGGAGCTGGGCGTCGAAATAGATCAGCGGACCCGATATCGCGGCGGCGATAGCCGAGCCTGCGGCAACCCGCAGATCGTCGAAGAGCATGCGGGCCACGTCGTAGACGACCCAGCACAGCAGGGATCCGAGCGCGGTCTGGATGACCAGCACGGCCACCGGGGTCGAGCCGAGCACGGCGTAGACACAGCCGATGAACCAGATATAGAGAGGAGGGCGCTCGAACGGGGCTACTGGCGGCCATGCTCCGGCGAGCCAGTCGACCGCCCACTGATGATAGAGGCGCGCGTCGATCGGAAGAAATGTATCCGGAGAGAAGGGACCCTGCCGCATGGCCCACAGGTGACCGAGGCGCAGGGCGAGCGCCGTGGCGACGATGGCGATCGGCAGCCAGACTCTGATAGCGCGCGGTTGCAACAGGAGCGTCTCCAACGCCGAGTATAGGCAGGACTGCAGCGGTCGGCGTTCGTCTTCAGCGGAGCGTCACCCGCATCCGGCTCCAGCTGTCGCGGGAGCGCTCGGCCAGCATGCCCACACCCGTGAGGATGATGAGCACACGCACGACGCTGCCAACGAAGGGCGTATGGGTCATGAAGATCACGAGCAGCAGACCGACCAGGAGCGCGAGTCCGAACGAGCTCCAGCGTTCGTCGGCCGGATGGACGATGGCCCGTCCGATCAGAGCGGCGACAACGATGCTTCCGATGTAGATCGCCGCCAGGTACAGGCCGAGCCCGATGAGTGCCAAGGGGATGCCCACCAGCGTGCAGGCAATGGCGAGCAGCGCGATCGGCATCGCGACCACCACCAGGAAACCGATGGCCATCGCTCGGAAAGTCTCACCCGGCGTCTCGAGCTTCACACGAAACATTCCGGGCAGGAGCGCATGCAACAGCATCCCGACGGCGAAGCTGGCCGTCAGGTGGAGGACGAGCCACATGTAGAATCGGGCCTGGGTGTAGCGCGCGAAACGGCGCCCGCGAGGATCGAAGTCTTGTACCCGGGTCGTCAGCTCGCCCCTGATCTTCGCGCCGTCGCGGACGGTGATTTCGCTTCCCTCGGGAAGAGCGGCGTCGAGGTTCCCGCCGATCTCGCCGCGCACGGTCAGCTGTTCGGCCAGCACGAAGGCATCGCCCGCGACCTTGCCATCGAGGTTGACGACCCCGCCAGAGGCGATCAGCGTTCCGTCGTGAACCTCGTCCTGGGCGAGATCGAAGTTCTCGTGTCGGTGCAATCCGAAGTGGGCCTGGCTGTCGCCGGCCGAAACCAGCAATGCCAGGATGGCGCCCAGAGAGAGCAGGCTGGGGCCGTTCCAGCGCCGGAGCACGACGGTCAGAGAGAAGGTGAGCAGGGCTGAGACGCTGGCCATCGCCGCCAGGGCGACAGCCACTTCGAAGACTGCGGGAGCATCGTCGCGCAGCAGGAAGATCAGATCCAGACCCATGTCGGTGGCTCCTTTGAAGCTCCAGGGAGAGACCCATTCGAATCCAGCGGGACGCACCGCCTCGAAAACCCAACCGGCTGCAAGGGTGATGGCCACGCCCGCCGCCACGGCGGGTCCCATACCCAGGACCAGTCCACGTGCCGGCGTGGGCCGCGGGTGCCAGTCCGTCAGTTCGGGGGTGCGGTCCAGCAGGGCGTTGCCGATCGCTTCGCTCTCCTCGCGCAGTGCGACGATGCGCTCTCGACACGGCAGGCACTGGACCAGGTGGGACTCGAGCGGCCGGGCCTCGTCGCCCGTCAATTCACCGTCCGCATACAGGGCGTAAGTCAGTTCGGGATAGCAGCTCATCGCGATCCTCCCAGCTGTTCGCGCAGCTTGCGACGTGCGCGGAACAGCAAGGTTCCGACCTGGCCACGCGAGACGTCGAGAATCTTTCCAATCGTTTCGTAGTCCAGGTCCTGCAGGTAACGCAGGACAAGGGGCAGGCGGTATTTCAGGGGCAGCCGCTCCAGGGTCTCCAGGATGTGGCGACGACTCTCGGCGTCGAGTGCACGACGCAGGGGCGTTGGCCCGGCGTCGACCAGGTCGTTGTTGGCGAAGTCTCGCGCGTCGAAGAGGCGCACTTCGCGGCTGCGGCGCCGGATCAGGTCGATGCAGAGATTGCTGGTGACGCCGAGCAGCCAGGGACGAAATGGACGCGACACGTCATAGCCTTCGAAGCCCTTTCGAGCGCGCAGGAAGACCTCCTGGGGGTCGCATCTTCTGCCGCGTCCGCCCCCAGCATTCGCCGGCACAGACGCACCACGTCAGCCTCGTGCTCCCGAAACCGTGCTTCGAACTCTGCTAGCACTCCCACAGGCTCTCTGGTGGACACGGGCGCACCTTCCTGGGATCCCGCCTTCTCGAAGCCAACGACACCATAGGCGACGGACAGCAGAGGATGGGCGGTGAGAGGGGCCGTCAAATCGGGATGCTCCGGACTGCGTTCATCGTGTTCTACGAATCAGCCACCGGAAACCTTGCAGAGGAACTTTTCCCTGATTGGACGCACGGTTAGAGCGGGGACAGGGCTTCGTCGGAGATCGCCTTCCGGACCAGCCTGCCGTTTTCGTAGATCGAGATCACATCGGCCTGACCGTCGCCGTTGAGATCTTCCTCGCGTCGAGTCAGGGTGGTGCGCCCGTCGCGGGTCTCGTAGGTCTCGATCACGTCTGGCTCGCCGTGGTCCCGGCTGTCCCGCTTGACCTCGGCGACAACGTCGCGGTTGGCGACGACCTCGTAGGTGGTCCAGGTCTCCATCCAGCCATTGAGGCTGCGGTCCTCTTCTGTCCGGATGAGATGGTGATCGCGATAGGTGTCGATGCGGTCGATGGTCCCGTCGTCATTGGCGTCCCGAAGCTTCTCCTGCAGCTCGCCGTTGGTGTAGCGATAGAAGGTATCCTTTACACCGTCACCGTTTGTGTCGAGGGTCTTGGCCACCGCTCGGTCCCCCACGAAGCGCTCCCAGGAGTCGCCACGACCGTCACCATTGTTGTCCTGGACGCGAACCACGGGCTTCCCGGTTTCGTAGGTCACCCAACTGTCCATCTTGCCGTCATAGTCGGTGTCGTGCTCGGTGCGAATGACCTGGCCGGTGCGCATGTCTTCGTAGCGGATCTCCTCGGGCTTCCCGTCGCGGTCTGCGTCGAGGCTCCGGCGCAGCAGCTTGAGGTCGCCCGGGTTCTGCCAGCGTCCTGCGGGAATCGTGACCTCTTCGATGTTGAACAGCCCGCTCGGGAAATCGCGAAGGGTCGGGGCGTAGGGGGCCGAGATCGGGTCGGCCGCAGCCGCTGCAGTGGGTTGGAACCTGCCAGCGGCGGAACGCGGCGCCTCTTGTGTGTCGATCTGCTCCTGGCGGGCCAACTCCTCGGAGATCTCCTTCTCGATCGACCGGGCGCGGGCGGCCTCCTGCTCAGCCGGTGTCAGGTAGCGCTGTGAGGGCTGCGGGGCAGACTGGTTGTCCAGCGGTTGGTGGCCCGTGATGGCGCTGTAGATCAGCAGGCGTCCGGGCCTCGACTCCGATGCGTCGGCGTCCGCGGGCGCTGCGGCCGGCGGCCCGTTGGAGGTCTGCGTGGCAGCCTTGACGGCTGCCGGCACCGTGGCCCGCAGGACTGGAGCCCGGCCCTCCCGGCTGTCGACGCGGTCGCGCGGGTCGGAGTGGCGCGAACCCGATCCCAGGCAAGCCGTGGCCAGCTGCAGGGTCTGCACGAGGACGACCAGGAGGGTGATGCGGGAACGCCGATGCGTCATCGACTCCATTCTCGGCGCTGGGCCCAGACTTTACAAAGCGCGGCCAAGGGTTACAAATCCATCGCATGCTGCGCGACCGGGCCACGCGAGCTCGCACGAAGAGCATACTCGGCAGGCTGCTGTGCATCCTCTGGGCGAGTTCGCTGCTCGCGTGTTACGCGTCTACGGCGGCCCGGCAGTCGAAACGGCTGCTGCGGGCGGGCTTCGACCTCGAAGAGCGGGGACCCTGGGTGGTGGTGAGCGCGCCCGGGTCGGTCCTGCTGGCGGGTGGAAACATGATCGTCGGGTCGATGATCCCGATGACCAAGATCGATCCGAGAGAGCCCGAGGCCCAGTGGTTCCACCTGTATCCGGGAGAGATGCTGCCGGTCGAGGAGGTGGCCGTCGTCTGCCACGAGCGGCGCTCCACCTGGATCTCAGGAATCCGGCCGGTCCCGCCGCCAGGCCAACCGGGCGACTGGCTCGAAGCGCGTCTCGAGAAATGGCACTTCCCGGACTGCATCGAGGTCCTGCCCGGGAGCTATGACCTCCAGGTGCATTATTTTGTCCGCGAGACCGAGGACGATGCCGATCGCAGCGTTACCCGTCAGGCGGAATCGATTCGGCCGAGCACGGTTCGTTGGAACGCCCAGCCGGGCCAGGTCTACCGGTTGTCGGTAGAGATCGGGCGGCCGGAACCCGCCAATGGGCTGCCGCCCCAGCGTCACATTCCGCGCTCACGCTCCCTGGGCACCAGCTGGTGGGACCTGGAGGAGAGCGACTTTTCGATCCGGATCGAACACGTCGCGGCTTGGGACGGCATCGAGGGGCCCATTCACGATCAGCGTCGGGATTGGGCCCGCTATGAGTCGAAGATCGATTGACGGGGGACCGGGATGAAGCGAAGTCGCAGCTGTGGAATTGGACTCGCCCTGCTCGCCGTGGCTGGCGCCAGCTGCCAGAGCGAACCGATCAAGTACGAGGACTACCGCTGGGTCGGTGGGTGAGGCAGCAGCTATCGACAGTGGGACAAGCAGCTGGGGAAGTGCCTGCAGTGGGCCGAGACCCGCAACCTGACCAAGCACCAGAATGTGCGACGCGAGCACGTCGACCAGTGCATGGACCGGCACGGCTGGGTGCGGCAGGAGATGGGGAAGGAAACGGAATAGAGAAGTCTTGCGAACCCGCTTCGCGTCGCGCTAAGTGACCGCCTTCCCGCGTGCCATCAACAGCTTGCCCGAACGAACCAGCTCAGTGAGCTTGAACGGACGCAGCAGCTCGATGAGCGCGTCGAGCTTTTCGCTCGATCCATACGCTTGGAGAACCAGTGATTCGGGCCCGTAGTCCACCACGCGGGCCTTGTAGTGCTCGGCGATCTGGAGGATCTCGGTCCGCTTGTCGAGTGCGCACTCGAGCTTCACCAGGGCGATTTCCACCTCGTAGGACGCGTCGCCCGTGTGGTCGACGGCGTGTACCACGTCGATCAGCTTCGCGAGCTGCTTTACCACCTGTCCCAGCGCCTCGGCGGCACCCGAGCAGACGATCGTCATGCGCGAGAAACGGCCCTCGGCGGCTGGGCTCACGACGAGGCTCTCAAGGTTGAAGGCACGGCGCGAGAATACGAGAGCGACGCGTACCAGAACGCCGGGCTTGTTGTTCACGAATAGCGAGATCGTATGGATGGACGGGGCTGGCCCTGTCAGCGGTTGTGCGGTGCTCATCTCACGTGCTCCCCGTGGGCTTCTCGAGCCGGGTCTTCGGCGCCTCGATGATCATTTCACTGACGGCGGCCCCAGCCGGAATCATCGGGAAGACGTTGTCCTCCTTCACGACCTCGGCCACTACGACGCAAGGTCCGTCGTCATAGTCGTGGGCCTCTTTCAGGATCCGGTCCACGTCAGCCGAGCGGCGGATTCGCAGGCCCTTGATGCCGTAGGCTTGGGCAAGCTTCACGAAGTCCGGGTTGCCCTCGAGATCGGAGCCCGAGAGGCGATTCTCATAAAAGAGTTCCTGCCACTGTCGGATCATGCCCAGGAAGTTGTTGTTGATGATGAGGCACTTGACGGGAAGCTTGTGGACGGCCGCCGTCGCCAGCTCGGCCTGGGTCATCTGGAAGCCGCCGTCACCGCAGATGGCCCACACCTTCTTGTCCGGGTGCGCGAACTGGGCGCCAATGGCGGCCGGGAAGCCGAAGCCCATGGTTCCGGCACCGCCGCTGCTGAGCCAGTGGCGGCCGTGGCGCGTTCTGCAGAACTGGGCCGCCCACATCTGGTGCTGGCCCACATCGGTGGTCAGGATCGCCTCGCCTTGGGTCACGGCATCGAGCCGGTCGAGCACGTGTTGAGCCCGCAGTCCGCCCTGCTTCGGGTACTTGAGCGGGAACTGCTTGCGCCAGCGGTCGCACTGCTTGAGCCAGGCGTCGGTGTCGCCCATCTCGATCTGGGGGATCAGATCTTCGATGACCATTCGGGCATCGCCCAGGATCGACACGTCAGGCTGGATGATCTTGCCGAACTCGGCCCGGTCGATGTCCACGTGGATCTTCACCGCGCCCGTGCAGAACTCGTCGACCTTGCCCGTGATGCGGTCGTCCCAGCGGGCCCCGATCGCCATGATGAGATCGCAGCCCACCACGGCCTTGTTGGCATAGGCGGTGCCGTGCATGCCGAGCATGCCGAGATGGAGTGGGTGGGTCTCGTCGACGGCGCCCTTGCCGAGCAGGGTGTTGACCACCGGAGCGCGAAGCTTCTCGGCCAGGGTGGTGATGGCCTTGCCGGCGTTGGAGATCACGGCTCCGTGTCCCACGTAGAACAGCGGCCGCTTCGCCTCGGTCAGCAGGCGCGCGGCCTCGGCCACGAGCGCGGGATCGCCGCGACCCGGAACCTCGTAACCGGGCAGGTCGAGCTCATCGGTGAACGGCGCCGTGCACGGCCCCTGTCCCACGTCCTTGGGCACGTCGATGAGCACCGGGCCCGGGCGTCCGCTTCGCGCCAGATGGAAGGCCTCGCGCACGATCCGCGGGATGTCGTTGCCGTCCTTCACAAGGTACGAGTGCTTCACCACCGGATAGGTGATGCCCGTGACGTCGGCCTCCTGGAAGGCGTCCTTGCCGAGCATGGATGAGATCGTCTGGCCCGTGATCACGACGATGGGGGTCGAGTCCATCAGGGCCGTGAACAGCCCCGTGACCGTATTGGTGGCGCCGGGGCCGGAGGTCACCAGCACCACCCCGGGTCTGCCAGTGGCCCGGGCGTAGCCATCGGCCATGTGAGTCGCCCCCTGCTCATGGCGCACCAGGATCAATTGGATCTTGGAGTCCACCAGAGCGTCGAACATGGGCATGACGGCCCCGCCAGAGAGGCCGAAAACGTACTCGACGCCCTCCCGCTCGAGGCATTGGATGAGTTTTTCGCCTCCAGTCGGGTGTTTTTGCTGCAACGGATCACTCCTGAAGATCTCTAGATCTGAAAATGGTGGATTAGAGGGGCGTATTCTACCTGGATTTCAAATAGTTTGTACCAAAACTTCGTTTTGGGAGTAAAGTTTCTCTGTGTCGGTGGATCCGCTGTACAAATCTAGCCATCTCGGAGGGAAGATTTGGATATCTCAAGTCCTACTCCCGAAAGATCGTCCAATTTCTCGCAAACTGAAGCACCGAGCGAGCGCCCGAAACTCAAGATAATGGGGTGCTGAAGCGCAATAGGAAGGGAGCCCCAGACCGGGACTCCCGCTTGGAATCGGCCCTGGCAGCGATTCAGCTGGCGTTACGCCAACTAGCGCCGCTGAAAACCGTCCGCTGCACCGGATTCGAGGTCGACTTCGGGCAGACCCACCTGCTGGAACAGGTGCGCCCGTTGATTCCAGAGCCCCCGGTCTCCAGGTGCCGCATCGATGCGGACCGAGAGATCATCGATCGCGTCGTACCAGATGCCGTTTCCGGCCAGGACGTGAGCCCGGCGTTCCGGAGAGGCGCTGTCGAGCTGCTGGCTGAGCGACTGGCTCGGCTCGACCCGTTCGATGCCACCGCCCACGATCCGGTCGTAGGATCGATCCTTTGGATTGGGGACGAGCTTCAAGAGCCACTGGTAGCTCGATCCCGAATCGATCTGAGCGCCGTGGTCGGCCAGTCGGATCCGCTGGATACCGGCTCGCTCTGGCGTGGGCAAGGTCACCTTGAGGATCTGCTCGAGCGGTTCAACCCGAACCAGCGCAAGCTCGACGGCAACGTCTGTCGTCTTCGACAGATACCAGTAGAGCACCGGCTGCTCCTCGAGGGTCCAGCCCGCTTCCTGCGGCACCAGAGCCTCGATGCGCGGCAGGCTATCATCACCTGCCGAGCGGGTGGCAGCGCCCAGCCGGGCTGCGGTCGTGGAACCGCGGCTCGGGGGAACCCAGCCGGGCATTTCGGAGCTCCCGCCCGCCGCCGCGGCCTTCTGGGCGGTCGTGCTTCCAGCAGCGGCCTCTTCGGCCACGGACAGCGTGGGGCTGGCGAGGATCACCATCCCCAGGATCGCAGCGGCGCTGGAGATCTTGGCTCGCATCGGCATGTTCCTCCTCGGCGCTTGGGCCGATACAGGCAGCATGGGTGCTTGGATCTGGGACTGCTGTGAAGTGCCTCACAGCCTGGAAAACGGACACAAGTGCCTGAATTTGCTAAGATTATCTGTATGTCTAAGCCCGCTGATGAGATCCTCGGACCGGTTTCCAGCAGTTATGTCTCGCAACGGCTGAGGCTCCATTATGTCGATTGGGGGAACCAGCACAAGCCGCCCCTGCTGTTGGTCCACGGCGGGCGCGATCACGCGCGCAGCTGGGACTGGGTGGCGCGCGACCTGCGACGCGACTGGCACGTGATCGCCCTCGACCTGCGCGGCCACGGAGACAGCAGCTGGACCATTGGCGGCCACTACACGCTGTCGGAGTTCGTACTCGACCTCGCCCAGCTGGTCGATCTGCTCGACGTGGCGCGTATCACCCTGGTCGGTCACTCACTGGGCGGTGCCGTGAGCATCCAGTACACGGCCGTGTTCCCGGATCGCGTCGACAAGCTGGTTGCCATCGAAGGACTCGGACCGCC
The DNA here is from genome assembly GCA_004356735.1 of Deltaproteobacteria bacterium. Lineage (GTDB taxonomy): Bacteria > Myxococcota_A > UBA9160 > UBA9160 > SMWR01 > SMWR01. The sequence continues at coordinate 10,892 of SMWR01000036.1, forward strand.
GCCCGAGATGGCCAAGCGCTTGGAGCAACGTCCGCCCTGGGAGCGGATTTCGGACTGGATCAAACAGGTCCGGGAATTTTCGGCCCGACAACCCAAGCGCTATCCGTCGGTGGAGGCCGCGGCCAAGCGGATGCAGCAGGAGAACCCCTTCTTGAGCGCCGAGCAGGCTCAGCACCTCACCGTGCACGGCATGAACCGCAACGAAGACGGCAGCTACACCTGGAAGTTCGACAACTACGTGCGTGTCTTCTATCCGCAGCGCTACGACGCTGGCGAGACCCGCGAACTGTGGGGACGCATCACCTGCCCGACCCTGCTCATGCACGGCAGCCAGAGCTGGGCTGGCGATCCTTCGGAGGATGGGCGCGCCGATCTGTTCCAGGACGCACGGGTCTGCAACATCGACGGTGCCGGTCACTGGGTGCACCACGACCGACTCGAAGTCTTCCTGTCCGAGCTGCGCGGCTTCCTGGAGGATTAGTCCCGCGCAGTTCGCCGCTCCGGCGCCCAGCTCCTGGACCCGCAGGTCCCGGATCCAGAGCGTTCCCCAGGTGCGCAGTGCCTCCCAGACGATGGCCCAGCGCAGGGACGAGTTGCTGAAGCGGTAGACGATGGGGACTTCCGCAATGCGAAGTCCCGCGCGGTGAACAAAGGCCAGCGATTCGATGTGGAAGTCGAAGGTCCGGGCGCGCAGGGGAGCTCGCAGCAGCATTTCGAAGGCGGCGCGCGAATACATGCGGTAGCCCGGCATCCATGGTGACGCAGAAATCGTAACCGGCTTCGATCGCGTAGCGAAAGCCATC
>SMWR01000213.1 GCA_004356735.1 Deltaproteobacteria bacterium
GAACCCGATGGCAATGCCGCCGGTGAGATCAGCCAGCCCTTCTCGAGCCCCCACTTCTCGCAGCACACCATCCCGTTCGACACGGCCCGGCTGCTGATTCGAAATCTGGGCGGCGAGCTTCGGATGCAGTCGTCTCGATCCTGGGGAACCTCGGTCGTGCTGCTGCTGCCCTTCTGCGGCGGCGAGGACCTCGAGCTGCCCTAGGTTGCCTGTGGACGCCGATGGCCCGAGTCCTCGAGCGATCGGGCAACGGATTCCCGTGTCGGATACGCGCTGTTGTGTCGACCCATCAGCAACCGGCAGCATGGCGGGACAACCGGCTGCAGTTTGGCCGACAAGGACGTTTTGGGGCCCCGTTTCTCAAGCTGCCCAACGGAGACTCCGAAAAGCCAACCAATGACTACCCCCAGGATTTCCGTCGGCGCAAGGCTGCTCATCCTGCTTTCGGGAATGGCCGCCCTCGCGACCGTGCTGATGTTGCTGATCCAGGACCGGACGCTGGCCGCGGACCTGGAGCAGGCCGCGTCCGCGCGGCTGGGCAAGGCGGCCAGAGCCGCGTCCCTGCTCGCCTCGAGCCACGTCGACAGCCTGACCCGGCGCTACCGGGCCATCTCGGGAACGCCCCAATTCAGGGCCACGCTCGAAGTCCAGGACGTACCGACTCTCACCCACTACGCCGAACAGCTCGCAAGCCGCGAGGGTGCGGCCCTGATCGCCTTCCTCGATGCCAGCGGCGACCCGATGGCAATTGGGGGCGATCCGAACCTTGTCGCGTGGACGCAGAGCAAACCGGGCCTGCGCGCCGATGCGACGCGCGCCTACGCGCTGACCCGCATCGCGCTCGAAGCGTCGGGCAACGCGCCCGGCAGCCTCGTAGCCATCGAACCGATCACGGATCCGGTTCTCGCAGGCTGGTCGAATCTCTGTGGTGCCCAGGTGCTGCTGCGACCGCGCCAGTTCGAACCCCAGGCCGGCGTCGAGCAGGTGGTCTCGAGTCTGGGAGATCTCGAACTTCGCGTCGCCTTCTCGCTCGACGCCGAACACGACGCCTTGGTCCGTTCGCGAACGAACCTGCTGATGGCAGGTGGCGTGACGTTGGGTCTCGCCTTCCTAGCGAGCTTCTTCCTGTCCCGCAGCATCGTCCGGCCCATCCTCGAGATCCAGTCCGCCACGGAACGCATCGCCCAGGGCGACTTCGACGTGCACACGCCCAGCGACCGCATGGACGAGATCGGCGACGTGGCGCGGGCTTTCGACGTGATGCGCGACCGCCTGCGCGGCCTCCTGTCCGAGCTGCGACAAAGCCGTACGCAGCTCGAGAACGCCCAGCGGCTGGCCCGGATCGGAAGCTGGCAGATGGATCTCCAGTCCGGCGAGCTCACCGGCTCTGCCGAGTTCCGCGCGATGTTCGGGCTCGAGAACGAGAGCGAAACCTCCAAGGCCATCCCCCACATGCTCGTGCTGCAGCAGATCCACCCCGAAGATCGGCACGACTTCGAGCAGGCCATTCGCCACTGCATCGAGGAGGGTACGGGCCTCTCGCTCGAGCATCGCCTGGTCGTTCAAGACGTCGAGCGCATCATCCACACCCAGGGGCAGGTCATCTCCGGCAGGGACGGCATGGCCGGGCGCATCGAGGGAACCTGCCAGGATGTGAGCGAGCGCAAGCGCAGCGAAGAGCAGATCCGCTTCCTGGCCTATCACGACAACCTGACCGGCCTCGGCAATCGGCAGTTCATCGTCGAGCGGCTGGGTCTCGCAATCTCGCGGGCGCGACGCAATGACTCGAACGTGGGTGTGCTCTTCCTCGGCCTCGACCACTTCAAGCGCATCAACGACACGCTCGGCCACACGGCCGGCGACGAGCTGTTGCGCGGAGTCGCGGACCGGCTGGTCGGCGTCGTGCGTGACTCGGACCTCATCGTCCGCAAGGACAGCGGAGACTGCGACAGTGCCGTCTCGCACCTGGGCAGCGACGAGTTCACTCTGCTCGCCAGCGAAATTGGCGACCCCGCCGACCTCGCCAAGATCGCCCAGCGCGTCCGCCAGTCCCTGGCCGAACCTTTCGATCTCCAGGGACACGCAGTCGTCCTTCAGGCCAGCATCGGCATCGCCGCCTGGCCCATTGATGGCGACGACGTCGAGACGCTGCTCCGAAACGCCGACACGGCCATGCAGCACGCCAAGCGCCAGGGCCGCAACAACGTCCAGTTCTATACGGAGAGCATGAACGCAGCCGCCCTGAACCGCCTCACCGTGGAGGAAAAGCTTCGGCGCGCCCTCGACGAGAACCAATTCGAGGTCCACTACCAACCGAAGGTGGCCCTCCAAAACGGCGACATCGTCGGCTTCGAGGCATTGCTGCGCTGGCGCGACCCCGAGATCGGCATGGTGATGCCCAACGACTTCATTCCGATTGCCGAGGAGTCGGGCCTGATCGTGAAGATCGGCGCGTGGGTAGTGGACGAGGTGTGCCGTCAGCTCGCCGAGTGGCGCGACAACGGCCAGACCGTGCTCCCCGTCGCCATCAACCTCTCGGTGCAACAGCTTCGCGAAGCCGACCTGGCCACTACGATCCGGACATCGCTCCACTCGGCGGGCATCGAACCCTCGCTGCTCGAACTCGAGATCACCGAGAGCATGCTGCTCGGCGACGGCCGGAAGGTCCGGGCGACCCTCAATGCACTGAGGGTGACCGGCATCCAGATTGCCATCGACGACTTCGGCACCGGCTACTCGTCGCTGAGCTACCTGCGGCACCTCCCGGTCGACATCCTCAAGATTGACCGGTCGTTCGTGCAGAACATTGAAGCCGACGAGGAAGACGCAGCCCTGGCCGAAGCCATCATCGCCATGGCCCGGGCCCTGCGCCTCAAGGTCGTGGCCGAGGGCGTCGAAACCCCGGGCCAGCGCGAGATTCTCGCGAACTGGGGCTGCGACGAGTACCAGGGCTTCGTGTTTTCCCCGGCCGTCCCCGCGAGCGAAGTCCACGGGCTGTTTCCAGTTCGCTCGGCCGTCTCCGACAGCTAGCCCTCTGCGCTCGCGAACCGGGCCGGTCTTCCGTGGTAAACCCGAACGTTCTCAGGGGGTTGGACGGGCGTTTCGCGCTCTCGCGGCGGTTGCCGGCGAGCCGCGCGGACGCGTCGGCAGGGCGTTGGCCGCCGATGGGGAATCGTCGCGGCGCTCGAGGCTTTCCATCGCGCGGCCGTGCACTTGCTCGAGATCGCTCAACTGCTCGCGGACCGAGCTCGCGAGCCGATCGCGCCGCTGCGAGCCGGCGAGCAAGTCGTTTCGGTGCGCGCAGGCGTTGTCGAGGATCGTCCGGAGATAGCCTCCCGCCTGCTCGAGGTGCTTCGTCAGCTTCTCGTTCTCCGCGTCGATGCATGCGCCAACGGCTACCAGGTCCGAGCCGGACAGCGCGGCAATGCTGCATGTGTCGTCGCCCACGCAATCCGTGTCTCCCGCGGACTCGTGCTCGCGGCTCTCCATCGCGATTCGACACAGCGGATGCTTGGCCATCTCGCGGAGCTGTTTGTCCTGCCTTTCGAGAGCCGGCATCGCCGTGTCGCAGTGGCGCTGGCGCACGGACTCCTGCTTCGCGGCAACACGGGTCCGGTGAACGGCATCCATGCGCGCGCCCGTCTCGTACTCGCAGGCTTCCATCACGCCGTCGAACAGGCAAATGCCCTTTCCATGGCGGCGACCATTCGACCAGCCGCCATCGTAGACGATCTCGTCGGCCACGATCTCACGACCCTGGAGATCGAGCCGATAGTGCCGCCAGGCGCCTTCCAGGATCTCGCCCTCGATCGAGCGCAGCTGGCCTTCGACGAACTCTCCAGCTTCGAAACGACCGCTCACCAGACGGCGGTCAGCGGGGTCGGCCGGCGCGGCCTCGCCCTTGCCCTCGGCCAGACCATTCGCACAGCCGCCGGAGACGTAGACCCAGGCCGTGCTGCTGAGACTGCAGATCGGAGCCTCGGCCAGACGTGCCAGCGTCTGCGGACCCGGACCCTCGTAGACGAGCTTGCCGTGCTTCCAGCGCTGGACCGAGTCGCTGCCGTCGCTGCGACGCGCCGTGAATTGGCCATGGCGGACGCCGTTCTCGAAGTTTCCCGAGAAGACCGTTCCGTTCGGAAGGGTCTCGGTGCCCGTACCCTGGAGATTGCCGTCGACGAGATCACCCTCGAGAATCCGACCGGCCTTCGTCACGAGCTTGCCCAGCCCGGCGGGCCGCCCCTTCGCGAAGAGGCCTTCGTAGCGGCCGCCGGCGGCGAAATACAGCACACCCTCGCCCAACGGCATGCCGGCCACGCTGCGGCCCTCATAGCGGTCGCCGTTGTCGTAGGAAATGGTGTCGTTCGCGACGATCAGCACACCGCCCTTCCCCTTGCCCGAGCGGTACTCACTCGGAACCTGCACGCCGAGTGCGGCGAGCACACTCACGAGACGACCGATCTCGAGAGCCTCGTCGGCATCGATCGTGTCGCCGACTTCGTAGCCGACGAGGCTGCAGGTGGGGGTCGATGACCCACCGCCGGGGGTCGGAACGAGCGTCACGTCGACACGACCCCGGGCCTTGCGCGCGTGGAGTTCCGTTTCCGAGAGCGCGTACCCCTTGCTGTCGGCGTTCTGCACGCCGCGAAACGCAACTCGGTCCCGATCGAAGTCGATCTCACAGCGCGCTCCCTCGGGGCCGCGCAGCGCGCGCGCCTGGGCGATCTGCTGGCGCGCCATCTCACCCAGCTGCTCGGAACTCGCCGCAGATGAGAGCTCCGGGTCGACGAAGACCTGCACCGGCTGCGAGGTTCCAAAGGCGGCACAGCCGGCAGCGAACAGAAGGGCGAGGACGGCAGATCTTGTGTGCGCGCGCTGAAGCATCTGGGAACGGAGTCCTTTCGGGGTGGGGTCCCTACTCCTTCCTCATCGGACCGCGAGATGGCGGCCTTGACCCAGGTCGGAGTCTCGCGGAAAACGCGTAACCCATTGGATTCAGAATGTTTTCGACACTACGGAATCAGTAGGACCCGGCCGAATGCTTTACGGCTCTCGATGTGGGCGTGGGCGGCGGCAGCGTCTTCCAGCGGGAAGGTCGAGTCGATCACGACCCGGAGCTTGTCGTTGGCGACTTCGTCGACGTGGCGCTGGATCAGGTCGTGGACGCGGTCCGAAAAGATCTCAGCGCCGAGGAAGACGCCCGACAGCGTCTGGTTTCCGTGCATGAGGGTCGAAACGTCGTGCTTCACGTCTTCGCGCCCCGCGCGGCCCACCATCGAGAGTCGACCGCGGTAGGCGAGCGAGTGGATGCTCTTCTGAAGCGTCGTGCCACCAACTGGGTCGACGATCACGTCCGCGCCCTTCCCGTCCGTGAGGCGCTTCACCTCTTCCACGAGATCGTCTTCCACGTAGTTGATGCCGTGGTCGACGCCGAAGTGCGCCAAGCGCTCGAGCTTTTCGGCGCTCGACGCCGTGGCAAGCACGGTGGCACCGGCACGTTTGGCGAGCTGGATGGCCGCCAGGCCGACGCCGCTCGCGCCCGCCTGAACCAGCACCGTCTCGCCCGCCTGGAGCCTTCCAAACTCGAACAGACAATCGTCGGCGGTCCCAAAGGGA
>SMWR01000214.1 GCA_004356735.1 Deltaproteobacteria bacterium
AGCTACGATCCCGCGACCCGCGGCGGAGACGCGCCCGACGGTCGAAAGGTCAGGGGAACCCTCCACTGGGTGTCGGCCGAGCATGCCATCGAGGCCGAGGTGCGTCTCTATGACGTGCTCTTCGATCGGGAAGATCCCAGCAGGACCGACGAAGCCGGCCAGGACTTCATGTCGCACCTGAAAGCGGATTCACTCCGGGTGGTGACCGGCCATCTCGAGCCGAGCGTCACCGGAGCCGCCCCGGGCACTTGCTATCAGCTCGAACGGCTCGGCTACTTCTGCGTCGATCCGGATTCGACCGAGGAACGCCTCGTCTTGAACCGCACCGTCAGCTTGCGAGACAGCTGGGCCAAGATCATCCGGCAGGCCCGTTAGAAGGCCAGGCCTCGACGCGCCAGGTCGCTGGACGCACCCGAGCGGCTGCTGTCGAGGTTCGATGCGACCCCGGCCGGATAAAGTTTCAGCGTACGCTAGCCTTACAGCCTGCTATATTTTTAGCTTCCAGTCCTCTGCGGGAGATCGAATGGCCGAAAATGAACCGGAGCTGAGCCGGCGCGAGCGGCGCAAGCGCGAGGTGCGCGCGCGGATCATGGCCTCCGCCATGCGCTGCTTCGTGCGCCAGGGTTTTGCGGACACGACGGTGGACCAGATCGCCGACGACGCCGACGTCGCCCAGAAGACCTTCTTCAACTACTTCCCGACCAAGCAGGATCTCTTCCGCCAGCTGGCCGAGGAGCGCATCGACGAGCTGCACCAGATGCTCGAAGAGGAGCGTTCGGAGCCGGGGACCACCGCCCAGAAGCTTGAGCACTGCTTCTTTCGTCTCTCGGAGCTGCTGCGCGAGAGGAAGCTGCTGGCCCGCGATCTCATCCTGGAGATCATGCGTGCCAAGCCACCGGGCGACAGCGGTGAACAACTCTCCCAGCTTCACGCATCCTTCGGAGCGCTCTTGCGGGACGGTCAGGAGCGCGGCGACGTGCGTCGGGACCAGAACGTGGACTTCCTGACCGAGATGGTCGTCGGCGGCTTCAACACCGTCATGAGCAACTGGGTCAACATCGCCAACTATCCGGTCAAGGATCGCCTGGCACAGACGGCGGCCTTCCTGGGAGAAGCGATCTCGCCGCGAGACGTGCGCGGTCGCTGAGGCCACTGCGATGAAGGATCTGCGTGGGAAGGTGGCGGTCGTGACGGGCGCCGCCAGCGGAATCGGTCTGGCACTCGCCAGGAAGTTCGGCGCCGAGGGCATGCGTGTCGTGCTGGCCGACGTCGAGAAGGATGCGCTCCAGTCGGCCGCCCAGGGCCTGGAGGCCGACGGCGTCGAAGCCCTGGCCGTTCCGACGGACGTCAGTCAGGCCGAGCAGGTGGAAGCCCTGGCCCAGGCGACGCTGAAGGCCTTCGACGGGATCCACGTCGTCTGCAACAACGCCGGCGTCTTCGCCGGCGGCGTTTCCTGGGAAGCGCCCCTGAAAGACTACGAGTGGCTCATCAACGTGAATCTCTGGGGCGTGATCCACGGGATTCGCACCTTCACGCCGTTGATGCTCGAACGCGGGGAAGAAGGACACATCATCAACACGGCTTCCATGGCCGCCGTGACCTCCATGCCGTTCACGGGCGTCTACTACATGACGAAGCATGCCGTCCTCTCGATGAGTGAGACGCTCTATCACGAGCTTACGCTGATGGGTGCCAAGGTCGGTGCATCGGTGCTGTGTCCCGAGCTGATCGCGACCCAGATCGATCAGTCCGACCGCAACCGACCCGATGCGCTGCGCAGCGAAGGCGAAGCCCCGACTCAGCATGAGGTCGTGATGCAGGCCATTCACGAAGGTGTGAAGACGGGAGTCCCGCCCGAGCAGATCGCCGATCGCGTGGTTGCAGCGATTCGGGAGAATCGCTTCTACATCCTCGCGGACGATGCCTGGCGCAAGACCTGCGAAGTTCGCCTCGAGGACATCCGTCTCCGGCGCAACCCGACCTTCGCGCCGCCCGTCAACGATTGAACCCGTCACGTTTCAGCAACGAAAGGCCCCCCCATGCGAGCAGCAGTCCTCGAGGCCGTCGGACAGCCCCTCGCGATCTACGACGACGTCGAGATCGCCGATCCCAACCCCGGCTTCGTGAAGGTAAAGGTCGTCAACTGCGGGATCTGTCATTCGGACCTGTCGATCACCGAGGGCAAGTTTCCCGCTGCGACGCCCATCATCTTGGGGCACGAGGCCGCCGGCATCGTCGAGGAGGTGGGGGAGGGTGTCACCTCCGTCGCGCCCGGCGATCACGTGGTGCTCTCGCCGGCTCCGCCCTGCGGCAGCTGTTATTGGTGCATCCGCGGCGATGCCAGCCAGTGCGTGAACACCCAGGGCATCGCGACCAACGCGCTTCCGGACGGAACCACGGGTCTTTCGCGCAAGGGGCAGGTCATCGGGCGCGGCGTAAATCTGGCGGCCTTCGCCGAGTATGTCGTCTGCCAGGCAACGGGCGCCGTGAAGATTCCCCAGCAAGTGCCGTTGGACGTGGCCTGCGTGATCGGCTGCGCGGTCCAGACCGGCGTCGGCGCGGTGCTCAACACGGCCAACGTCGAAGCGGGCGCCACGGTCCTGATCATGGGCCTTGGCGGCATCGGCCTGTCGGCCGTGCAAGGCGCCGTCATTGCGGGCGCCTCGCGCATCATCGTCTCGGACCCGGTGGCCGAGCGCGGCGAGGCGGCCAAGGCGTTCGGAGCCACGGACTGCCTGGATCCGACCTCGGACGACGTCGTCAGCTGTGTGCGCGAGATTACGAACGGGATCGGCGTCGACTATGCCTTCGAGACCGCCGGCCTCGCGGCGCTGGTGCCGATGGGCGTGGCGGCGATCCGCAACGGCGGAACCTGTGTTGCCGTCGGTGCGCCCCCCCTCGACCAGAACATCGATCTCGGTCTGGCCTCGCTCTTCGTCATCTCGGGCAAGAAGCTGATGGGCACGCTGCTGGGCAGCTGTCACTCGCTCCACGAGATTCCGCGCTTGATCTCACTCTGGCAGGCCGGGCGGCTGGATCTCGAGAGCCTGATCACGGGCCGTCGACCCCTGGAAGAGATCAACGAAGGGATGGAAGATCTGCAGGCGAGCCGCGGCATCCGCACCGTGCTCACTCTCTGAGGAGGCCACGATGGCGAGTGCCGAGCTCCAGACCGTTCTCGATATGTTGAAGGCCGTGCCCGTGCTCCAGGGGAACACCGTCCACGAGATGCGGGCCAGCATGGAGGCCATGACCGCCAGTGCGCCGCCGCCCGAGGCTGCGACCTGCGAGCCGACCGATGCCGGCGGTGTTCCCGCCGAGTGGGTGACGGCGGACGAGGCGGCGTCGTCCGACCGGGCGATCGTGTACCTCCACGGCGGCGGCTATTGCCTGGGCTCGCTGAACAGCCACCGGAATCTGGCCGCGAATCTGTCGAGGGCCGCAAGAGCCCGGGTCCTGAACGTCGACTACCGGTTGGCGCCGGAGCATCCACACCCGGCCGCCATCGACGACGCCGTCGCGGCCTACGGTCACGCGCTCGACCAGGGTCTGGCCCCCGAGAAGCTGGCGGTGGGCGGCGATTCGGCGGGCGGGGGTCTCGCCGTGGCCACCCTGGTGGCGCTGCGGAACGCCGGGAAGCCGCTTCCGGCGGCCGGCATCTGCATCTCGCCCTGGGTCGACCTCACCCTGTCTGGCGAGTCGATGCAGACGAAGGCCGGCCTCGATCCCATCGTGACCGAGGCTTCCCTGCGGATGATGGCCGACGCCTATGCGCCCGGTCCAGCGGCGAAGTCGCCCGGAGCCTCGCCCCTGTTCGACGATCTGGAGGGACTGCCGCCGCTGCTGGTGCACGTGGGCTCGGCCGAAGTCCTGTTGGACGATGCCCGGAGTCTCGTCGAGCGCGCCGAAAAGGCTGGCGTCGACGTGGAGTTCGATGTCTGGGAAGACCTGTTTCACGTCTGGCACGCCTTTGCCGGTTTGCTGCCCGAGGCGCAACAGGCGATCGACAAGATCGGCGCCTACCTGGACCGCCGCTGGAACTAGCGTCTGGCCACCGAAGCGGCGAACTGCGGGCGTTTCACTTACAGGCCGAGGTTGGCCTTGATGCCGGCCACCGGAGCGGTGGCTTGCAGTTCGCCGAAGCGACGAACTGCGAGCGTTTCACTTACAGGCCGAGGTTGGTCTTGATGCCGGCGATGCCCGTTTTGTAGATGCCTTCGATCATGGCGACGACTTCGGCTTCGGGGTTCTTGGGCTCGAAGCTCGATCCCCACTCGACCCGACAGGTGTTGGGGCCCACCTCGACGATCGTCAGGGTCGCCAGGTAGTTGCTGACAGGGAGCGGACCGTCGCCGAGGATGGCGTAAGCGAAGCTGCGCCCCGCTTCGTCGTAGGACTCGAGCTGCTCCTGCAGCTTCATGTCGCCGGGCAAGGCGATCGTGCGGATGGCGCCGACGCCTTCGCCCTCGACCGTCATGTTCTGGACCATGGGGCCGAGCCACTTGGCGATGCCGTCGAATTCGCGCACCAGCTCCCAGACCGTCTGGGCCGACGCCTGAAGCTCTTCTGTCACCAATACTTTCGACATGGGGATCTCCGGGAGGTTGCGCGGCCGGCTGCCGCGGAAGGTCGTAAGTTCGTGATGCTATCACGGAAGATCAATCCGCCGGGGCGCTAGCTGCATTTGCGCTTTGGTCCTCGAACGGAGGCTGCGGCCCAGCCGGGCTAGACTCGAGACCCAGCCGCAGAGGACCTTCATGCAGTTTCGTCACGGCCATGCTCGCCCCGAGCAGCCGGAGACACCCGCTCCGGACGCCTTCGAGATCCACAAAGCTCGCGTGCGCGACGAGCTGGAGATCGCCTTCATCCGCGAGGGCGTGGGCGGGTACCCGCTGCTGTTGATCCACGGCTGGCCCGAGACCAAGCGCATCTGGTGGCGCAACATCCTTCCGCTGGCCGAAGCCGGCTTCGAGGTGATCGTCCCGGACCTGCGCGGCTATGGCGACTCCGACCTGTCCCAGACCGACCAGTACGACATCGTCGAGTATTCGAGGGACTTGCACGCGCTCGTCCACGATCTGCTCGGACACGAGCGCTGTGCGGTAGCGGCCGGGGACGTGGGCGGCGTCGTCAGCCTCGACATGGCGCTGCGCTTCGGCAAGTTCGTCGAACGACTCTGCTTCTTCAACAGCGTTCCGCCGTTCCTCGGCGAGGTCTACGAGAAGGCCGGTCTCGATCCGAACGCAATGCTTCGTGACGCTACGGGCGACTACCGGATCTGGCAGGGCGAGCGGCCGGACGAGCTGATCAAGAAGCTCGACACGGAGCAGCGTCGCCGAGACTGGGTCGCCAGCATGTATGGTCCGCGGCTCTGGGCCGTCCCCGATGCTTTCAGCGACGCCGATGTCGACTTCATGACCGAGCCGTACGCGCCGGCCGAGAAGATGTTGGCGAGCTGGGCGCCCTACCAGCTGGCCGCCGGCCGTCGGGCTGCGTCCGAGCTGCCCCGTCTGATGGAAAGGGTGGAGACGCTGACCCTGGTCCTCTGGGGACCGGAGGATCACGTACTGTCCGATGATTTCGTGAGCCGCTGCGAGCTGGCATTCCCCAATCGCATCGGCCCACTGGTCGTTCCCTGTGCGGGTCACTTCCTGCAGTGGGAACGGGCCGACATCTTCAACGCCACCCTGTCCGGGTGCTTCCGGGACCTGGTGCTCGGGCGTTGACCCAGTAGAGGAGCAAGCAGTGGAAGTCGGAATACTCGCTATTTTCCAGAACTATCTCGGACGTGGGAAGGACGAGGACGTGGTCCGAGGCGAGATGCGCATTGCCGAGCAGGCCGAGGACCTCGGCCTCGACAAGTACTGGCCCGCCGAGCACCACTTCACCGACTATTCGGCCATTCCGGACAACATCCAGTTCCTGACCTGGCTGGCGGGCAAGACCAGCACGATCCGCCTGGGGACCGCTGCCGTGATCGTGCCCTGGAACAATCCCTTGCGCGTGGTCGAGAAGATCACGCTGCTGGATCATCTCTCCGGCGGTCGTGCGGTGCTGGGGCTCGGCCGCGGACTGTCGCGAATCGAGTACGAGCACTTCGGGATCGACATGGGTGAATCCCGCGAGCGCTTCGACGAGGGGGCGCGCATGATCATCGACGCCCTCGACAGCGGCGAGATCTCGGGCGACGGAAAGTTCTATCCCCAGCCGCTGACGCCGATCCGTCCGCGACCGTTGTCGGGTTTTCGCGACCGCTTCTATGCCGTCGGGATGTCGCCGGAATCCGTGGAGCAGTGTGCGCAGCTCGGTGCCCGTCTCATGACGTTCTCCCAGAAGCCGTGGGAGCTCTATGCCCAAGAGACCCTGAAGGAATACCAAGCGGCGTTCAAGAAGTACCACGGGATCGAGGCGCCGCCCCCGCTGACGGGCGATCTGATGTTCTGCCACCAGGACGCCGCGAAGGCGGAAGAGATGGCGAAGGAGTACATGTCGAACTACTTCCTGACCATCATCCGCCACTACGAGATCATGAGCGACCACTTCAAGGACGTGAAGGGCTACGACTACTACGCCACCAGCGGTGAGCTCTTCGCCAAGGTGGGGATCGAGGTGGCGGCCCAGACCTATGTCCAGGTGCAGAGCTTCGGAACCCCGGAACAGATCCTCGAGAAGCTTCGTTGGCGCCGCGAGCTGATGGGCGACTTCGAGCTGAACATGGTCAGCTTTTACGGCGGCATGGACGTGGATGTGGCAGAGCAGAGCCTGCAGCTCTTCTCGAAGGAAGTCCTGCCCGAACTCCAGGGCTGGTAGCAGAAGAGGGAGAGCCACTCATGGACTTCGATCTCAGCGAAGAACAGGCGGAGCTGCAGCGGACCGTACGCACGGTCCTCGAAGAGCAGTGCCCGCTGAGCCTGGTCCGCGAGGTCGTTGAGAACGGCTCGACTGTCGACCAACCGTGGAAGAGCGCCACCGAACTCGGCTGGACGGCCGTGACCGTGCCCGAGGCGTTCGGGGGTCTGGGACTCGGCTTCGAAGAGCTGGGTCTGATGATCGAGGAGCACGGTCGCGCGCTGGCGCCCGGGCCCTTCGTCGCCACCACCACCCAGTTTCAACCTGTGATTCGCGAGGCGGGGAGCGCCGCCCAGCAAGAGCAATTCCTCTCCGCCATCGCTGCCGGCGAGCTGACGGGCGCGCTGGCGATCGGAAACCAGAACGGGACCGGCTTGGCGGTGGATGCATCGCTTGCGGCGGTCCCGGATGGCGACGGCTTCCGGCTGGACGGACAGCGCTGCTTCGTCCTGGACGGGTCGACGGCCGACGAGCTGCTGGCGGTGGCGCGGGTCGCAAGCGGAGACGGTGTCGGCCTCTTCGTGGTTCCGCGCGATGCGGTGAAAGTCGAAGAGCTCGAGAGTCTCGACGCGAGCCGACCGCTCGTCACACTGAGCTTCGAAAACGTCGCCGTAGGACCTGACCGCGTCCTGGGGATTCCCGGTGAATCGGCCGAAGCCCTCGAGCGCGCGCTCGACCAATCTCGGGTCGCATTGGCTCTCGAGACCGTGGGTGCCTGCCAGGCGCTCCTCGACACCACCGTCGCCCACGCAAAGCAGCGGATCCAATTCGGTCGACCCATCGGTTCGTTCCAGGCGGTGCAGCACAAATGCGCCGACATGCTGTTGGCGGTGGAGAAGGCCCGTGCAGTGGCCTACTTCGCCATGATGACGATCGGCGAAGACGACGCGCGCCGTCGGCTGGCAGCTTCGATGGCGAAGGCCGCAGCCGGCGACTGCCAACGCCTCGTGACCCAGGACGCCATCCAGATCCATGGTGGCACCGGTTTCACCTGGGAGTGCGACGTGCACCTCTTCGTGAAGCGCGCGAAGACCAACGCAGCCCTGCTCGGCTCCGCCGCCGAACACCGCGCGCGCATCGCCGATCTGCTCGAGGCCGGTTAGCAGGCTGCCGAAGAAGTCTGTCGCGCGGCGCTGCGGTCGGGTCGGGCGGGCTAGCCGCGCGGGAGACCCAGTACGCGTTGGGCGATGATGTTGCGCTGGATCTCGGAGGTGCCGCCCGCGATCGTGCCCGCGAACGAGTAGAAGTACTGCATGGTGAACGAATGACGGCTGTAGCGGCCGACGCTGTAGGGGTCCATGCCGATGTCGAGGGCGCTGGCGCCCTCGTGCTCCATGGCCATCAGGGTCAGGCGCTGGGTCAATTCGCTGCCGAAGAGCTTGAGCAGCGAATGTTCGGGCGATGCCTGGCCATGACTGATCTTTGCGAAGCCCCGATAGCCCATGAACTTCAAGGCCTGGGCATCCAGGTAGAGTGAAGCGAGCTCGTCCCGGAAGACGGAGTCCTCGGCCAGGCGGCGGCCGTGTCCGTCCTGCCGCTCTCCGAGCTGCCGAAAGGCTTCGATCCGGTTCTCGAGCTCGGACACCTGGGTGGTCCAGAGCATGCCGCGCTCGTGGGCCAGGGAACCGGTCGTGATCGCCCAGCCATGGTTCAGTTCGCCCACCAGGTTCTCGACCGGCACCTCGACGTCGTCGAAGAAGACTTCGCTGAAGTCGGCTCGGTCCTTGTTGGTGAGTTCGGGCATCGGTCGCACATCGATGCCCGGCGTCTTCATGTCGATGATGAGCACGCTGATTCCCTTGTGCTTGGGAGCCTCGGGATCCGTGCGCACGAAGCAGAAACAGAAATCGGAGTGCTCGGCGCCCGACGTCCAGACCTTCTGGCCGTTGACGATGAAGTGGTCGTCATCGAGTTCGGCGCGCGTCGAGAGGCCGGCCAGATCGCTGCCGGCGCCCGGCTCGCTCATGCCGAGGCACCACGAGATCTCGGCGCGCAGGGTGGGAAGCACGTAAGACTCGCGCTGCTGATCGTTTCCGAAGTCGTGGATCGCCGGCGCGATGATCGTGAGGCCCTGGACGTTGTAGCTGCGCATCAGGGGTAGGCGCGCCATCTCCTCGAAGTAGACCAGTTGCTGGATTGGTGTGGCGTTCTTGCCGCCCAACTCGGGCGGCCAGCCGGGGACGAGCCAACCCGCATCGAAGAGACGCCGCTGCCACTGTCGTGCCCAGTCCGGTAGATCGGCCGACGACTGCGTGGGTTCAGCCAGCCGTTCCTGCTCGTCGGGGAGATTGCCCTCGAGCCATTCGCGCAGCTCGATCCGGAATCGTTCGGTGGCCTCGTCGTAGTGTAGATTCATGGCGGGTCGAAGCTAGCAGAGATGGCGAGACGCGATTCAGTCCGAGAACGGGTGTGTTTCGTTGAGCGCCGCGATGACCGGTTCGAAGATCCGTTGCTTCAGCACCGCAACCGTCGGGCGGTGTTTTCCGGCCCGCTCCAGAGCCATCGCCCGCGCTACGCCGAGCAATTCGTCCTTGGACGCGCAGCGGTCGACGATCCCGGCAGGGAGGGCCTCGAGCCCCGGGTAGCGCCGCGCCGTGAGTACGCAGGCGTGATAGGTCTGGGTCGGTAGCTTCAGGTCGAGCAAGCTGGCCATGCCCCGGGAGAGCGGGCGTGCGGTGGCCAGATCGACCTCGGGAATGCACCAGTAGCCACGTTCTTCCCGCATCACACGCAGATCGTGGGCCATCGCCAGCATCGCCCCCGCGCCGAATGCGTGACCATTGATCGCGGCCACTGTGGGCACGGAGAGTGTCAGCAGCCGGGCGAAGAGGCGCTGGACGCGCGAGACGAAGGCTTCGGCATCGCGTCCACCGGGCCCCATCAACCATTCGAGATCCAAACCATTTGAATAGAACTTTCCTTCACCCGTGGTCACGAGCGCCGTGGTGTCTTCCGAAGCCTCCACCTCATCGAGGGCGGCTTCGAAGGCCTCGAGGAGTTCGGGGTTGAAGCGGTTCTCTCCGCTGTTCATTTGCAGCAGGCAAAGGCCGTCTTCTTGCTTCAGGTCGATCATGACGTCGGAACCGGTGTTATCCTGTTCCGTTCGAGCATACAGGAGTTACGCACCGTGAAGAATCTGTTCAGCTACGAGGGAAAAAGGGTGCTCATCTCGGGCGCCGGGTCGGGAATGGGCGAAGCCACCGCGCGCATCGTCCAGAGTCTGGGTGGCGAGGTCGTGACCCTCGACATCAAGAAGCCCCCGATCGACGATGTGACGTTCCTCGAAGTCGATCTTCGCGATGCAAGCGCCATCGAGGCCGCCGTGACCGAGGTGGTGAAGGGCGGGCCGATCGACGCGCTGTTCAACTCCGCGGGGTTGCCCGGACATTCATTCCCCAAGGTCGACGTCATGCTCGTCAACTTCGTCGGTCTGCGACACCTGACCGAGACCTGTATTCCCCACATGAAGTCCGGCTCCGCCATCGCCAGCGTGTCCTCTGCCGCCGGCGTCGGCTTTCTCGCCATGCAGGAGTCGCTGAAGCCGCTGATGGCGATCAGCGACCACGCCGAGGCCAAGGCCTGGGTGGAGGAGAAGGCACAGGATCCGGATTTCGAGCCGTACACCTTCTCGAAGATGTGCTCCATCTTCTACACGCTTTCGCGCGGGACGACGCTCACACCCGAGACCGGCATTCGCATCAATTGCATCAGCCCCGGTCCCACCGACACGCCGATGATGCCCCACTTCGTGGAGCAGACGAGCCAGGACTTCATGGACAGCTTCCCGAAGCCCATTGGCCGCAATTCGACCGCGGAGGAACAGGGCTGGGTGCTCGCCTTCCTCAACAGCCCTGCTGCCAGCTACGTCAATGGCGAGAATGTCTTCACCGATGGCGGCTTTGCGGGCGGACTGTGGACGGGCTCGATCGACGTGTCTGCCCTGATACCTCCCGCCAAGTAGTCTATTGTCCCCGTGATGGGGAGCGTCCGGGCATGGCGCGCACTGGGTCTGGCACTCGTGGTGCTGGCAGTGGGGATCCGTGTCTGGAACGCGCTCCACTACCCGCCGGATCAGGGCTTCGATGCCAGTGGGAACTGGCGGTACATCTACCGCCTGAGTGAAGACTGGCAGCTGCCCGATCCTCGCGCGGGTTGGTCGACGGTCGATCCACCACTCTACTTCGTGGTTGGCGCCGTGATCTGGGAGATGTGCGAGTCGTTGGGCAACCGCGAGCTGGTGGTCCGCGCCATACCACTCGCGAGCGCGGCCTTCGGGCTCGGGGTCGCGGCGCTCGCGTTCTCGTTGATTCGTCGGACCGACCCCGGCAACGAGCTTCGCGCCTGGTTGGCGGCCGGCCTGGTGCTCTATCTACCGGCCCAGATCCAGATTTCCGCCATGGTGAACGAGGAAGTCTTGCTGGCCCTGCTGTTGGCCATCAGCTTGTGGGGGCTCGCGACGGAGCCTCCAGCCGTGAAGAGCAACGGCGGCAGGCTGCGGCGCACGGTCTGCGTGGGCCTCGCGGCGGGCCTGGCGCTGTTGACCAAGTTGACGGGCGCACTGGCCCCGCTGGTTGCAGTGCTGACCTATGCCATCGAGGGCTGGAGGACCCGAGCCTGGCAGCCGGCGCTGCGCGCTGTTGCCATCGTCGCGTCCCTGACCCTGTTGACCGGGGGCGCGTACCTGATTCGGAATCTCGTGCAATTCGGATTCATCCAGCCGATCGGGCTAGCGGCCCACGCACAGATGCTCGAAATGCCACCGGGCGAGCGTTCGTTGTCGGACTACGTCTCCTTGCCGGCGGCGACCTGGACCGATCCCCAGCTCCTGAACCCCGATCTGTTGGAGTCGGTCTGGGGAAGCACCTTCGTGACGCTCTGGTTCGACGGCCATCGCTTCTTCCTGCCCACCGACGATCCCCTCGTGACACGCCTGGGGACTGCTACATTGCTTCTCGCCCTGCTTCCGACGCTGGCGTTCGGCATCGGCATGGTCCGCGGTGTGCGGCGGATCGCGAGCGGAGCCGGGCGCCCCGATCTTCCCCTGCTGTTGATGACGGGCTTCGCCCTCGCCGGCTACGCCTACTACACCTGGCGCAACCCCTGGTTCGCCGTGGTGAAGGGGACGTCGCTCTCGGCGGTCACCCTCCCATTTGCCTTCTATGCAAGCGAGGTCCTGAGTCCCTGGCTACGACGTCGCGGCGCCCGGTCGGCAGCACTCCTGGCGATGCTGACGGGATTGGTCGTGTGCAGCGTCATTGGAACGACCTTCAACGTTGCCTTCCACAAGACCGAGGTCTCGGGCCTTTCCTGGCAGCTGGAATCCACGACTCCTGGATCGGACTTGCCGACACGACCTTGAGCGGGCGATGAGGCAGAAACTTCCGCTCAACCGCCCCGCAGCACCTGACCCGGTAGCGCGCCGCTGTGCTGGCCGTTCTCGAGCAGCAGTTGGCCGTTCACGATGCTGGCGACATAGCCTTCCGCGTCGACAACGTAGCGTTCCGTGTCGGCGGGGAAGTCCTTGACCAGGCGAACCTTGCCAACGGCCAGGCGGTCGGGATCCATCACCAGGATGTCGGCAAACGCGCCCTCGCGCAGGACGCCGCGGTTCTCGATGCCATGAACGGTCGCTGGCATCAGGGTGTTGCGCCAGACGGCGTGCTCGAGCGTCAGCGGCTCGGGCACCCATTCCGTCAACAGCCGCGTGGTGTAGTCCGCTCCGACGAAGGATGCCAGGTGGGCGCCGCCGTCGCTCGAGCCCGGCATCACGATCGGGTCGACCACCGAAGTGGCGACGACGTGGTGGATGAACTGGCGCGCGACCTCATCGAGTCTCGTCTGCCAGCGGGTTTCCAGGTTCTCCTCGAGGGAGATGTCCAGGAAGGCGTCGAGCGGGTCGATGCCGCGCGCCTCGGCCAGCTGGGGGACGGTGCGACCGATCCAGCTGGCATGGCTCGGGTCTGCCACCGCCTCGACTTCGAGACCCTTCCACTCGAAGGAGATGGCTCGGCTGGCAGGATCGTCGAACTCGGCGCGCATCCGAGCGCGCATCGCGGGATCGCGAAGCGCGTTCGATCGTTCTGGCTCCGGCCGGGTGAGCGCTTCGCGCCACGCCAGCATTTCGTCGAATACGAAGGTGTCGGAAAGCTTCAGGTGCAGCTCCAATTGGTTGGTCGTGAACATTGGGTGCAGGCGGATGCCCTCTTCGAAAGCTTCGTTGCAGAAGTCGAGGGTCGCCCGCCAGCCCATGGGATGGTGCGGGTTCGGGACCAGGATGTTGAGTTCGATGGGGCGTCCCGAGACGCGGTAGATGTCCTTCAGGAGCTGACGATCGCTTTCGTCATATCCCTGGGCGAAGCTGTGCGGAATGATTTCCACCGAACCGCGGTTGAACTCGGCGAGAACCGAAGCGAGAGCCACGATCTCTTCACTTGACGCATGGTTCGACGGAACCTCCCGACCGTCTTCGCCCACGTGGACCTCGATCTGGGAGGTCGAGAAACCCATGGCACCCTGCTGCATGGATTCGCGCACCAGCTGCTGCATGGCTTCGATCTCGGCGGGGGTTGCCTCGCGCTCCGACGCGTCGTCTCCCATCACCCAGCGCCGCACGGCGCAGTGGCCGACGAAGCTTCCGACATTGATACCGAGCTTGCCGTCGAATCGGCTCCAGTAGTCGCCGAAGCTCCCGCCCTTGAACCGGAGTCCTTCGTTCAGGGCTGCCCGCGACATGCCTTCGACCCGCGACAGCATGCCGGCCAGCCAGCCGACATCTTCGGGTTTCGCGGGTGCCAGCGTGAAGCCGCAGTTGCCGGCCAGCGCCGTGGTCACGCCGTGCCAGGAAGACGGCGTCGCCAGCGGGTCCCAGTCGAGCTGAACGTCGTAGTGGGTGTGGACGTCGATGAAGCCGGGCGTGACCCAGCAGCCGTCGGCGTCGATCTCGCGCAGGGCGCTCTCGTTCACCCGGCCCACGCGAGCGATCCGGCCGTCTTTCACGGCGACGTCGGCCGTAAAGCTCTTCATGCCGGTGCCGTCGACCACGCGGCCCGACCGAATCACGAGATCCCAACTCATGGCGGCTCCTCGACGCTGTGGATCACGGGGTGGCTCAGTGTGAAGAAGACCCCGCCCGTGCGTCAACTGTTCTTTCGTGCTTGCCGTATGAACTGGTAGACTGGGCTACCCCGTCAGGTTCGCTGTAGGAGAGAGCCATGCCGAAGGATCCCAAGCTGGACTGGGTGATCGACGCCGACACCCACATCACCGAGCCTGCTGACGTCTGGACCAGCCGCGTGCCGGCGAAGTTTCGCGACAAGGCGCCCCACATCGTCCGCAACGATGACGGCGTCGACATCTGGCAGATCGGTGATCACGCGCCGTTGGTCCCCGTCGGGCACACCGCCGTCGCGGGCTGGAAGGAGCCCTTCCCCGCGGCGCCACGCAACATGGACGAAGTGCCGAAAGCTTCGTACGACGCGAAGGCGCGCCTCGACTACATGGACGAGATCGGCATCTGGGCGATGGCCCTCTATCCCAACGTTGGCGGCTTCGGCAACCAGGGCTTTCTCAAACTGGGTGATCCTGAGCTGATGCTGGCCTGTGTCCGGGCGTACAACGATTTCCTGATCGATTGGATCGAGCCGAATCCCGATCGCTTCATTCCGATCATGGCGACGCCCTTCTGGGACGTCGATGCCAGCGTGAAGGAGATCGAGCGCTGTGCCAAGCTGGGCCACAAGGGCGTGCTCTTCGCGGGCGAGCCCCAGGACCTCGGCCAGCCGTTTCTGGGCGAAAAGCATTGGGATCGCTTCTACGCCGCCGCCCAGGACGCGGATCTCCCCATCAGCTTCCACATCGGAAGCGCCAACTTCACCGAAGAGTTCTCGCCGGAACGGGTTGCGGCCCACGGCATCGCGCCGACGGTGGTGCGCAGCACGGTCTCGATCCTGCTCGAGAACGGCAAGTCGATCGTCGATCTGCTGCTGTCGGGCGTTCTGCCGCACTTCCCGAAGCTGAAGTTCGTGTCCGTCGAGAGCGGTATCGGGTGGATCCCGTTTCTGCTCGAAGCGGCCGATCACTGCTTCAAATATGCAAATGTTTCCGCCGAACGGCCCGAGTTCACGATGCTGCCCAGCGAGTACTTCGCTCGGCAGGTCTATGGCTGTTACTTCTTCGAGGAGCTGGCGCCCCAGCGCCTGATCGACGTCATCGGCGAGGACAACATCATGTTCGAGACCGACTATCCCCACCCGGTCTGTCTCTATGGCAACGTGCGGCAAAAAATCGATGCGGGTCTGGTCGGACAGCCGGAGCGGATCCGCCGCAAGCTGCTCTTCGACAATGCCGCGAAGCTCTACAAGGTGGCAGCACCGACGGCCTAGAGCTCACCGAAGGCCAGCTCATGGCAACGCGAACCTACCAGACCACCGAGGCCTTCCACGAGCTGATGGACGTCGTGCGCGGCGCGGAGCGGCTATTCCTCGAGGGTCCTCGGGCGGCAACGGATGAGGCCAGCGTCGTCGAGGGTTATCGCTGGATCACCCAGATCCTCCAGGTGGCCCTCGATTGCTACCTCTGGGGGGACTCCTCCCGGCCCACCCTGGTTTCCATCGTGGGCCCCACCAAGAAGTGGGGAGGCGACAACGCCGACGCCTACTACCACTACACGGCCATCGACCCCGACCGCACCTACCGGATCCGGGGTGTGCGCGGTGACGCCGCCTACATGTCCATCAGCGTATATGGCGGCCCCAATGACGGCCGCTGGTCGAACCGGGCCGTCTGTGTGCTGAACGACCGGGACATGGAGTTCTCCAACGACGGCAGCTTCGAGATCGTGGTGAGTCCGAACGAGCCTTCGGGCCCTGGCAACTGGATGAAGCTCGAGCCCGACGCCGTCGCCCTCGTGACGCGCGACTACCTGACGGATCCGCTGAATGACAGGCAGGTGAGTTGGGCGATCGAAACCGACGATGCGCCTCCGCCGCCACGAACGAGCGATGCCGATACGGCGTGCCGTTTCCGCAACGCGGCCAATTTTTTGCGCGATCTGCTCAACATCTTTCCGCTGGCGTATGACGAGTCGAAACTCAATACGGTCGACGAACCCTACGCACAGCCAAGGGTCACCTACGGTTGGGCGGCCACCGACGCGGCCTACGGCATGGGCTTCTTCGACATCGGCGAAGACGAGGTCCTGCTGCTGGAGGGACGCTCGCCGGATTGCGCCTTCTGGAACGTCTGTCTGTGGAACCCGTATCTTCAGACCTACGACTACCGCTACGAGCAGGTGACGCTCAACGGGGGACAGGTCCAGTACGAGAACGACGGCTCCTGGCGCCTGGCCATCGCGCCACAGGATCCCGGCATCCCGAACTGGCTGTCCACTGCCGGTCACTCGCGTGGCTTGATCTGGTTTCGTTGGTTCCTGGCCGAGTCGGTGCCCGAACGGCCCCATGCCAGGGTCGTCAAGACGTCTGCACTCTAGCTCGACTTTTCGCCGGCCTTGATCGGCAGGAAGTCGTCCGACGCGCCCACGTCCTTGGTCAGCGACTCCAGCGAGTGCCCTTCGGTCAGCGCCTGGGCCACCCAGCCGGGCTGCTTGCCACGGCCCGACCAGGTCTCGGCGGAGTTGTGGGGATTGCGGTAGACGGGTCCGCGCTTCTCGACGAGTCCGCCGCTGTGCTCGCGGAGCCAGCGGAGCCCTTCCTCCTGGCGCTGGCTGATTTCGCGCCCAATCCGCTGCTGGAGATCTTTCAGCTCCCGCAGCGAGAGCACGGAGAGGTCCAGCTGTTTCCAGTGCGACAAGCGCCCCCCTTGGGGTCGAAATAGTGCACCTCTTCTTCGGCTGCCAAGGGAATCAGCTGGAACTTCGTTCGGCGCTTCCCGTCCGCTATGTCGGGAGCTTTTTGATGGAAGTGCAACGCGCGCCGGATTGGCTTGGGTCCCAACCCTTCTAGCGGTTTGCATGGGGCCGATGGTCCGGCAGCCGTGCGAAGAGGGTCACCATCAGTACTGAGACAGCGATTCCGATCGCGAAGAAGGCGGCGAAGTTCGAATCCACGATGCCCGCGGTCTGTCCGGACTCTTTCAGGAACAGGCCCCAGAGGATCGGGGCGAGGCCGGACGACAATCCCAGCGTGGCCGTGAAGACGGCGATGGCGACCGGGCGTTCGTGCTCTTCCGAGAGCTCGGGCAGGAACGTGAAGTGGGTGGCGTTGTTGATGGCGAAGGCCATGCCGAACAGCATGTAGGCTCCGGGCAACAGCGGCATGAGGCCGTCGGAGCCGGTCACCAGCAACAGCCAGTAGAGGCAGACCAGGCCGATGATCGCGCTGGCCACCTGGAAGAAACGCCGGATCGGCACGACGTCGATGGATCGGCGGACGAACGTCATGGCGATGATCATGCCGGCGAACTGGGCCGCCGTGAACATCAGGATCCGACTCGAGGTCAATCCGGCCTCGACCTTCAGGTAGTAGATCGTGAAGTTCGCCAAGGACGAGGCCACGATCGAGCCCAGCAGACTCAGGATCAGGTAGTGGCGAAACAGGCCGGGCTGGAGACAGAAGCGCCGCGCCGCGCTGGGCAACTTGGAGATCGGAATCGCCGGCGGTGGCGCCGCGTCCGGCAGCCGGGTGAGGCTGAAGACGGCGCAGGCAGAGCCCGTGATGCAGATCACGTAGATGATGCTGAAGGCATTCCAGGACGAGAGCTGTTCGAAGAGGGTTGCGCACAGCAGCAGGGTCACCACGCCGACAGCGCTCACGATCCCGTGATCGGTGGCGAAGAAGCGGCCGCGGGCCGCGTCGGGCAGGATCGCCGCCATCCACGGGATGTGGGCCGCGATGCCGAACGCCCGCACGATGCAGAAGGCCATCACACTGACGATCAGCAGGTCGGCCATCCAGCGCCGTGGCTCCTCCGGTGCCAGCATCGAAAGGGCCAACGGGACCAGCACGAACGTCGCCCGCACGGACCAGGCCAGCACCATCTGGCGTCGGAAGCCGAGTCGCGCCAGGAAGGCAGTCGAGATCACCTGCAGCGGCAGGAACAGGAACACGAACGACGACAGCAGCCCGACCTGGAACGCCGTGGCTCCGAGCTTCTCGGCCAGCAGCAACGTCGGCGTGCCGAGGATGACCATCCACGTGAGGCCGTTGAAGCCCCCGAACCAATAGGCAGCACGAAAGGGTCTGAGCGAGGCCGCGCCCGCAGCAGCGCGGACGCGGTCGGAAGCGGTCACAGGGTCTCCGGGTGGGCGTCAGCCGCCGGAGCATACGGTTTTTGGTTCGGCGCTGCGCGCGCTGACCCGATCAGCGCAGCTTCTTGAAGTCCGGCTTTCGCTTTTCGAGGAAGGCCTGAATGGCTTCGACGTTGGCCGGCGAACCAGCCAGCTGGGTCATGCCTTCATCCTCGACCTTGCGCGCGGCCTCGATGCCGGCCCTGTGGGCCAGCATCAGCGTGCGTTTGGTGGCGCGCAGTGCTGAGACCGGCCACTGGGCGATCTCGCGAGCCTTCTCGAGCGCTTTGTCGAGCAATTGGTCGTCGGGGAAGGCGCGAGCGGCGATTCCCACTTCGACCGCGCGCTCGGCATTGATCCACTCGGCGGTGAAGAAGAGCTCGGCGGCGCGTTGGCTGCCGATCAGCTGGGGCAGCAGGTAGGAGCTGGCCGCCTCCGGCACGAGTCCCAGGTTCACGAAGGGAAGCCGCAGCCGGACACTCTCACCGACGTAGACGATGTCGCACGCGAACAGGAAGGTGGCCCCGATGCCGACGCCCGCGCCCTTGGCTGCGGCGATCAGCGGCTTGTCGAAGGCGAAGAGCGCGTCCATGCAGCCGAAGTAGCCGTTGGGCTGGCCGTCGTCCCGGTCTTCGGCGCTCATGAAGCTGCTGAGGTCCACGCCGGCCGAGAAGTCGTCGCCGGCTCCGGTCACGACCACCACCGAGACGGCGTCGTTCTCGCGCGCTTGGTTCAGCGCGTCGCGAAAGCCGTCCCACTGGGGATCGTTGAAGGCGTTCTTCTTGCGCGGCCGGTTCCAGCTGACGAGCAGCACCCCGTCGTCGTCGAGTTCGGTCAGGACCGGTTGATCGCTCA
>SMWR01000037.1 GCA_004356735.1 Deltaproteobacteria bacterium
AGCTGAGATGCCTAGCTGAAGATACCGGTGCGCTCGCGCAGTCCGCGGTCGATCAGCTTGCGCATCGCTTGCTTCACGACTTCGACGCGCTCCTGGATGGCTTCGTCCTCTTCGTTGGCGTCGCCTTCGAAGCTGAGCGGCTCACCGAAGTAGATGCGGTACTTGGTGGGCAGCGCCATGACGGGTCCGAAGATGCCGAACCAGGGAGACGTCAACGTAATCGGGAGGGACGGTAATCCCAGGGCGCGGCCGAGTGTTTCGAAGTTGGCGATACCCGGCTGCTGTTCTTCGGCGCCGATGATGCCCACCGGCAGGATCGGCGTGTTGGTTTGAAGCGCGAGCCGCATGAAACCCTGGCCGAAGCGCTGCAGTTGGTAACGCTTGCTGTAGGGCTTGTTGGCACCTCGCGCTCCTTCTGGAAAGGCCATCACGCACTCCTCTGCTTCGAGCATGCCGACGCAGTTCTCGGGAGTGCCGACCATCTGGCCGGTGCGAGCCGCGGTGGTCCCTACCCACGGGAGCTTCCACAGGAAGTATTCGCCCATGCCGCGGGTGAGCCGCGGTGGCTCGGCCTCGAGCAGCATCGACACCGAAAGCATGGCGCCGTCGTAGGCGAACTGGCCCGAGTGGTTGCCGATCAGGAGCAGGCGGCCCTCGGGCACGCGGTCGATATCGAAGGTGTCGACGCGGAAGTAGTACCGGTACAGCGCGGCCGTGGGCACCAGGATCTTGCAGGCAAACTCGAGATTGAATCCGTACGGATCGTATCCGTACTCATTCAGCCGGAGCGGGGCTCGCGCGAGCCTCTCCCGGACCTCTTCTCCGAGGTCACGGAGGGACAAGGGCACCAGCCCCATGACGCCGTCCATCAGCGCACGCGTTGCCTCACTCAGGATTCCAGCCATGACGCTCCTTGATTGCGAAATCTTTCGGCCTGGCTCCAGCGTGTCTTCATCGGCCGGAGGGCCTGCTGCTTCACGAATCCTGGAGGATCGTGACCTCGGCTGGGATCGGTTGATTCATGTCACCTCACGGGCTGCGACGCATCGGATCTGAGGCGTGTGGATAGCACGCCAAATAGTTGAGTCAGGGAGTAGGGAATTAGACGATAAATCTACGATCGGTTAGTCTGGAATTTTCCCGGCGAGACGTCACTCTCCGAAGCCACGCGCGGCCCGGCCAGCTTGGGGGTCTGGCTGCGGACGTCCCGGCTGGGAGTACCATCAGGACGTTCCAGATTGCACAGGCCCGGGTGAGCAGACTGCCGGGGCCTCGCTAGGAGCCAGATCCCATGTCGAGTCCTCCCCTCCGCTGGAAGCAGCAGCTCGCCGGCCAGATGGATCCCGGTTGGGCCAGCGAGATCGACGACTTCGAGAGCCAGCTCCAGCTCCGCAGCCAGGGGAAGCTGGACGAGAAGGTCTTCGCGGAGACGCGGCTGCGTCGCGGCGTCTACGGTCAGCGTTACGACAACGGCCAGCGCCACGACGGCATCGCCGAAGCCACCCTGGCCTTCGCCGACCGGCCCACCAAGGGATCCGAAACCCTCTGGGATGCGCCCGGCATGCAGCGCATCAAGATTCCGGGTGGCGGCGTGACTCCCGAGCAGCTCGAAGTGCTCGCCGACTGCGCAGAGGAATACTCCGACGGAATCCTGCACGTCACCACCCGTCAGGATTTTCAGCTCCACTACATCCACATCGAAGACACACCGGACATGATGCGGCGCCTGGCGGCCGTTGGAATTACCACGCGCGAAGCCTGCGGGAACTCGGTCCGGAACGTGACCGCCTGCCCGCGCGCCGGCGTCTGCAAGACCGAGACGTTCGATGTCTCGCCGTACGCCCGCGCGTTGATGGAGTTCATGCTCGGTCACCCCGACGTCCAGGATTTCGGCCGTAAGTTCAAGCCGGCGTTCTCGGGCTGTGAGCACGAGGCGTGCGGTCTGATCCAATTGCACGATGCTGGCTGGCTCGCGCGCGAGAAGGACGGCAAGCGCGGCTTCAAGGTCGTGGTCGGCGGCGGCCTCGGCCCGGTACCCCACCAGGCGAAGCTGTTGAGCGAGTTCACTCCCGAAGAGGAGTTTCTCAAGGAGATGCAGGCGGTGGCCCGGGTCTTTGCGCGTCTCGGCGAGAAGAAGAACCGCGGTCGGGCCCGCATCAAGTTCCTGGTCGCCAAGCTCGGGATCGAAGAGTTCCGGCGTCTGGTCGAGGCAGAGAAGAAGACGATTCCCCACGATCCGCGCCATACGGCGTTCCTGGACGACATGCCGCGGACGCAGGGAGAACCGGCGCGTCTGCCCGCACCGCTTCCGCCCGGCGAGCATTCCGACGCCTTCAAGACCTGGTACGCGACCAACATCTACCATCAGCGCCAGTCGGGATACTCACTGGTGACGATCGCGCTTCCCCTGGGCGACATGACATCCAACCAGACCCGGGCGCTGGTCGATATCGCCCGCACGTATTCAGGCGACAACATCCGCACCACCGTGGAGCAGAACATGGTGCTTCGCTTTGTGAGCAGCGAGGATCTGCCGGCGTTGTACGAAGCGCTCGACGCGGCCGGTCTTGCGTCGCCCGGCGCCGGCAGCATCATCGACGTGACGTCGTGCCCCGGCACCGACACCTGCAAGCTCGGAATTGCCTCCAGCCGCGGTCTGGCCGGTGAGTTGCGCAACCGACTCGGCGCGAAGTCGGCTTCGCTGCCCCAGGCCATCAAGGACCTGAAGATCAAGGTCTCGGGCTGCTTCAACAGCTGCGGTCAGCACCACGTGGCCGACATTGGCTTCTACGGCAACAGCCGCAAGATCGACGGCCGCACGGTTCCTCATTTCCAGGTGATCTTGGGGGGGCAATGGACCGAAAACGCGGGCAGCTATGGCCTGGCTGTGGGCTCGGTTCCGAGCAAGGCGATTCCCGAAGCGGTCGAGGCGCTCACTGAGGGCTACGTCCAGGGACGCGAGCCCAACGAGAGCTTCCAGAGCTGGATGGCGCGCATCGGCAAGCGCAACGCGCGTGAGATCATCAAGCCTTTCATGAAGGTTCCGGCGTACGTGGACGGTCCGGATTTCTATTCCGACTGGAGTGATGTACGCGAATTTACCATCGGCGATCTCGGCGTTGGTGAATGCGCCGGCGAGGTGGTGTCGCTCTTCGGCATCGAGGTGGTGAAGGCCGAGTCCCAAGCCTTCGATGCCCAGATCACACTGGACGAGGGTGACGCCGAAGGCGCAGAAGACGGCGCTTACTCGGCCATGCTCTCGGCGGCACGAGCCCTGGTGCGGATCGAATACATCGACGTGACCGAGGACGCGGACGACATCGTCCAGCAGTTCAAGACCCGGTTCTTCGAGAACGAACGATTCTTCGATCGCTTCGCCAAGGGCAAGTTCGGTCGGTACCTGCTCGACCGTCACGCGAATCCGCCGGCCCGTGTCGACACGGACCTTGCGAAGCAACGGATCGAGGAAGCCCAGCTCTTCATCGAAGCGAGCCACGCCTGCGAGGCCAGGCTCGCGCCGGAAGTCGCCGTCGCGGGCCAGCCGGCGCAGGAGTCCCTCGCCACTCAGTAGAGGCCATGCACCCGAAACGGATCTCTGTCAAGTTCTTCGTCAGCCCGGATCCCCAGCTGGCCGTCGATCTCCATCCCTTCATCGGGATCTTCCATTCGTTCATCCAGCAGAAGACCGTGGAAGGCCTGCTGATCGACGTGGCCAACTACGCTCACGTGCCCGAGGGGCCGGGCGTGGTGTTGATCGGGCACGACGTCGAGTACGCCATCGATTCCACCGACGGCCGCGCCGGTCTGCTGGTTACCCGCAAGAATTTCGGGGGCGCGGTGCCCGTCCCGTACGTGTTGCGCGATACCTTGCGCAAGGCACTGGGAATGATTCGAGCGATCGAGGCCCACCCGGACGCCGGCTTGAAGTTCGCGATGGACGCGATCGAGATCCAGTTCGTCGATCGGCTTGCCGGTCCGAACACGGACGCGGGCTACGAAGCGGCTCGTGCTGCTCTTGAGGGCCCGCTTCAGGAAGTGTTCGGCGCGGGCGCGAGCCTCGCCCGCGGCCACACGGCCGACAGCCGCGCCATGCTGTCGGTGCGGGTGAATGTCGCCGAGCCGGCCGACGCCGGCACGCTGTTGGATCGTGCCTGCGCCGCCGTCGGAGGCATTCGAACCCAGAACGGTGCCGCCCCCCCGGAACCCGATGCCAAGCCCCAGACGCCGTGGGACGTGAGCGCCGTGGCGCTGGAGAAGCTTCGCGACGAAGGAGCCGACTTCGTCCTGCTGGACGTGCGGGAGCCCGCCGAACTCGAGATCTGCAGCTTGAATGGGACGAACATTCCGTCAGGGCAGCTTCACGGTCGGCTGAACGAGCTCGAACGGGACGCCCACATCGTCGTGCATTGCAAGGGCGGCGGACGCTCATCGAAGGCCGTCGAGATGTTGCGCGCAGCGGGATTCGGCAATGTCTGGAACCTGAGGGGTGGCATCCTGGCCTGGATCGACCAGATCGACTCTTCACTCACTCGGTACTGAGGAATCCCGTGAACGTACGAGATGGCTTCGTCGACTCGGTGGGGAACACCCCGCTCATCCGACTTCGCAAGGCCTCGGAAGAGACTGGGTGCACGATTCTCGGCAAGGCGGAGTTCCTGAATCCGGGGGGATCGGTCAAGGACCGGACCGCCAAGTACATCATCATCGACGCCGAGGAACGGGGGGAACTCGGGCCCGGCGGCGTGGTCGTCGAGGGCACGGCGGGCAACACCGGCATCGGGCTGGCCCTGGTGGGCAATGCCCGGGGCTATCGCACCGTCATCGTGATTCCCGAGACCCAGAGCCAGGAGAAAAAGGACATGCTCCGGTTGTGCGGCGCCGAGCTGCGCGAGGTCCCGGCTGTTCCCTTCAAAGACTCCAACAACTACGTTCACGTGGCCGAACGACTGGCCAAGGAGCTGGCGGACTCGGAACCGGGCGGCGTGCTGTATGCGAACCAGTGGGACAACCTCTCCAATCGCACCGGTCACGAACGCTCCACGGCTCCCGAGATCTGGGAGCAGACCGAGGGCAAGATCGACGGCTTCACCTGCGCCATCGGAACCGGCGGCACCCTGGCCGGTTGCTCGATGTTCCTGAAGGAGCGAAACCCGGAGATCGTAACCGCTGCCGCCGATCCCATGGGCGCCTGCATGTACAGCTACATCAAGACCGGGGAGCTGAAGGGGGAGGGGAGCTCCATTACCGAGGGCATTGGTCAGGGCCGCGTCACCAAGAACCTCGACGGGGCTCCCATCGACGACGCATTCCAGATTCCCGATGAGGAGGCGCTCCCCATCCTCTTCGACCTGCTGAAGCACGAGGGCCTGTGTCTCGGCGGCTCGAGCGGGATCAACGTGGCCGGTGCGATCCGGTTGGCGAAGCAGCTCGGCCCGGGACACACGATCGTCACGATCCTCGGTGACGACGGCACCCGCTATCAGTCGAAGCTCTTCAACCCAGTATTCCTGAAGGAGAAGGGCCTTCCCTACCCCGAGTGGCTCGAGGCCTAGGGGCGGGCGTGGCGGACGGTCCGGCATTTTCGGGGAGCCCACTCGATCGGGTCAGCCACAAGCGAACCGACCCCGCCTGGTTGGAGCGCCAGCTCGCCGACGAGAAGACCCGTTTCCTTCCCGTCTGGCGGCTGGAACCGATGGTGAAGCTCCCGGCTGCCCAGGCCCTGGCCTGGGCGAAGTGGGTCCTGTTCGAGGATCTCGACCCCCCGCCCGAGCCCGTACTGCTCGGGGTCGCCGACGGCGTGGCCCACTTCGCCGTCGACGTGTCCGCGCTCGAGAAGCCCGAGGTCGAGCTCGGCGTGTCCGACGTGGCCTGCTTCGCAGAGCTTCGCGCCATCGCGTCCTCGATGCCGCCCGGCGACGCCGGCATCGCGGCTCACGCGCGTTCTCTTGTGGACTGGCAGCAGCGAAATCGCCACTGTCCGGCCTGCGGTGGACGCACGCGCCAGGTCTTTGGTGGTTCCCAGCGCAACTGCATCGATTGCAGCGCCGAGCACTTTCCGCGCACCAGCCCGGTCGTGATCTCGGCCGTGGTGCGCGGTGACCGCTGTTTGCTGGGACGCTCGCGCGGTTGGCCCGCGCGCATGTACTCGGCACTGGCCGGCTATCTCGAACCCGGCGAGACCATCGAGGAGGCGGTCCGCCGTGAGGTGGTCGAGGAGTCGGGCATCGTGGTCGGGGACGTCCGCTATCTCGCATCCCAGCCGTGGCCGTTTCCGTCGTCGCTCATGATCGGATGCATTGCCGCGGCAGAGACCGAGTCCGTGGTGGTCGATCCCGTCGAGCTGGAAGATGCACGCTGGTTCGATCGTAACGTGATCCGCGCTGCCCTGGATGGCGCAGCGGGCGAGCTCGTGGTGCCGCCTTCTTTCTCGATCGCCCACTACCTGCTGCGCAGCTGGGTCGATTCTCCGTGAACCGGGCTTGGCCGGTCCTGGGGCTGGCCGTCGCTCTGTTGCTGCGTGTGCTTCCGGCCGGCGCCCATCCGATGGCGCCGGCGCTGCTCGAGCTTCGTGAAATCGGAGAAGGGCGCGTGGAGGTCCATTGGAAGACGTCACGCTTCCGCGCCCGCGGCGCCGACCTGAAACCGGAGCTCCCCAACCGTTGCGTCCTCGTGGGTGAGATCGTGACGATCGACGAGCCGTCGAGTCGGCACGAGCGCTGGACCATCGACTGCGGAAGCGACGGATTGGTCGGCGAAACCGTCGGTGTCGCCGGTCTCTCTGAAAACCGGATCGATGCGCTGCTGCGGGTGGAGTTTGCTGACGGGCGGCCGTTTCGGTCGGTGCTGCGCGCCCGTTCACCGCGGGTTGCGATTCCCGAGCAAGCCAAAGCGTCCGACGTCCTGATCGCCTACGCCAGAATGGGATTCGAGCACATCCTGAGTGGCCCCGATCATCTGCTGTTCGTCTTCGGTCTGGTGTTGCTGGTTTCCGGATTGCGGCAGCTGTTGATCACGATCACGGCGTTCACCCTGGCACACAGCGCGACACTGAGCCTGGCGGCACTGGGAATCGTGCAATTTCCGACCGGCCCGATCGAGGTGCTGATCGCCGCCAGCGTGCTCGCCCTGGCCGTCGAGCTGGCTCGCAGAGAGACCCATGGGGCGCTCGCCCCAGCCCGGCTGCCCGGGTTGATGGCCGGAGGCTTTGGCCTGCTCCACGGCTTCGGTTTTGCCGGCGCCCTGGCCGAGGCCGGGCTTCCCCACGGCGAGATTCCACTCGCGCTCCTCGCGTTCAACCTGGGGATCGAGCTGGGGCAGCTGGTGTTCGTCCTGATCGTGTTGGTTGGCCTTCGATTGCTGGGCCCGCTGCTGCAACGGCTGCCCGCCTGGACGACTCGCATCCCCAGCTACGCGATGGGCTCATTGGCCGCCTTCTGGTGCTTCGACAGGGCTTCGGCCCTTCTCCCATTTCTCTAGTTCCGGTCCTCTAGTTCCGGTCAGGGTCCCGCTGCTGACTTCAGGGCACCGTTGGATCCTTCAGCATCGGCTGTGAAGTTCTCGTGAGTCTCCACGGTGACATCGTCGCCTTGTTCGGCTGGGGCGGGGAGTCCCTGCGATACCACGGAAGGACGGCGTGGCTCCGCGCCATCCGGGGGCTGCTATTCTTGCTGCCTCTTGCGAGGAGAGTCCATGTCCGAGTTCCGTCACCAGAAGGTCTTCGAGCTGGGGAAGGACGAAGCGCCCTACCGCAGGCTCACGGACCAGTACGTGTCCACCACCGAGTTCGAGGGTCGGAAGATTCTGCGCGTCGAGCCCGAGGC
>SMWR01000038.1 GCA_004356735.1 Deltaproteobacteria bacterium
AGCGTGCGGCCGTGCATGTACATGTCCCATTCGCCGAGCAGCTCTCCGTGGTCGGAGACGAGGATCAGCCAGGTGTTCTCGAGTAATCTCTCCGCCTCGAGTCCATCGAGCAGCGTGCGTAGCGCCGCGTCCATCCGTGAGACCTCTGCGTCGTAGAGTTCGTCGAGCAGTTCCCGCTCTACGGAGTCGAGATACCAGTCGAAATTCAAGACCTTCCGGTTGAGCTCGAGCGCACGTGGCTCGCACTCGGCGGCGGCGTCATCGGCACACAGATAGGGTGTGTGGGGCTCCATGAAGTGCAGATAGACGAAAAAAGGAGTTTGGACGCCCGCAGCAGCTTCCGCTCGCAGCCACTCGAGTGCGTGGCGCGTAAGGGACGAGCCTGCCCCAAAGGCAAATTCGGTGAGCGGTGGGCCGCCCTCGAATTTCGGGTGCTCGACGAGCTCGTAGTGGTCGAAGCGGTCGGCGAAGCCACGCCGGCCCGCCACCAACAGGTTGGCCGTCCACATGGCGGTCCGATAACCGGCACGCTTCAGCTCGTCGACCACCGTCACGTGTTCGGCTGACAGCCGGGAGCCCCAATTCGAGACGCGGTGATCGGACACGAACTGCGAGGTGAAAAGCGAGGCCATCGACGGCAGGGTCCAGGAAGACGTGGCGTATGCGTTGCGAAACCAGACGCTCTCGCTTCGCAACGCATCGAAGCTCGGAGAAAGATTCTTCTCATAACCCGCGAAGCGCAGACGGTCTGCGCGGAGGGTGTCCACCACGATCAGGATGAAGTTGGGCGGCTGGGTGGGATCTTCCGGCTCCGGAGGATCGCCGCAGGCCAGGAACATGATGCAGGCGGCCGTGAGAGAGCGAATGCCAACCTCGAGCGGTCGCCCCTTCTCGACGCGGCCACGGATCGAGTCCCTGACGCTTCCCGTCACGGTTCTCCAGCTCGACGGAAGCTTGCCGATCCCCCGCGACCACCGCCTCTTCATCTAGCTGCTCGCCTCGTCCTTGCCCGAAAACAGCGAGAGGAATTCCGTCGCTGCCTCTGAGTGAGAGTGATGGTCGATCAATGCGGCATTCCCCCGGAGTCTAGTCGCCAGATGGACTCCGGTCAGTTCAATATTGACGAATCGCAAGCACCCACGGTCGCGTCTTCAGCCGCGAGGGTGCGCTCCTTGCAGCGGCGGTGGACGGCTGCTGCGGGTGCTCGCCCCGCCGCTGGGCTGAGCCGGGCCCGCCGATCGGCGTGGTAACATCGCCGCCATGCCGGGGGCGGAGGGGGGACGGTGGCCGGGCGTCCTGGCGGGCGCGGCGCTGGCACTGCTGCTGCTCTTCGTGCTCTGGCTCGCGGCGGGACCTCTCACCACCAACGATCTCTGGTGGCACCTGCGTCACGGTCAGGCCTTTGTGACCGAGGGGCTCTGGCCGGCAGCCGACCCGTGCCTCCACACGGCGGTGAACGCGCCCGTGCCGCACCAATGGCTGTTTGCCGTCAGCGTCTGGGCCATCGGCGAGTCGTTGGGGCTCCACGGCCTGCGGGTCGCCCACGGGCTGGCGGTGCTCGGCATCGTTTGGCTGGTGCTGTCGGTCTTCCGGCGCTCGCATGCGGGGCTCGTCGCCGCTCTGCTGGCCGCCGCGGTCTTCGTCGTGCTCTCGTGGTACCGCGTGGTGCAGCTTCGCCCCGAACTGCTCAGCATCGCCGCGGTGCTGGTGCTCCAGCGCCTGCTGTTCGAGCGCGACGCCGCACTGTCGTGGTCGCGTGTCGCAATTGCCGCCGCGGTGGTCGCGGTGTGGGCGAATGTGCACACGGTCTTCATGGTGGGGCCGTTCCTGATGGTCGTGGCACTGGGCGGGCTGCTGGTGGAGGTTGGGCTCACCCGCCGCGTCGTCGGGGCGCCGGTGCCCGCGGACACCACTCTGCGGCTGCAGCGCCTGGCTGCTGCGCTCGGGCTCTCGCTGCTGGCAGCGCTCGCGAACCCGCGCGGCATCGACCAGCACCTGTCATTCGTCGACGCTTCGCGGGAGGGCGCGATCTTCAACGTGCTCGACGAGTGGGCGCGCTTCGATCCCTTCGGCTGGACGAACCACGCGCCGGCGGTCAGCGCGCTGGCCTGGGGCGTGGCGGATCTGCTGGGGATCGTCTTCGCCACCGCCGTTGCGTTTTCGGCGGTCCGCTTCTTCCGCGCGCCGACGACCGTGCGGCTGCGGGCGCTCGACCCGATGGGCCTTGCGCTCGGCGTCGCCGGAGCGGTTGCGATGCTCGCGTCGATCCGCTTCTTCTGGCTCTCGGCGTTTCCGCTGCTTTGGTTGCTGCGCGCGGGCCGGTCCAGGTTCGCGTCGCCAGCCACGGCATGGCTGGCGGCGGCCGGGTGCGCGGGCCTGGCGCTGGCCTATCCGCTCTGGGGCGGCTGGGCGACGGTGGCTTCGGTCCTGCCGCGGGAGCCCGCGCGCTGGCTCTCTCTTCCCTACACGGAACACCGCTTCTTCGAGACAGGCGTCCGCTTCCTCGAGGAGACGGGCCTCGAGGGGAACCTCTACAACTCCTACTCGATGGGCGGCTTCCTCTGCTACCGCCTGGCTCCGCGGCTGCGCACCTTCATCGATGGGAGCATGAATCTTCCTGCCGAAGTGCAGCAGGAGTACCGGCGCGTGGCGATCCAGCGCGGCGTTGAACCCTTCGAGACCTGGCTGGATCTGCTCGACCGCCGCGGCGTCGATGTCTTCTTCGGAGTCGGGGTACCGGCGCCCGGCGATGAGCGGATCGGAGATCCGATCTACACCACGGCGCGTCTCGAGCGCACTCCGGGCTGGCTGCTGGTGTCCCGGGGCATGCGCCATGGCATCTACCTGCGCGCGAACGATCGCAATTGGGAGAATCTGCGGCGGATTACGGACTGGTACGCAGAGCAGGGCGTGCCCTTCGATCCGAGCCGCGGTCTCGACCCCGAACGGGTGATCGAGGCCGCGCCCGACTGGGCCGTGAGCGCAAAGCTGGTGCCGCCGCGCTGGCGCGAGATGCTCGAGGCACGCGACGGGGCCGCCGCAGGCGGGAAGGCCGGGCCGTTCGAGTCGGTGGGACTGGTCTACGCGTTGAACGGCGCCTATGAGGCCCAGCTCGACAACGACGTGGTGGCGGCGCGCCGGGCACCCCGGGCCAAAGGGCCCCAGCGTCGGCTGGTCTGGGCGCTGCTGCGGCTCGGCCGTTCCGATGAGGCGATGCGACACGCGCGCACACTGATGGCGCTCGACCCCGATGATCCGCGCTCGAAGTTGTTCGCGCGCGCTGCCGCCCGCTACCAGCGGGCCGCGTCGCGGCCGACTCCCGACCGGGAGGCGGTGGATCCCGTGCCGCCCGACGCCTGGCTGAACGAGCTGCCGTTGCTGACCAGCCGCAACCCACTGCGGCAGTAGCGCGATGCGGCTGGCCTCACGCGGTCACCGCCAGGCGCGTCCTGTCCAATCAATGCGACGGCTGGGCTGCCTCATCGTAGGCCGAGTGTAAACGGGATTCTCACACTCAAGACTGCCGTGAAATCGTCCTGGAGCTGAGGCCCGTTCGGGTCCTGCCAGATGGGGACCTGTAGCGACGCCTCCACGATGAAGCGCTTCGTGATGAACTGTGCACCCGGAGACAGAAACAGCAGATTTCCACCCGAAGCGCCTACCGTGCTCCCGTCGATGCGGGTTTTCCCAGACCAGCGACCGTTCAGCTCGAGGATGCCGTTTAGCTGAAGCAGGCGTTTTCCGAAGCGCTCGGGCCAAAACCGGTAGCGATAGGCCAGGTCGTAGCGAAACACGTCACCCGCCTCGAAGTCGTGCCGTTCGGTCGTCACCGTGTAGAGCGCGTCCAGGTCGAGTTCGTGCCGATTCGCTGCCCAAGTTGCCACGGCGCCGAAGATCGGGTCAAAGGAAGGTGTTCCGAAGCGGTTGGATCCTGTTGGGAATTTCATGCCCGCGAGAACCGCGGCCCGCCGGGTCGAGAGCGGCGCGTAGTCGTCGGCAAAGAAGGTGTACCGCCCGAGCAGGCGGAAGTCTCCCACGGCTGAATCCTTGTCTACGGAGCCGTCGCCGAGCTTCCGCCTCCGGTGCGCGAGGATTGGAAGCGTTGCAAACGCCGTAAGCTTCGGCGTCACTCCGTAGACGAGTGTTTGAGGAGCTACGAGCGCGTCGAGCTTGCGCCCCATTCCCGACGGGTCGTCCGTTGCGCGACGGTAGCGAAGCTGTGATCGGAAGATGCCTTGATCCTCGGCCACCGCGAGTGCCACGTTCGTGTTGATCCCTTGAGCCAGTCCCACGCTTGGCATCAACAGAGCTACGAGCAGCGCGCGGACCCGCCAGCCTCTCACCGGGCTCCTCCAGCAAACGGCGCAAAAACCTGGATTCGGTCGTTTCCGAAGTCCACGACGTAGATTCGGCCGTCGGGCCCGATGTCGAGGTCGGTCGGCCGCTCGAACTCACCGGGCCCGCTTCCCTGCGCGCCGAAGATGGCAAGCAGCGCACCGTGGCCCGTAAAGATCTGAATGCGATGGTTCTTGAAATCCGCGACGTAGATTCGACCCAGCGCATCCACCGCAACCCCCGTCGCCACTCGAAACGAGCCGGGCCCGTCTCCCGCCAGGCCGAATCCGAGGAATCCTCCCCAGCGTGCGACGGCTCTTCCGTCTTTCGTGAAGATCTGAATGCGATGGTTGTAGGCATCGGCTACGACCAGCTGACCATCGGACCACTCGAGGTCCGTCGGATAGTGCAGCCGCCCGGGAAGCACCCGGCCGGGGGTTCCGATGACCGTGCGAAAGCTTCCGTCCTTCCGGAAAGCGAGTACGCGGTGATTGTAGAAATCAGCGACATAGAGCTCGCCGGAAGCTGAGACCACGACGCCCGCGGCCGCATCGAAGCCGCCTCCCGGCGCGTCCTCGCCGTGAACGACGCGAAGCAGCTCTCCTGCACGGGTGAACACCTGCACCCGGTCGCCACCGTGCTCTGCGACGTAGAGGTGCCCCTGAGCATCGATGTCGAGGTCCATGGGTCGCCGGAACTCGCCGGGCTGCTTGCCCCGGCTTCCGAAGGCACCGAGAAAACTTCCTTCCGAGCTGAAGGCCTGGATTCGGTCGTTGCCGGTATCGGCCACAAAGACCGTTCCATCCGCTGCGACCGCAATTCCTATCGGTTGGTGAAGTTCTCCGGGCGCCGAGCCCGATTCGCCCCAGACTGAAAGCAGCCTTGGCGCTGGGACGAGATCGCCTGCGCATCCCACCGTGCCCGCGAGCGTTGCCATGACGCACACGCAGAGCACTCTCCAGAGCGCCGATCCGCTCACCGCTATCGGGCCTCCAGGGGTTCGACAACGAGCGTCGGCTCCTGTTCGTCCCGGTCCCCAACAGCACCGGTGACCACAACGGAGCGATCTTCCTGCCCGGTCGACTCGCGCAGCCGCTTTAGCGTGGTGCTGGAGATGGGTTCCGTGCTCTCGCCGCGTGTCTCGACCAGGCGAAACTTCATTCGAGTACTGGCCACGAGGATTGCGCCTCCTTGCTCGCCGCGGAGGAGATGACCCCGCACCGTGAGGCGCAGGGCTGCGATCTCAAAGCCCGCCTTCTCGACCGCCCTTTCGAGGTCAGAAACCGTCGCATCGTTATCGGGCTCGAACCTGAGTG
>SMWR01000039.1 GCA_004356735.1 Deltaproteobacteria bacterium
ACGCCGGCATACGCTGCTTCCAAGAAGAAATCGGGGTGGTGGCAGAGCAACACGATGGGTTCGTCGAGCCGAACACCGTCAAGGGCTTCGGCCAGGTCGGGCTCACCCTCGCTCAGATCGTCCACCCCGGCCAGCCACAAGGTCTCGTCGCCTCGCCGAATCCGAACGCCCCGGTTCAACAGCACAGTGACGCCGTGCTGCTCGAGACAGTGCTGCCACAGGCGCAGCTTCGGATCAGCGTAGTACTCGTGATTTCCGGGAACCGCGAAAACGCCCAGAGGTGCGTGCAGGGTCGGCAACGCCTTCGCCAGAATACGACAGTCCTCGGGGCGAGCGTCCACCAGATCGCCACCGAGGCAGATCAGATCCGGCTCACACCGCACGACCCGCTCGAACAGACGCACGAGATCCAGCTCGGTGGTGAAATGACCCGCGTGCAGGTCCGAGAGGAAGGCGATCTGGAGGCCATCGAGCGCTGGGCCGAGCCGCATCAGCGGAACCTCGACGGATCGCAGC
Organism: Deltaproteobacteria bacterium; assembly: GCA_004356735.1. Classification (GTDB taxonomy): domain Bacteria; phylum Myxococcota_A; class UBA9160; order UBA9160; family SMWR01; genus SMWR01. Next base: position 517 of record SMWR01000039.1, read on the forward strand.
TCGACCGCCCGGTCGAGCCGGCGCCGGAGCCAGCGTCCGACCGCAACGCCATACAGCCACGCGTTGAAACGGGCCAGCCGCCGTGGAAACCGATTCGACGGATGGAGCAGTCGATCGGCACTTTGTCCGGCCGGTCGCGACACCCGAGGACGCCCCTCCAATGAGCAGCGCGTGGGAAATCGATGCTGGTGCAAACGACGGGCCCTCCCGTGGGTACTTATCGGCAACACCACGCGCCCCGTGAGCCCTGTCGACCCGGTCCCACGCCACGGTATTCTCTGGCCGCAAGATCGATGTTTCCCCTGCACGACGACAATCCCGGCTTTCGCACCCCGTGGGCCACGCTGATCCTGATCGGGGCCAACCTCCTGGTCTGGATCCTCTTGCAGGGGTTCGGTCTTCACAAACCGCTGGCCCATTCCATCTGTGAATTCGGAGTCGTTCCCGCGGAGCTGCTTCAGCGGGCCGAGCCGGGGACCCTCTTCCAGCTGGCGCCCGATACGCTTTGCATGCTGGGGCCAAACCCGGCATGGCACACGCTCCTGACTTCGATGTTCCTTCACGGCGGATGGTTCCATCTGATCAGCAACCTCTGGTTTCTATGGGTGTTTGGAAACAGCGTGGAAGATGGAATGGGATCGATCCGATTCCTTGTCTTCTACCTGCTGACGGGCCTGATCGCCTCTGGATGCCAGATCGTCTTCGATGCCAACTCTACGGTTCCCATGGTCGGGGCCTCGGGAGCGATCGGCGGGGTCATGGGCGCCTACCTCATCCTGTATCCCCGAGTGCGCGTTCACCTCCTGATTTTTCTCGGCTTCTACATCACCCGGATATCCGTCCCCGCGCTCTTCATGCTCGCGTACTGGATCTTTTTCCAGGTCGTAGGCGCCCTGACTTCCGTGTCGGGTTCCGGTGGAATGGCCTTCTGGGCCCACAGCGGCGGCTTCGTGGCCGGCATGGGGCTGGTCTTCGCGTTCCGGAACCCGTCACTGCTCGAACGGCACCCCTATCACGGTTGGTCGAAGCCCAGCCCACCCGTCTGAGAAGACGACGCCAGCCTCGATTTTCGCTACGAATTCTCCGCGCCGCAGAGCCCATTCGAGGCGCCCCACCGAAAGGATCCCATGCGCTTCTCCTTCGCGGAATCCATGTGCGACCCGGCCCAGTATCTTCCCATGGCGATCGAGGCCGAGCAGTCGGGTTGGACATCATTTTGTGTTCCCGACAGCATCTGCTACCCGGAGGTCTCAGACAGCAAGTACCCGTATACGCCCGATGGCAACCGCGAATTCCTGGAAGGCAAGCCCTTCATCGAGCCCTTCTCACTCATCCCCGCCATGGCCGCGGTGACCCAGAAGCTCCGTTTCACCACTTTCGTGGTGAAACTTGCCGTCCGACAGCCCATGCTCGTTGCCAAACAGGCCGCTTCGGTCGCCGTCATCACCCAGAACCGCTTCGGATTCGGCGTCGGCCTGTCTCCCTGGCCCGAGGATTTCCGCGTGACGGGAACCGAGTGGAGACAGCGCGGCAAGCGGATGGATGAGATGATCGAGATCATCCGCGGCCTGATGACGGGCGGGTTCTACGAGTTCCACGGTCAGTTCTACGACCTGGAGAGCATCAAGATCTGCCCGGTTCCGACCCAGCCGCTCCCAATCCTGATCGGCGGGCACAGTGACGCAGCCTTGAAGCGAGCGGCTCGAATCGGAGACGGCTGGATGCACGCGGGAGGCGACGCGAAGGATCTCGAGGATTACATCGCTCGGCTCGCCGAGCTTCGACGCGAGTATGGACGCGAACGAGAAGCTTTCGAAATCCACGTCATTTCGCTCGACGCCTACACGCTCGACGGCATCAAGCGACTCGAGGATCTGGCCGTTACCGATTGCATCGTCGGCTTCCGCAACGCCTACCTGACCGACACCACGCCTCTCCAGCAAAAGCTCGACGCCATCCGGCAGTTCGGCGACAACATCATCGCCAAGGCCTCGTAGCCGAAACCCTCCCTTCAAAGGCGGCCGCGCGGTGGCGAACATCTTCCAGCCTGACCACGGTGTCGTCGGCACATTCGGCCGAGTGGAGCGGAGGCTCAGGGACGGTCGAGCGGCTCGTCCTCTCGCGTCACGCGATCGAGTGTCAAGGGCGTTCGCTCGGCGAAGGGAGCTTCTCGGACCGGACAGTCGCCGATCAGACAGCCGGGACACTTCTGCGGGCGACAGGGATCGAAGTGCACAATCACTCCACCCGAAATCGCAGCAGAATCGAGCATGACCTGCTCGATCGCGTCGCTTTCCTGGTGCAGGCGGTCAGCGTCCCAATAGCGCGGGATCACCAGGTGTACCTCGACGTGCTCTTTGGACCCGCGGCGCACTGCACGCAGTCCGTGCACGTCGATCCACGCCGGCTGGCGGTGTTTCTCGAGCGTGGCCGTGATGCTCTCGAGCAGTTCCGGGTCGGCCTCGTCCATCAAGCCGCCGATGGCTGCGCGCAGCAACTGCCAGCCCGTGCGCAGAATGTTGACGGCGACCAGCAACGCCATGATCGGATCGAACGGCTTCCATCCCGTGATCCACACGGCGCCGAGACCGATCACGACCCCCGCACTCGTCACGGTGTCGGTGAGCACGTGGCGGCCGTCCGCAACCAGCGCAGCCGACCCCTCGCGACGACCGACGCTGACCAGATGCCGACCCAGTCCGAAGTTGACGACCCCGGCGAAGGCAACGACGAGCAGTCCCAGATCGACGTGGTGGATCGAGGGTCCGCGCAGAAGTTCGCGCGTTGCCGCAACGATGATCAGGACCGCCGCTGCCAGGATCAGCGCGCCCTCTACGCCGGCCGAGAAGTACTCGACCTTGCCGTGGCCGTAGGGGTGATTCCGGTCGGCCGGGCGCAGCGAAAAGATCACGCTGTACAGCAGCAGCAGGGCCGCAGCCACGTTCACGGTCGACTCGAGTGCGTCCGACAGAACGGCGGCCGAATCCGTGACCCACCAGCCTCCGAATTTCACGGCACACAGGACCGTCCCGACGCTGAGCGAAATCAGTGCGGCGCGGCGTCGCACCTCGTGAGCCGTCCCATTCTGATCCGCACTCAACACCGCACTCCAAGATAGCCCAGCCATCTCGGCATGCTGCGAGACCCAGACGCGGCCTGGGCGCCGGCCGCGTGGGTGCGGGTGGGATGGTTGCCCGAGGCAGCCTCAGAAACTCGGATCTGACCCCTCAGTCGTAGCGCCAGCGCTTCTCGGGTTGGCTCCCGCGCTCCCACTCCAGACATTGGATGTCAAAGTAGATCGGGAGGAGGTACTTGACGTAGAAGGCGTGCACCGTCACCGGCCCCTGCTTCAGATCGTCGTACTTCTTGATTTTCATTCTCTCGTCTTGCGCGCGGAACTTCTCGCATTGTTCCAACAACGCATCGACCTCTTCGCGTGTCTCGACCAGCAGCCCCAGGTGGTCGTACCCCGGGGAGCTCATTGGCTTATCGCTCTCGGCCAGCAGAATGAACTGACCCTCATCGGGGCTCAGGTAGAGGGTGTTCTGGCCCAGCAGCGGGATGTCGAGCGTCGTCCATCCCAGCTCTCGACCGTAGAAGCTGCGAATATCTTCTCGCAGCTTCGCATCCAGGCTTCCCCGTGCGAGCGTCAGCTCCATGTGGTTGAAACGCATGGTGGGCATGGGTTTTCTCCTATGGCATCGGCCCCCGAGGATACCGGTTCGCAGTCATAGACCCCCGGGACGGGTCCCGATCACGCCATCGTCCTCGAGACCGTGAAGTTCATCGAGCGACAGGCCGAGAATTCCGCACAGAACGGCTTCATTGTGTTGGCCGAGTGTCGGCGCCGCTGTTCGGAGCCAGCGATCGACGCTCGCATAGCGAAACGGCAGCGACGGTAGCGGCATTGGTCCAACGACCGGATGCTCGGGCGTCTCGAAGTAGCCGCGCGCCTGGAACTGAGGATTGGTTTCCAGCAGTCTGCACTGATCCGCCACCTCGGACGCCGGAATGCCCAAGCCGCGCAGCTCCGCCACGATTCCGGCTCGCTCACGCTTGCGCGTCCATTCACCCAGACGCTCATCGATGCCGTCATGGGCCTTCCGACGGCCCGCCCGGGTCTCGAAAATGGGATCCTTCGCCCAGCTGGGCTCTCCGAGGGCCGAGCGCAGCGCGCGCCACTGCGCGTCGGTCGCGACCGACAACGCCAGCCACTTCTCCGCACCGGGCTCCCCATCCGCGCAGGGATAGAGACCCTGCGGTGCGGCGAGCGGCGAGCGATTGCCGTCGCGCTGCATCAGATTGCCATAGGCGCTCCACTCGATCACCTGCTCTGCGGCCACGTTCAGTGCGCTTTCCACCATCGTGCTTTCCACATGATGCCCGTGTCCCGAGGCAGCTCGGCTCGCCAGCGCAACGAAAAACGCAACGGCAGCATGCATACCGGCCAGTGGATCGCAGGGTCCGCGTGGGATTCGCGGTTGATCGTCGACGTGGCCCGTCATCCAGGCCATTCCCGACAGCTGCTCCATCGTCTGGGCAAAGCCCGTATTGCCACGCCACGGCCCCGAGAGCCCGAACGCCGGCATGCGCATCATCAGCGCGTTCGGGTTCAGCTGCCTCACCCGATCCCAGCCCAGTCCGAAATTGTCGAGTACGCGCGGAGTGAAGTTCTCGATGATTGCGTCGCATTCCACAACGAGCTTCTCGATCAGCTCGCGACCCTTCGGCTTGGTCAGGTCGAGCGTAACATCGAGCTTGTTGCTGTTCGCATGCAAGAAATGTGTACTCGCCTCCCACCATTCGTCGTAGTGGGCGGCCATCATCCCCCCAACCATGCGCAAACCATCGGGACGAGCGGCCGATTCGACGCGGATGACTTCCGCACCGAACGTCGCCAGGATGTGAGTCGCGGCCGGCCCGGCCCACCAGGCGGTGAGGTCAAGGACGCGCAGACCGGAAAGCGGCAGCTCGTCTCGCGGGTCGGCCGAACCCGTTACACGGGCCGGACGCTCCGATGAAAAGGCGGCCGATTGGGTGTGCGCCCCCAGCTCCGGAGCCAGGCCGGGAGACGGCGGATCGACGTCATCGATGCGATAGGGGCGTCTGGGTCGAACGAATCGGCCAGCCGCATCGGGGCCGTAGACCCCGCGCGCGACCAGTTGTTCGTGCTTCTGCACCGTCTCGCCATTGCAGATCGGAGCCACCGGAATCCGCAACAACGATGCGCGTTCGATGATCTCTGACGTCGTTTTCTTGGGCAGCCAAGCGCCCATGATCTCGTTCCACTCTGCGAAACGCAGCATGCGACCCGCGAATTGAGCGAGTTGTTCGTCTTCCCGAAGATCTGGACGTTCGATCATCAGCAGAAAATCCGAGAACTGTTGACGGGTGTTTGTACAGAACCCGACATAGCCATCGGCGGTCGGCTCGATCGACGGCGTCTCCACCGATTGGGACATGAAGGAATCCGGCGGATCCTCAGGACTCCCGTGCATCAGTCGATTCATCGACTCGGAGTAGTTCGTGAAGATCATGTTCGCGGTTTCGAGGATCGAACAGTCGATGTGCTCGCCCCGCCCGGTCGCGCGCGCATGCAGCAGAGCCGGCAAGGCGGCCACGGCGCCATAGGTCCCGGCCGCCCACTCGCTGATGCGCCCCCCAGCCTGAAAGGGCTGCTCTCCCATCAGGCCCCGCACACCGATCGAACCCGACTCGGCCTGGATCGTAAACTCGGTCGCCTGCCGATCGGCCCATGGCCCCGTCAGGCCGTAGGGCGTGATCGAGAGAACAACGAGAGATGGATGGGCCGCACGCAACCTGGCGACGTCGAGGCGTGCGCCCGAATCGGACTCCAGACCATGAGCTTCGATCACGAGGTCGGCATCCGCCAGCAGCGCTTCGACGTGTGGATCTGTAGCCGTTCCGACCACCGACTGCTTGCCAGCGTTCAAGAACGTGAACAGCGCGGAAGCTTCGCCATGCAGGTCGCCGCAGCTCGCTGACCAGTGCCGCAAGGAGTCACCATCGGGCGACTCGACCTTGATGACTTCGGCGCCCCCATCGACGAGCAGCTTCGAACAATAAGGACCGGCGATTTGATCCGAAAACTCGAGCACATGGATTCCGGTCAGGCCCTGCTGCATCACGACACCTCCGTCTGCCTCAGCGCCGGCTGCCAACTGGAATTACGAGTTCCTGTTGGATCCGTTGGATCGAGGCCATGCGTGAGTAGATATTGCCGAAAACTGAAAATTGCTTCAATATTCGAGCATGTCGCAGCATCTCCTCCGGCGACGATCCGTCGTGCCTTCGCGGCGCAGCAACGGCGCCGAAACATGCAGCTGAAGGGAAGATGACGACCCCGAAGGATGATCCGAGCCAGCACCCAGCGGCGCTCGCTGACCTGGGCTTTGATCCCGAGGCGCTGCGCGAGAGGTACCGCCAGGAGCGAGAGAAACGGCTTCGCGCCGATGGCACCGACCAGTACCTGGAGGTCACGGGCGAGTTTTCCCATTTCATCGACGATCCCTACGTCGTGCCCGGGTACAAGCGAGAGCCGCTGACGGACGAAGTCGATGTGGTGTTGATCGGAGGCGGCTTCGGCGGGCTGGTGACCGGGGCGCGACTGCGTCAGCTCGGCGTTGAAGGCATCCGCATCATCGAAAAGGGAGGCGACTTCGGCGGAACCTGGTATTGGAACCGCTATCCAGGCATCGCGTGCGACGTCGAGTCCTACGTCTACCTGCCGCTGCTCGAAGAGCTCGAGTACGTCCCCGTAGAGAAATACAGCCGCGGCCGCGAGATCTTCGATCACTGCAAGGCGATCGCCATGAAATTCGATCTCTACCGCGACGTCTGCTTTCAAACCGAGGTGAAAGAGGTGCGGTGGGATCCGGACCGCTCGCGCTGGACCCTCTCGACCGACCGCGGCGACGCGATCCAGGCCAGATTCGTCTGCCTGGCGAACGGGTTCCTGCAGCGGCCCAAGCTGCCCGGCATCCCGGGAGTCGAGACCTTCAAGGGCCATACGTTCCACACCAGCCGCTGGGACTACGCCTACACGGGCGGCGACTCCAACGGCAACCTGACGGGTCTCCGAGACCAGCGCGTGGGGATCATCGGGACCGGTGCGTCGGCGGTGCAGTGCGTGCCGCACCTCGGAGCGGACTCCGGCCACCTCTACGTCTTCCAGCGCACGCCGTCATCCATCGACGTCAGAGCCAATCGCCCGACCGATTCGGAATGGGCCCGCAACCTCGAGCCCGGCTGGCACCAGAGCCGAATGAACAACTTCCAGCTTCTCACCACAGGCGGCTACCAGGAAGAAGACCTGGTGAACGACGGCTGGACCGACATCGTCGCCAAGCTGCTGTCGATGCTGCAGGCCGACAAAAACCCGGACCTGTCTCCCGAAAGCCTGGCCAGGACCATCGAGACCGCGGATTTCGTCAAGATGGAGCAAATCCGGGCGCGCGTGGATTCCCTCGTCGAGGATCCGGCAACCGCGGAAGCACTGAAGCCCTACTACCGCCAGTTCTGCAAGCGCCCCTGCTTCCACGACCAATACCTCCAGGCCTTCAATCGGCCCAACGTCACGCTCGTCGATACGCAGGGCGCCGGCGTGGAGCGGGTGACCGAAAAGGGGGTCGTGGTCGCTGGCGAAGAATACCAGCTGGATTGTCTGATCTACGCGACCGGCTTCGAGGTCGGGACGGACTATGCGCGGCGAGCCGGCTACGAACTGGTCGGACGCGACGGCGTGACCTTGACGGAAAAATGGCGTGATGGTGTCACGACGCTCCACGGCATCCATATCCGCGGCTTTCCCAATGCCTTCATGATGAGCATTGCCCAGTCTGGCTTGACCGTGAACTTTCCGCACATGATCAATGAGCAGGCCAAGCACATCGCCTACATCATCGAGCGCGCCCTCGCCGGAAACATCCAAGCGCTCGAAGTCTCGGCCGAGGCCGAGAGCGGGTGGGTCGAAGGGGTGATGAAGCTCGCGAACAACGGAACCGGCTTCTCCGAGCAGTGCACGCCCGGTTATTACAACAATGAAGGGATGCCCGGAAAGGCAAGTCGCCAGAACGGCTTCTTCTTCGGCGCGCCGGGCGAATTCGTGAAGATCCTCGAGGGCTGGCGGGCCGAGGGTCGGATGAAGGGGCTCGAGCTCGGCTAGAGCCAATCGCGCGCTAGGCCATCGCCCGAATCTCGGATGCGATCGCCTCGAGCGTCGTCCGGGCCTCCGAGCACAAACGGGTCATGGTGATGAAGCCGTGGGGCATGGCCGCTTCGTTCACGTGCTTCACCGTGACGCCGGCTGCCTGCATCGCCTCGGCATAGGCGATTCCCTCGTCGTGCAAGATGTCGAAGCCCGCCGTAATCACGTAGGCGGACGGCAGGCCCGCGAGGGACTTCGAATACAGGGGCGAGAGCTCAGGATGGGCCCGATCCAGACCCGCCGGCGCGTAGTAGCGCATGCAATCATCGATATCCTGGACGCTGAGACCGTAGCCTCTGCCGAAAGCGACTTGCGAAGGTCGGTCGCTGCGAGTCGCATCCGTACAAGGATAGATCAGGACCTGCAGCCCGATCCTTCCGCCGCCCGCCGCCAGATCGCGCTGCGACACCACCGCGCTGAGATTGCCCCCAGCGCTGTCCCCGGCCACGGCCAACGGACCCTGCCGCGCACCCAGCGATTCGGCGTTCTCGGAGCACCAATTGACGGCGAACTCGCAATCGTCCACCGCGGCCGGCAGAGGATGCTCGGGCGCCAGCCGGTAGTCGACGCTCACCACCACCGCCGGCGTGCTCATGGCCAGGATGCGCGTGGCGACATCCGTGTAGTCCGGATCGCCCACCACGAAGCCGCCTCCGTGGAAGTAGACGACGATCGGCAGTGGGCCATTGCCCGGGGGAACATCCGGTGTATAGACACGAACGGGCAATTCGCCAGCGGGACTTCCCGGAAGCTTTCGATCCCTTATGCTGCCCTTGAACTTCACGGACTTCGAGAGCGGAGCCGTGTTCCTCTTGAACGCTGCACGCACCTTCGCGATCTGCTCCGGGGTATCCATCTCCGCCGCGCCGATCGCACGCTCTGCGCTACCGGGATTGAAGATCGGTCCCAACCGAAACGCCAGGGCGAAGATCGGCTTGATGCGGCCGTGAGGCGTGTTCGCCCAGTATTGGGCCAGGCCGAAGAGCAACGCTGCGACGCCAGCAATCAAAACGACGCCGAAGAAAACGATGGTCATGCGGCGGCTCCGGAGAGGATAATGAGATGTGGCTCCAGAGCTTAGCGCGCCAGATCGGGCCTTCAGCCGCGCTCGACGTCCGGCGTCGAATCTTGCTAGATGTTTATGACCGAACCCAGATCCAACCCAGGAGGGTCCTGAAATGGCCCAGAGTTCTTTCAATCCCGACCGCCACAAATGGCGAGAAGTGCTGGGCGAACCCGGACTTTCCTACAAGGTTCGCCACGACTACACCATTCTCGGTTACGACCTGGCGGCCGGAACTCTCGACATGGTGGTGCGCTGGCGGGGCGATGGGGGTCATTGCCCGATCCATCGGCACACCTCGACCACGACCGTGCTCGTGCTCGAGGGCGAACAGCATCTTTGGGATCTCCATCCGGATGGCACTCGCGATGAGCCCAGG
>SMWR01000040.1 GCA_004356735.1 Deltaproteobacteria bacterium
AGGGTGTCGTCCAGCGGCTGCCGGCGAGCGCGTCAGTCGCCGAGGTAGCGGACCTGCTCGACGATCTTCACCGGTTGCCCCCGGCCCAGACGCACGTCCTCGCTGAGACCGTTCGCCACTGCGGTCTCGGCGATGCTCCAGGCGTTGCCGGTTCGACGCGACAGCGAGCGCAGCGACTCGCGGCGCCGAGCTTCCACGATCCGAAGCCGCAGATCGGTGATCGAGTGTCGCTCGCGCCGGGTCATGCTGCGAACGCTTCGCGCAACGGCCCGAAAGCCGGCGGCATAGCGTTGGAATCGCGTGGCTTCCGCCATGGAGGTGATGCGCAGGGTTCCCTTTGGGTGAGCGATCCAGGTCAGATCGAGCTGGACGGGGCCCGATTCCGTGCGTCCCTCGGACCAGGCCCGGAACGCCGGCCACCCCCCGATCTTCAGATCGAAGCCCTCGCCCAGCGGAAGTCCGCGGGCCGCTGTGTACGCATGGGCGGCCTTGCGTGGGTCTTCTGTCGGCCCCTGGAGTTCGAGGATGATGACGGCATCTTCTGCCGGAGAAAGCGCTCCAACGGCGTCGCGCCCATTGCGCGTCGACCATTGGCCCGGAAAGTCGATCACGATCCCCAGGCCGGGATGCAAGAACCGCTCCGCGCGGAAGACGCCTTCGGCCGGGTCGGGTCCCACCCGCAACCCATCGAGTCGCTCGAGAAAGGCCGAGCGGTCTTCGACACCGGGGGGCGAAGCGGCCACCTGGAGACCGGCTGCGCGCGCCGCCGTGCTGGCGATCCGCTCGCGGGTCAGTGGATGCGAATCGAAGAAGCCAGGTCGACCGGTGATCCCGGAGCGCAGCAGCGACTCCCGCTCGAGCGTGGTCAGGAAAGTCGAGAGATCGGCCGGGTCGTAGCCGCTGGCGGCCGCCAGCTTCTGACCCACCGCGTCGGCCTGTCGCTCCTGTTCACGGCTATAGGACGCGATCAGTCCCGCACCCGCGAGCTGCCCAAAGCCGGCCACCGAGCGCCCCAGCTCCTCGCCACCGACGGCACCGGCCGCCAACGCCCCGAACGCTGTCAGCAGTCCCACGCCGACGCTCCGAGTCTCGCGCTGCGCCACGTGGCGGGCCGCCACGTGGCCGATCTCGTGGCCCACCACAGCGGCGACCTCGGATTCGGAGTTGGCCAGGACCAGCAAGCCGCGGGACACATAGACGTAGCCGCCCGGCAGGGCGAAGGCGTTGGGTTCGGGCATGTCGACGATGGCGAACCGATGGGGCACGCCGGACCGGGGTGAGTGAGCGGCCAGCCGGTTGCCGAGGTCTCGGAGCCAGGCCGTAAGTGCCGGATCCAGCAGCAGGCCGATCTGCTCTTGGACCTGCGTCGCGGCCTCGCGACCCAGCGCCGCTTCGCGCTGCGCCGACATGAACGTGAACTCGGACTTTCCGGTCACGGGATTGGTGGTGCAGCCCGAAACCAGTGTCGCCAACGACATCGACATCGCGAGCCGCCCCAAACGCCTCGGACGCAACTGGAGGCTGCTGGACCGACTTCGCATGGCACCCCCGAAACCCCTGCGCCGTGAGGCGCAGACTATACTGCGACCCCAGAAGGAGGGCGGCAAACGATGCGGGGCTTGCTGATTCGGCTGGCGATCGGAGCGGCCGGGCTCTGGATCGCATCCCGGCTCGTCCCGGGCATGTCGATCGAAGGCACCAGTACGCTGGTGCTCGCGGCCTTCCTGTTGGGCCTCGTCAATGCGATCGTCAGACCGTTGGCGATCGTCCTGACCTTCCCGATCACGATCGTCACGCTCGGACTCTTCCTGTTGATCGTGAACGCAGGGATGCTCGCCCTGGTTGCCGCCCTGCTCGACGGCTTCCAGCTGGCCGACTTCGGCTCGGCCCTGTGGGGCTCGCTCGTCGTGAGCCTCACCAGTTGGGTGGCGAACTGGACGATCGGCCCGTCGGGCCGGGTCGAGGTGATGGTGGTGGAGCGGCGCCGCTAACCGCTGGTCGCGGGGGCGCTCCCGGCCGGTGACGGACGCTCGTGCACCAGCACGCTCTTCTTCTCGCCGAAGCGAACACTGATCTTGCCGTTGCCGGCCCCGCGCTGAACGACGCCGAGCCCCAGGGTGGGGTGTTCGATGCGGTCTCCAGACTGGTAGCTCTCGGTCAACGCGTAGCCGCGAATCGGGCGCGACATGTCCCCGTCCACCAGTACGTCAGCGGGATCGATCGTCCTGGGTCGCGGCCTGGGCTTGGGCCGGACGCGGCCCGCACCAAGCTCCCAGGCGCGCGTCAGCTTCGGCGCCGCATCGAGCACCGGAGATCCATCGGGATAGCTCCAACCCGGATCACCCTCGAGCTGACAACCGAGATACATCACGGTCACACCGAGTTCGGCTTCGATCTCGCCCGCGAGACGCTCCATCTCCTTGATCCATGCCGCGCCCTTCTGGGCTTCACGACGTCGGCAGAGTTCCCAGTAGCGGAGGCTCCCGATCAGCATCAGGATCGGTGGGTCTTCGGAGACCGTGCGCTCGCCCATCTCCTGGCCCAGCGGCGCCCGGTTCGCGGCGGCGATCGCCGTGTTGGCCAGTCCTTCGAGCAACGCGCGCAGTGGCGTGTCACCAGTTCCGCCGCGGGTCGCGCTCGGCGAGAGATACTTCACCATGCCGATCACGAGTCGATCCTCGGGGCCGATACCGATCAGATCGATCTTGCCCAGGCCCTTGTTCGGATCCGCGTCACCCTTGTCCTTGTCCTCCGCTGCACTCTTGACGGGGACCTCGGCGTGCACGAACTCCACAGTTCCGCCGTCTTCGGGAAGCGCCAGCGGCGCGGCACTGGTGGTGCACCAGTCGACCAGGGCCAGCGAGAGATGCTCATCGTCGCGGCTCGGCTTTCGCGCACCCGCAAGCCGGCTGTTGTAGGCGACGAAATATTTCTTGCCGGCGTCGTGGCGACTGGGCGCGTTGGCGAGTTCCTGCTGGTAGCGGGTCCCAAGGGCCTCGCCCGTGAGCTCAGTGGCCGCGGCGCGAAAACCCGCGGCCTTCTTCACTTCAGCGTCGACCGACAGGGCGACGAGCGGATGCAGACTCAAAGACCATCCCTCCCAAGTGTGGGATCATAACGCGTTTCACCCCAGCACCTCGGAATCCGGCCCCGGAGCCCTGAAAGGCCGCGCGAGGCTCTCTGCGCGCACGCGGGAGCGGCTCTGCAGCCAGGCTCGAAATTCGGAGAAATCCTGCACCGGGCCGGACCGAGCGCCTTGACGGCAAAGGCCCGATACCCCAGCACCGCTCACCCATGTGAATGTATGGAGCAATTCACCGTTGAGTTCGGACCCAACTCCACCGAAGAAACCGACGGAGGGGTGAAGTGACATGGCGGCATGGATCTTCGAGTTCGTAGCCGACGTGCTGGAGCAGCGGACGGATCTCGACAAGCTCGAGGCTCGTGGAACCGTACGACTCGCCCTCAAGGAAGCCGGGCTCGACGCTCGCACCGTCACCGGCGAGCAGATGCAGGTCATGCTCGAGAAGGTCATGCCCAACGAGATACGCTCCCGCGGCGTCGATGACCCGGACGGGGTCTGCACCGGGATCGTCACCGCGCTCAAGGAATCGGACCTCGAATCGAGCGCCGGCGAAGGCGAATCCCCCGAGTCCATCTTCCGACGGCTCGCCCAAGGCTAGGGGCGCGCGCAACGCGCGCCTTGCAGTCTGCTGAAGCAGCGAGCTGTCGTTATTCCAATCAAAAATTGCGAGAAAACCGATCGCGGTGTCAACGCGGAGCGTCACGGATTCGTGTGATCGTGGCGGGGTCGCCGTCCGAGAATCGTGTTCCCGTGCGCAGCGGGTGGGGTCCCCCACATGGCGCGTCAAATGAGTCCGGCCACCGGCGAAAGATCGAAAAGTTTTTGTTTCGAGACCCCCAAATGGGGGAGGTTGTCATTGTGGCGTGCGCGTTATTGCTTGCATCAGAGACAAGCCACGGGGGTATGGAGCCGGTACGAGTCACTGGACAGCTTGAACCGGTTCCCGCCACAAGGGCGCCTTCGCTGGCTTGGCTTGAGACAGAGGACCAAAAAAACGCCAACCAGTCCGCACTTCTGTCTTTCCTCAGGGGCCCGCTCGTCAGAGCGGGCCCCACCCCTTTAAAAGACCCGCTGCCGCCGCCATTCTCCCGAGCGCCGGCTGCGCCGACTCGTGCCGAAAGCGGAGTCTGCCGCTTCAGCAGACTCCGAGGCGCCCGCGCTTGGCGCGGCCTTCCCGGGGGGAGCGATTGGCTGCGCGAAACTATTCCCTGCCACATCTGCGGTTCAACGTATACTTGCGGGGTGAGTTGATCCGAAACGTGGGAGGCGTTTCGGCAGGAGCAAGCCTGCGTGATCGATACAAGAAGCGCGCTCCAACTGATCGAACGGATCTACGAGGCAGTGATTGAACCCGACTCGTGGAATGCGTTCATCCAGGATGTTTCCGACCTGCTCGGTGGACCCGCGATTCAGATGTCCCTGCGCTTGCCCGACGCTGTGCCCGACCTCGATACCTTCCGCAGCGTCGGTCTGGACGAGACCTACCAGCCCGCATTCATCAAGCACGTGATCGAAGGCCTACCCTGGGGATCCCTGGGAAACGAGACCTACGAAGCTCGTTTCGGATCTGCTAAAGACGTCCTGCCCAACCGCCCGGTTGAAGAGACCGCCTTCTATCGGGACTTCATGGAGCCCCAGGGGCTCGCCGCCGATTGGCCCATCATCCACATGATCGCCCAAGAGGCGGGCATGCCGCTGTCGGGCATCGTGATCTACCGGCGCAACGGGGGCCGTGAGTTCGAAGTCGACGACCTCGCCCTGCTCGATTCCCTGGTGCCCCACCTGTCGCGGGCCTACGCCCTCCACGCCCAACTCTGCCGGACCCGCCACGAGCGCGAGGCCCTGGCCGAAGTCACCGACCGCTTGCCGATCGGCGTCATCATGCTCGACGCCTCGGGCCGCATCCTACACACCAATCGCAGCGCATCGCAGATTCTGAGGGCCGAGGACGGGCTCACCCTAGACCGCGGGCGACCGGCCGCCGTCGACTCCTTCGAGAACCGCGACCTCCAGGAGAAGATCAACCGGGCCGTCAAGGACCCGACCCGCCGCGCCGACCCAGGCGGCGAGGTCATGATCATCAGCCGCGAGTCCGGTCGTCGGGCCTTGTCGGTGATGGTGGGTCCGCTGCTCGTCGTGCGGCCCGAACACGTGACAGACGAGGCGCGGGCGATCCTCTTCATCGCGGATACCGAGGGACACCAGATCGACAAGACGCAGAATCTCGAGACGCTCTACCAGCTCACCCACGCAGAGGCGGAGCTGGTCCGCCTGATCTCTGAAGGGCGATCGCTGGAACAGGTGGCGAATGAACGGTGCGTCACCATCAATACCGTCCGCAGCCAGCTCAAGCAGGTCTTCTCCAAGACGGACACAAACCGTCAGGGAGAACTGGTGCACCTGGTGCTGTCGGGCGTCGCTGCAATCCGCCAGGTCGAGGACGCTTGATCCGACCACGCGAACGGCCGAGCCGATGCAAGGGTCACTGCTCCTACCGACCTGCCGAGGAACAAGCAGCCGATCGCCAGAACCCGAAACATCGCCGATGAGATCGCGCGCGATCTTCGCCAGCAGATCATCAATGGCCAGTCCCAGGCCGGCGATCGCCTGCCGGCCGAGCGCGAGCTGGCCCAGACCCTGGGCCTCCACCGCGGCTCGGTTGACGCGATCGACGCCTGGGAGTCCGACCTGGACGGCCAGGAGAGGTCAACGCAGCCAGAACCGACAGACCCGGAGTCCCGCGCCAGCGTCCGCTGACCGGGCTTGGGTCGAGCTTCGGAACGCGCATCCCAGCGGCGGGGTGCGTGAGACGGCGTGTGGCAGCGTGGTCAGGGTGCGAGCGATGCCACCGAGGCAGCCTGTTCGAGGCGTCCGAGACGCTCCTCGAGTCGCGCCATTCGTCCGGCCACGACCGGATCGGTACCCGCCTGCTGCTGACTCATTTCGAGCGCCACCAATCGATTGAGAAGCGAGCTCACGTCCCAGGCCGCAGCGTCGAGCGGCGGACTGCCCACGGCCACCGAGGCTCCCGGAAGCGCAGCCAGCGAGTCCCGCGCGGCCAGCTGCGTCTCCAGGGAATCCAACCGTCGCTCCAACGAGGCTGTGACCCGCGCCTCGATCATGCGGACGTTGCGGCGGGCGTCCTCGACTCGCCGCTCGAGCTCGTTCGCGCCGTGATCGGTGTTGCCGGCGTGGGCGAACTGCTCCGAGACCACGGCAAGCTGCCTTGCGAACTGCTGGTTCTCGGCCCGAATCTGGGCGACGGCCGCCGCAATCCGCGCTTCGCGCTCTTCGCCGTCGTCATCACCCGTCCAGATGACGGCGGTGATGAGCATCACACCGAGCAGAGCCACGTACGGGAGCGCTTGGCGCCGAAAGAACCGCCTCAGGAAGCGCTCCTCCTCCGGCGTGACTTCGATCTCGCCCCCCTGCGAATCCGTCTCGTCACTCATGCCCCCCGGCTCATCGGTCGGACGCGCATCCACCTGAACGCTCCGGCGCCAAGGGTGTGGCCGGGCTCACGAAACGGGGCAGAAATCTCTCAGGGTCGGTGCCGGGTCGCCAAAACCATCAGGGAGGAGGCCAAGATCACGTTGGCGAAGAACGCCACCACGATCGAGGCGCCGGCCAGGAAGCCGAAGAGCTGCACGTTCCTCATGTAGGCCCCGAGGAATGTGAAAAATCCGACAGACAGCACCAGCGACGTCACCAGCAGCGCCCGGCCCGTGGTTTCGAGGGTCTCGCGAATCGCCTGTCGTGCGTCGCCGCAACGCTCGTAGTAGCGACGGAAGTTGTGCATGAAGTGGATCGTGTCGTCCACAGCCAGGCCGAGCACGATCGCGCCCACCATCATGGTAAGACCGTCCACGGGGGTGTTGCTCCAGCCCATGTAGCCCAACATGAGGATCACGGGCGTGAGGTTGGGGATCATGCTCAGCAGGCCGCGCAGCAGGTTTCCGATCAGCAGGATCATGAGCGGCACGATGATCACGATCGCAATGATGTAGGACCGGGCCATGCTCTCGAGCATGGCC
>SMWR01000041.1 GCA_004356735.1 Deltaproteobacteria bacterium
CATGGATTACCCGGCGCCTTCACCACTGCGGTTCGCAGGTGACCGATCGCGTCGTTTCGCTTTCCCACAGATACGAAGAGTTCGGCCAGGCGGTAGTTCACTTCAGCCACAGCGCCCGGATCCCGGATCTGCTTGAGAATACGGGCAAACTCGGCGATCGCCTCCTTCTTGCGACCTTGTTCCGCGTAAAGAATGCCGAGGTTGAGCCGCGCCGGCCAGTAGTGGGGACGCAACTGGAGCGCCTTGTCCAGCAACTCCGTGCCGCGGGTCACGTTTCCCATACGGTATTCGGCCCAGCCCCAGTTGCCGTAGGAGCGCCAGACCATTGCGTAGGTCGGATCGTCGATCAGGATCTCGCTCTGCTGGGCAGATCCCTGCCAGTTCTCCGTCTTGATATAGAGGCTGGAAAGGTTGAAACGCGCGTCGTGGTAGTCCGGCCGAATCTTGAGGGTGCGCTGCAAATACAGCTGTGCCTGGTCGTAGCGCTGCTTCTTCGCATAGGCGATCGCCAGGCCGTGCAGGATCCGCGGGTTCTCGGGACCGAATCGCTCGGCCACGAGCAGTTGACGCAGGGCCGCCTCGATGCGGCCGTGGTCGTGATGATCGACGGCCAGGTCGAAATAGGCCTTGGCCTTGCGCTTGGCCAGCGCCTGCTCTTCTTGCTGCCGGCCCGAAGACGCACAACCCAGCGTCAGACCCAGGCTCAGCAGCGCCACCGTCAGAACGGTTCGGGCCCCCGCTGCGTATGAGATGGACATCGCTTCCCCTCCTCGATCGATGTTCGCCGTTCCAAGCAACGGCTTGGCGTGATTTGCCGGTGGCTAGAACCGGCTCAGCAGCCGGATCCATACCTCCGGCCCTTTGGCGTCTTCTCCCCTCGGCGGGCTGGCCAGTCGGCCCTGGGCCGCGACCTCCCGCACGAAACGAAACTTGCTGAGGCCCGGCAGCGAAGCGACCTCTTCCAGCCAGCTGTCAGCCTCGGCCTCGACGCCGTCGTCCGTGTCCGCCAGGAAGTCGGACCAGCGCCGGGTGGCTGCCTGGAGCCCCCCCTCGGCCTGAACCGAATCGTCATCGAACAGGAAGCCCAGGCTCTCGGCGAAGGAAAGTGCTGCATCGGCTGCCAGATCCGGCCCGTGGAGGTCGCTCCAGTCCTCGTCCGGTCCGTAGAAAACCACCTGTCCCGTCCGGACGCAGCGGAGCGCCAGATTCACGATCGAGTCCTGCCCGCCCGCGTGAACCGCGATCCCGGCCGAAGCCGGACCGGTCGGAAGCTCCGGCACGGCCACGACGGGCGTGTTCAGCGAGAAACGCACCGAACGCAGCGGCGAACGAACCGATTCAGGCACGGACGAGCTGGCCGTGAACATGCCGGACTCATCGGCGCAGTGAGCGGGCCGCTTGAGGTTCATTGCTGGGCAGAACGGCTGGAAAGACCGCGGCGCGAAAGGAAGATTCGGGCGCCTCCAGAAAAGGCCCGAGAAGCCTACGGTACTTTCGCGCGCCCCATCGGTCGATACTATCCTTAGTAGATCGGGCGGGCGCACGAACCACCCCCGCCGCAACGGGAAAACGACCGCCGGAACGAGGAGAATGTCGGAAAAGCCCACTGAGGAAATCCAGCACGTCGCCATCCGCTTCACGGGAGACTCGGGCGACGGAATGCAGCTGACCGGAATGAAGTTCACCGAATCCACGGCCTTGGCAGGGAACGACCTCTCGACCCTTCCAGACTTTCCGGCCGAGATTCGTGCGCCAGCGGGGACACTCGCTGGGGTTTCGGGCTTCCAGATCCACTTCTCTTCTGAAAAAATCCGGACGCCCGCCGACTATCCGGACGTACTGGTCTCCTTCAATCCGGCGGCGCTCAAGGCCAACATCGGCGACCTGCGACCGGGCGGCATGGTGATCGTCAACGTCGACGCGTTCACCCGCAAGGCCCTGGCCCGTGCCGGTTACGAGGCCGACCCACTTCCCGAGCTGCGCGACCGGTACCGGCTGGTCGAGGTCCCGCTGACGCGGCTCAACCGTGAAGCGCTCAAGGATCTCAATCTGAGCGCGCGCGACACGGATCGCTGCAAGAACTTCTTCGCCCTGGGCATGATGTTCTGGCTCTACCACCGCGGCATGGAATCCACCGAGCGCTGGCTCGCCAGCAAGTTCAAGGGCGACGTACTCGAAGCCAACCTGCGCGTCTTGAAGGCCGGCTATGCGTTCGGCGAGACCACCGAGCTCTTCCCGGTTTCGTACATCGTGCCCAAGGCCAAGATCGAGCCCGGTCACTACCGGAACATCACAGGCAACACCGCCCTGGCCTGGGGCATCATCGGCGCGGCCGTACAGCTTCGGCAGCCGGTGTTTCTGGCCGCCTACCCGATCACGCCGGCCAGCGACATCCTCCACGAGGTTTCGCGCTACCGGCACTTCGGGGTGAAGACCTTCCAGGCCGAGGACGAGATTGCGGCCATGTGCGCGGCGATCGGTGCCTCCTTCGCTGGAGCGCTGGCGGTCTGCACCACCAGCGGGCCGGGCTTCGTGTTGAAACAGGAAGCCCTGGGTCTGGCCGTGATCGCCGAACTCCCTGTGGTCGTCGTCGACGTCCAGCGGGCCGGCCCTTCGACCGGCATGCCGACCAAGACCGAGCAGGGGGATCTGCTGCTTGCGCTGTCGGGGCGCAACTCCGACTGTCCCGTGCCCGTACTGGCCGCCGCCACGCCGGGCGATTGCTTCTACACGGTGATCGAGGCGTTCCAGCTCGCCGTCAAGTACATGACGCCGGTGGTGGTCCTGTCGGACTCCTATCTCGCCAGCAGCTCCGAGCCCTGGCTCATCCCCGACGTCAGCCAGCTGCGGCAGGAGGCCGTCGAGTTTCGCACCGATCCCGAAGGATTCCAGCCCTTCGAGCGCAACCCGGACAGTCTGGCTCGACCCTGGGCGATCCCGGGCACGCCAAACCTGGAGCACCGGATCGGCGGCCTTTCCAAGCAGGAAGTGACCGGCAACGTCGACTACGATCCCCAGAACAACCAACGCATGAACGACCTGCGTCACGAGAAGATCGAGCGCATCGCGGCCGACCTTCCCCCGCTCGAGGTGATGGGACCCGACCAGGGCGACCTGCTGCTGGTAGGCTGGGGGGGAACCCACGGGGCGATCACGTCGGCGGCCGAGGACGCTCGAAGCGACGGGCTCCCGGTTTCGAACATCCACCTGCGCCACCTGAACCCGTTCCCGTCGAACCTGGGCGAGATCCTCGTCCGCTTCGACAAGGTCCTGATTCCGGAGCTCAACCGGGGCCAGCTGGCCCAGCTGATCCGCGCGCGCTTCCTGGTAGACGCCAAGAGCCTGAGCAAGCTCGAAGGTCAGCCCTTCAGGGTGGCCGAGATCCGGGCACGAATCGATTCGCTGCTCGCAGGAGAAAACTGATCATGGCCGAGACGACCGTCACGCTGACCCATAAGGACTTCGCATCGGACCAGGACATTCGCTGGTGCCCGGGATGCGGCGACTACTCGATCCTGACCAACGTCCAGCGCGTCATGCCCGATCTGGGCGTGCCCCGCGAGAACTTCGTGTTCGTGTCGGGCATCGGCTGTTCGAGCCGCTTCCCGTACTACATGAACACCTACGGATTCCACACGATCCACGGCCGCGCGCCCGCCTTCGCGACCGGCATCAAGTGCGCCAACCCGGACCTCTCGGTCTGGATCGTAACCGGCGACGGCGATGGCCTGTCGATCGGAGGCAATCACCTGCTCCACACGATCCGGCGCAATCTCGACCTGCAGATCCTGCTGTTCAACAACCGGGTCTACGGACTCACCAAGGGTCAGTACTCGCCGACCTCTCGGGTCGGCATGACCACCAAGTCCACCCCGGACGGCTCGATCGACTATCCGGTCGACCCGATCGCGTTCGCACTGGGTTCGGGCGCGACTTTCGTGGCGCGAACCGTGGACGTGGACGCGCCGCATCTCCAACAGATCCTGCGACGCGCTTACGCCCACAAGGGCACGTCGTTCATCGAGATCCTCCAGAACTGCCCGGTCTACAACGATAACGAATTTATCGAGGTCGAAGACCGAAAGCAGCGGGTGAACGCGAGCCTCAAGCTTCAGGACGGCGAACCCCTGGTCTTCGGGCCCGAGAGCGACCGCAAGGGCATCCGCATCGAAGACGGCGTGCCCTCGGTGGTCCAGCTGAGCAACGGTCAGGACCCGATAGAAGCCGGCGTCGCCATCCACAACGAGCGCCACGACACTCCGGCGTATGCCTTCGCCTTGGCGAGCCTCACCCGTCCGAACTTCCCGGTGCCGGTGGGCGTCTTCCGGGCCGTCGACAAACCCTCGTACGAGACCATGCTGGCTGCCCAGGTGACCCATGCCATCGCCCACAAGGGCGAGGGCGACCTCCAGGCCCTGCTCGAGTCCAGCGAAACCTGGATCGTTGAGGCGTGACATTGGACCCGTCCAGGTTCCCCTGATTGGATCTTTCCCGCACGCCCCACAGTCGTGCACGCAGACGGCCACCAACGCCTACGTCGGGGGCTGTTCGGCTAGCCCCTCAGCCCTGGAGTGACGGGACGTTGTTCGCCAGCGTCTCGCCGATCTCGGCCGGTGACGGCGAAACGAACACGCCGGCTGCCTTGAGCGCTGCGATCTTGTCACTCGCCTTGCCCTTGCCGCCCGCGATGATCGCGCCGGCGTGGCCCATGCGCTTGCCCGGAGGCGCGTTCTGGCCCGCGATGAAGGCCGCCACCGGCTTCTTCATGTGGGCGCCGATGAACTCGGCCGCGGTCTCCTCGGCGGAGCCGCCGATCTCGCCGATCATCACGACCGCCTTCGTCTCGGGATCCGCCTCGAAGAGTTCGAGGGCATCGAGGAAGGAGGTTCCGATGATGGGATCGCCGCCGATGCCGATGCACGTGGACTGGCCGATGCCGAGTCGCGAGAGCTGGTCGACGGCTTCGTAGGTCAAGGTTCCGGAACGGGAGACCACGCCCACTGGACCCGGTTGGGTGATCTGGGCCGGCATGATGCCGATCCGGCATTGCTCCGGCGTCACCAGGCCAGGACAGTTCGGGCCGACCAGACGGGTCTTCGAGCCGGCCAGCGCCTGCTTGGCTCGCAGCATGTCCAAGGTTGGGATGCCCTCGGTGATGCAGACCGTCAGGTCGAGCCCGGCGTCGGCCGCTTCCAGAATCGCGTCGGCTGCGCCGGGCGGCGGCACAAAGATCACCGACGCCTGGGCGCCTGTGGCCTC
Organism: Deltaproteobacteria bacterium; assembly: GCA_004356735.1. GTDB lineage: Bacteria > Myxococcota_A > UBA9160 > UBA9160 > SMWR01 > SMWR01. Next base: position 5,260 of record SMWR01000041.1, read on the forward strand.
GACTGCATCGACGACGGAATCGAAGATCGGGATGCCCTCGATCTCCTGTCCGCCCTTGCCCGGGTGGACCCCGCCCACGATCTGGGTGCCGTACTCGATCGAGATCTTCGCGTGGAACTGACCCATGCGGCCCATGCCCTGCACCAACACCTTGGTGTTCTTGTCGCAGAGAATCGCCATGACTAGGCCTTCCCTCCCCGGGCTGCAGCCACAGCTTTCTCACCGGCTTCCTCCAGGGTCTCGGCTGAAGTGATATCGAGTCCCGACTCCGTCAGGATCTTGCGCCCTGCTATGGCGTTGGTTCCCTGCAGCCGAACCACCAGCGGCACTTCGACGCCCATTTCCTGGGCTGCAGCAACCACGCCTTCGGCGATCAGGTCGCAACGCACGATGCCGCCGAAGATGTTCACCAGGATGGCTCTCACGTTCTCATCGTTGAGGATGAGCTTGAAGGCCTCCTTGACCTTCTCCTTGTCGGCTCCACCACCGGCGTCCAGGAAGTTGGCCGGGCTGCCACCGCAGTACTGGATCATGTCCAGGGTGGCCATGGCGAGGCCGGCTCCGTTGACCATGCAGCCGATGTCGCCGTCGAGGCCGACGTAGGCGAGATCAATCTCGTTGGCGGCCCGTTCGCGCGGGTCCTCCTCATCGGGGTCACGCATGGCGCTCACTGCGGGATGGCGATAGAGCGCGTTGTCGTCGAAGTTGAGCTTTGCGTCGAGTGCGAGTAAGTCCCCCAACGGGGTCATCACCAGCGGGTTGATCTCGGCCAGCGAAGCATCGCACTCGACGAACAGTCTGTAGAGACCCGCCAGCACCCCCCCAAGTTTCTTGACCTGGTCGGTGTCGAAGCCCAGGCCGTAGCCCACGCGACGAACGACGTAGTCCGGAAGCGTGTCGGGCGTTGGAACGGTCACAGTGATGATCTTCTCCGGCGTCTTCGCGGCGACCTCCTCGATGTCCATCCCGCCTTCGGTGGAGGCGATGATGGCGAGCTTCTCCTCTGCGCGGTCCAGCAGGACAGCCAGGTAGTACTCATGCTCGATCTCGGACGCCGCCTCGACATAGACCTTCCGGACCCGCTTGCCCTCGGGGCCCGTTTGGTGGGTCTTGAGGTTCATCCCCAGAATCTCGCTGGCGATCTGCTTGGTCTCGCTGGCGGATTGGGCGAGCTTCACGCCGCCGCCCTTGCCTCGACCCCCGGCGTGGATCTGGGCCTTCACGACGACCCCACCCTTGGGAAGATCGCGGGCAGCTTCCTCGGCCTCGGCCGGCGTCATCGCAACCGCACCCTCCGGTACGGGAACGCCGAATTCACGCAGGAGTTCCTTCGCTTGATACTCGTGAATGTTCACTTCTCTTCCTTCGCTCGCCTCCGGCTCGCGACGCGGCCTTTGGCCTTGCTTGTTCTGTTCCTTCGCTCACCTCCGGCTCGCTGCGCGGCCTTCGGCCTTGCTTCTTCTGTTTCGATGAGCCGGCGAGTCGACTAGATCTTGATCTGGCCGACGAGGGTGCGAACGTGCTCGACCGAGGCGTCGAAGGCCTTCCGCTCGTCTTCGTTCATCTCGACTTCGAGCACCTTCTCGAGGCCATCGCCGCCGATGATGCAGGGCACGCCGACGTAGAGACCGTCGACCCCGTACTCACCCTCGAGCAGGCAAGCGCACGCCAGCACGCGCTTCTTGTCCCGAATGTAGGACTCGGCCATCTCGATGGCCGAGAGCGCCGGGGAAACGAAGGCCGAGCCGGTCTTGAGCAGGCCAACGATCTCACCGCCCGCACCCTGGGTGCGTTCGACGATGGCGTCGAGCTTCTCCTGCGAGATGAGCTGTGTGACCGGAATTCCCGCGACGGTGCAGTAGCGGATCAGCGGCACCATCGTGTCGCCGTGGCCGCCCAGCACCAGGGCCGTCACGTCCTGTACAGAGACGCCCAGCTCCCACGCCACGAAGGCGCGGAAGCGCGCCGAGTCCAGCACGCCCGCCATGCCGACCACACGCTGCTTGGAGAAGCCCGAGACCTCCTTGAAGGTGTAGACCATCGCGTCCAACGGGTTGGAGATGACGATCACGAAGGCATCGGGCGCGTTATCGCGCACGCCC
>SMWR01000215.1 GCA_004356735.1 Deltaproteobacteria bacterium
GGCATCGAATACACGTCCGGATGTAACTGCTGGGCGACCCGCTTCCAGGTCCGCAGCACGCGCAACCAGGGCTTCCAGTTCGCCATCCTGTATTCGATCCTCGGCCTCGGCGACGACTCCCGGGATCCCTTCAGAGGCGGCGCCCCCGTTGCGGGCTTCGATCTGTTGGGCCCCGGCTAGGCAAGACCGTCCGGAGCCGGAGTGGCATTGGTTGACGGCTCTCTGGCCGTTTGATAACAACCTGAAAAGGTTGCCTTTTTTACCCCCGAGGCAGGCTCACGCCCGATCCCGCCTCCACCGAGGGCCAGGTGCTTCTCCCGTCCCAGGAAGTGTTCGAGGAGCTCGCGACCCGCGGCAATCTGATCCCCGTCGTACGCCGGATCCTGGCGGACCTCGACACCCCGCTGTCGCTGTTTCGGCGCCTGGACGACGGCTGCACCAGCTTCCTGTTCGAGTCCGTCGAGGGCGGTGAGCGCTGGGCGCGGTTCAGCTTCATCGGCACCGGCGCCCGGGCGATCTTCCGGGCCCGCGGCGCGGCGGTGGAGTGGGAGCAGGATGGCCGCGTTGAGCGCTTCGAAGCGCCCGGCGATCCGCTCGAGATCCTGCGCGAGCGTCTGGCGCAGCTGACCGTGGCGATCCCCGATGGCGTCGACCTGCCGCCGTTCGTGGGCGGAGCCGTCGGCATGGTGGCCTATGACTGGGTCCGATTCATCGAGCAGATCCCGGACGACAATCCCGACGAGATCGGGATCCCCGATCTCTGGTTCGTCCTGCCCGAAACCGTGGTCGTCTACGACAACCACAAGAACTCTGCCCTGGTCGTGCGCCACGTCGAGGTCAAGGACGGGGACGATCCGGCGGCACTGTATCGCGAGGCGGTGGCCGCGCTCGATGCGACCGTCAAACAGCTGAGGGGGCCGCTGGAGCCCGAGCCTCAGTACGAACCGATCCGTTCGCCGATGGATCTGAGTGTCAGCATGGAGCGCGAGGAGTTCCACGAGATCGTCAAGCGGGCCAAGGAATACATCGAGGCCGGCGACATCTTCCAGGTGGTGCTGTCGAGCCAGTTCCGGGTCCCACTTCAGGTGGACCCGTTCACGATCTATCGGCAGCTGCGCGTCATCAACCCGAGCCCCTACCTCTTCTTCCTTCGCTGTGAGGGACCGGTCCTGATCGGGTCGTCGCCCGAGATCCATGTGAGGCTCGAGAACGGGCGGATCGATTTGCGGCCGATCGCCGGGACCCGCAGGCGAGGGCAGAACGACGAAGAGGACGCCGCGCTGGAGCGCGAGATGCGCGCCGATCCCAAGGAGCGGGCCGAACACCTGATGCTGGTGGATCTGGGACGCAACGACGTGGGCCGGATCGCCGAGATCGGAAGCGTGCGCGTGACTGAGTTCGAGGTGGTCGAGCGCTACTCCCACGTGATGCATCTCGTGTCCAACGTGCAGGGTCGGCTGCGCGAGGGACTGGACTGGCTCGACGTACTGCGGGCGACGTTCCCGGCTGGAACGCTCTCGGGCGCTCCCAAGGTTCGTGCCATGGAGATCATCGATGAGCTCGAGAACGTTCGCCGCGGGTTCTACGGGGGCTGCGTCGGCTACATCGACTACTGCGGAAACATGGACACCGCCATCGCGATCCGGACCATGCTGGTGAAGGACGGAGAGATCTTCCTGCGGGCGGGTGCGGGCATTGTCGCCGATTCCGATCCGGAGTTCGAGTACCAGGAGTGCGCCAACAAGGCGCGGGCCCTGGTCCAGGCCATCGACCTGGCGAGGGAAGGGATCGACTGAGGCTTGCCGTGACGCGTCTCGTGATGATCGACAACTACGATTCCTTCACGTACAACCTCGTCCAGTATCTGGGCGAGCTCGGTGCGGAAGTCGAGGTCTTCCGGAACGACGCGGCCACGGTGGGCGAGCTGCTGGCGCGCACCCCCGATGGCGTCGTGATCTCACCCGGGCCCGGCGAGCCCAAGGACGCGGGTGTCTCCATCGAGATGGTTCGAGCCTGCGCCGAGCGCCGGCTTCCGCTGCTCGGTGTCTGCCTCGGTCACCAGTCGATCGGCGTGGCTTTCGGAGCAAAGATCGTTCGCGCGCGCTCGATCATGCACGGCAAGATCTCGGAGATCGAGCACGACCGTCGCGGCATCTTCGAAGGAGTACCCACACCTTTCGAAGCGACCCGCTATCACTCGCTCGTGATCGACGAAGCGTCTTGCCCCGAGGAGTTGGAGATCACGGCGCGGACGGCGGATGGCGAGATCATGGGGGTACGCCACCGGGAGCTGCCGGTCGAGGGCGTCCAATTCCATCCCGAATCCATCATGACTCGCGAGGGTAAGTCGCTACTGAAGGCGTTCCTCCGATGTTGTGGAATGAGCCGCGCCGCATGAGTCTCCGCGATGCCCTGGAATTCGCTGTGCTCGGAGAAGAGGTTCCGGAAGACGTACTCGAGGCGGCTTTCGGTGAGATCATGGATGGCAAGGCCACACCGGCCGCCATCGCCGGGCTGCTGGTCGCTTTGCGGACCAAGGGTGAGACCGTTGGCGAGATCGTTGCTGCCGCGCGAGCGCTGCGGGCGCGCTCGGTGTCTGTGGAGTGTCCGGATCCACGCGCCGTCGACACCTGTGGCACCGGCGGCGATGGCGCCGACACCTTCAACATCTCGACGGCCGCGGCCTTCGTGGTCGCTGGAGCGGGGGTGCCCGTCGCGAAGCACGGCAATCGTGCGGCCTCGAGCCAGACCGGGAGCATCGACGTGCTCGAGGCCTTGGGCGTTCGCGTCGAGCTCGAGGTCGAGGAGTCGGTGCGGATCCTGGGCGAAGTCGGGATCGCGCCCTTCTTCGCGCGTCGGGCGCATCCGGCCATGCGGCACGTCGCGCCGATTCGGCAGGAGCTCGGTATTCGCACACTGATGAACTGCCTCGGTCCGTTGCTCAATCCCGTGGGCGTTCGCTACCAGCTCGTCGGAGTCTATGCCGAAGAGCTGGTGGAGCCGCTGGCTCTGGCGTTGAAAATCCTGGGATCGGATCGTGCCCTGGTGGTCCACGGCTCCGATGGCCTCGACGAGCTCACCACCACTGGATGCAGCTCCGCCGCACTGTTGGAGGACGGCCGGGTCGTGACCCTGAGCATCGATCCGTCTGCGTACGGGATCCTGACCACCTTGGCCGGTGCGCTGCGGGGTGGCGATGCCGAGGAGAACGCGGCCATCCTGCGCTCCATCCTGGCCGGAGAGGTGGGGGCGCGCCGGGACATTGTCGCCCTGAACGCGGCGGCGGCGCTTTGGGTCGCCGGCGCGGCTTCGGACCTGGAAGAGGGGCTGGGGCAAGCGCGGCACAGCCTCGAGTCGGGAGCGGCCGCTGCCAAGCTCGAGCACTTGATCGCCGTGAGTCAGGCATGACGATCCTCGACGAGATCCTGGACCACAAGCGCCGCGCAGTCGACGCCGCGCGTGCCGATGGCGCGGCCGAGCAGGTCGAGTGCGCTGCCCGGGGCCTGACCGTCCCCACACGCGGCTTCCGGGCAGCCCTGGTGGGCGGCGAAGCTCCCCGGATCATCGCCGAGATCAAGTGCCGCTCGCCCAGCAGGGGCGAGATCCGAGCGGACTTCGAACCCGTGGATTGCGCACGTGCCTATGCAGAGGGGGGGGCAGCGGCGATCTCGGTGTTGACCGACGAGCGCTATTTCGGCGGGCACCTCGACGATCTGGAAAAGGTCCGAAGCGCGGTGCCGCTGCCGCTCCTGTGCAAGGATTTCGTCGTTGATCCGTTCCAGATCGATGAAGCGCGGCTGCGCGGTGCCGATGCGGTGTTGCTGATCGTTGCAGCCTTCCTGGACAGGGATGGCCCCGAGGGTCTCGCGGTGCTTCGCAAGCGCGCGCTCGAACTCGGACTCGATGTCCTGGTCGAGGTACACGACGAGGCCGAGCTCGACGTCGCCATCGAGGTCGGAGCGGATCTGATCGGCGTGAACAATCGGGACTTGAAGACGTTCGATGTCGATCTGGCAACGACGGAACGCCTTGCGGCGCACATGCCCATGGGGGTCGTACAGGTCGCGGAGAGTGGCATCTTCACGCCCAAGGACATCGCACGGCTGGAGGCTGTCGGATCCCACGCCTTCCTTGTCGGCGAGTCCCTGATGCGCGAGGCGGACATCGCTGCCGCCCTGCGCCGTCTACGGAGGAGGCCGTGAATATTCGGATCAAGATCTGTGGAATGAAGCACCCTGACGATGCGCGGGCTGCGGTGGATGCCGGTGCCGATTTGATCGGACTCAATTTCGTGACGGGCACGCCCCGCTGCCTCGATCTGGAGACCGCCGAAGCGATCTCGGTTGCGGTCGAAGGTCAGACCGAACGGGTCGGCGTGTTTCGTAACGCAACGCCCGAGGAGATTGCCCGCGTGTTACGGCGGGTCGAGCTGGAACGCATCCAATTCCACGGCGACGAGACCGAGGAGGACGTCGAGGCCGTGGACCATCCGGTAATCAAGGCGATTCGGGGTGCGGACCTGCTAGCGGCCGAGGCGTATCCCGGCACATTGTTGCTGCTGGACAATCCCACCGAGGGTGGCGGCAAGGGGAAGGCCTGGAACTGGGCCGATGCGGCCGAGTTGATCGGTCGCGGCTACGACATCATCCTGGCGGGGGGTCTGGACCCGAGCAACGTGGGCGAGGCCCTGGCTGCACAGGGCGACTTGCTGCCCTGGGGCGTCGACGTCGCTACCGGCGTCGAAGGGAATGAGCCCCATCGTAAGGACCCGAAGCGGATCGCCGCCTTCGTGGAGGCGGTGCGGACGGCGGAGACGAGCGGATGAAGCTGAAGAGCGAGGTGGACGAACGCGGCAACTTTGGCGAGTACGGCGGCCGTTGGGTTCCCGAGACCCTGATTGCGGCATTGGACGAGCTGATCGAGGCCTATCCGCGCATCACCCGCCAGTCCGACTACACGGCTGAGCTGGATGGGCTGCTCGCGAACTACGCCGGAAGACCCACTCCGATCACGCGAGCGTCGCGGATGACCGAAGACCTGGGTGGTGCGCGCATCTACCTGAAGCGCGAGGACCTGGCACACACGGGCGCCCACAAGATCAACAACGTGCTCGGTCAGTGCCTGCTCGCCAAGTACATGGGCAAGCGACGCGTGATCGCGGAGACCGGGGCAGGTCAGCACGGCGTTGCGACTGCGACGGTGGCCGCGCTGTTGGGGCAGGAATGCGTGGTCTACATGGGGGCGGAAGACATCGAACGCCAGGCGCTCAATGTCTTCCGCATGGAGCTGTTGGGGGCGGAGGTCATCCCGGTGACGACTGGCTCCCAGACCCTGAAGGATGCAACCAATGAGGCGTTGCGCGACTGGGTGACCAACGTTCGCGCAACGTATTACTGCATCGGGTCCGTGATGGGCCCCCACCCGTACCCGACCCTCGTGCGCGACTTTCAGCGAGTCATCGGGCTCGAAGCGCGGGAACAGATGTTGGCGCTCGAGGGCCGGCTTCCCGACGTGGTGATGGCCTGCATCGGGGGTGGCTCCAACGCCATCGGGATCTTCCATCCGTTCATCGAAGACGAGGGCGTGCGCTTGATCGGCGTCGAAGCAGCCGGGGAGGGGATCGAAACGGGACGCCACGGAGCGGCCCTCGAGACGGGTGAGCCGGGCGTGCTGCACGGCATGCGGACGTTGCTCCGCTCGGACGACGACGGACAGATCTTTCCGGCCCATTCGATTTCGGCCGGTCTCGACTATCCCGGCGTCGGGCCCGAACACGCTGCGCTTCGTGACAGCGGTCGCGCCGAGTACGTAGCGGCGACCGATGAACAGGCGTTGGACGCGTTCATCTATCTCTCGAGGACGGAAGGGATCATCCCGGCCCTGGAGTCCGCCCACGCCGTGGCGCACGCATGCGAACTGGCGCCGCAGCTTCCTTCGGACCAGATCCTGCTGATCAATCTCTCGGGCCGTGGCGACAAGGACGCGCCCC
>SMWR01000216.1:0-12500 GCA_004356735.1 Deltaproteobacteria bacterium
ATCAGCACGGCCAGCAGGCCCAGGCAGGCGACGCGCCAATTTTCGTAGGGACGGGGGCCCTCAGGACTCGACATGCTGCGGGTCAGCATACCGTTCCGCTGGTATCCTCGGCCCCCCATGGATCCCAACGCTACGACTTGGCTGGCGGTTCTGGCAGACTGGATCGCATCGAGCCCGCGTGTCACGGTGCTCATCACACTGGCGATTCCGGTCGGCATCATCACGGTCGTGGAGCTGATGCAGCGCGGCGGGCCGGCGCTGGCGCGCGAGCCCGAGGTGCAGCACTCCGGGCTGCCGCGGGTGGCCGAGGAACTGCCGCTCGAGGCGGCCGTTGCCGCCGAGCCGCAGCCGCTTCCTCTGCCCGTTGCGCCGCCCGTCCGCTTGCGGGATCGCCTGCGACTCACCAGCCAAGCCCTGGTCGGCCAACTCGGTGTCCTGGCTCGCGGTCGTCGCGTCGATGCCGATCTCCTGGATGAGCTCGAGATTTTGCTGATGAGCGCCGACCTCGGCGTGAAGACGGCCGACGACCTGCTCCAGCAGGTGAAGCAACGCGCCAGCGGCGAGGACGCCGAAATCATCAAGTCCGTCCTGCGCGATGCGATCCTTGAGAAGCTGCGCCGCGTCGAAGCTTCTGCACACGCAGGTCTCGACCTCGAGGCAAGGCCTCACGTGATTCTCGTGCTGGGCGTGAACGGCTCCGGCAAGACCACGACCATTGGCAAGCTGGCGGCCCGCCACGTCGCCGCCGGCCACAAGGTCGTGCTGGGTGCCGCGGACACCTTCCGCGCCGCCGCCATCGAGCAACTCCAGGTCTGGGGCGAGCGCGTCGGCTGCGATGTGATCGCGGGTAGGGCGGGCGGCGACCCGTCGGCCGTGGCGTTCGACACGGTGCAGGCCGCCCAGGCCCGGGGCGCCGATGTCGCCATCATCGACACCGCCGGCCGTCTCCAGACCCAGAAGCCCCTGATGGAAGAGCTCGGAAAGCTGGCGCGCGTCATCGGTAAAAATCTTGAAGGCGCACCGCATGAGACACTGCTGGTGCTCGATTCGAATACGGGACAGAACGCCATCAGTCAGGCAAGGCTCTTTGCCGAGGTGACGGATGTGACCGGTCTGGTGCTGACGAAGCTCGACGGGACGGCCAAGGGCGGCGTCATCGTCGGGCTTGCGGATGAACTCGGGATTCCAGTCAAGCTCGTGGGTGTGGGCGAGGCGATCGAAGATCTGCGCGATTTCCACGCCGAGGAGTTCGTCGAAGCACTCTTCGAATAGGCGTATGGCCTGATCGCATGACTGGGCCATCGGCCGGTCCAAAGGGGAGGAGGAGGCGATGAGTCGATTCGTGATGGCCCTGGATCAGGGCACGACTTCGTCACGGGCCGTCCTTTTCGATCAAAGCGGCGCCCTCGTCGCCGTGGAACAGCACGAGTTCACCCAGAATTTCCCGCGACCGGGCTGGGTCGAGCATGACCCCGAAGAGATCTGGGACAGTCAGCTGCGCGCCGCCCGGGGTGCCATGGAACTCGCGGGCGCCAACGCGTCCGACATCGCGGCCATCGGTATTGCCAACCAGCGCGAGACGGCTCTCGTCTGGGACCGCGCCAGCGGAGATCCCATCCACCGGGCCATCGTCTGGCAATCGCGCCAGACGGCCTCGATCTGCGAGGAGCTGCGCTCCCGCGGACTCGAGCACGAGGTGCGTCGGCGCACGGGCCTCGTGATCGATGCCTACTTCTCCGGCACCAAGGTTCGCTTCATCCTCGATGCCGTCGACGGTGCCCAGGCCCGGGCCGAGAAGGGCGAGTTGGCCTTCGGCACCGTCGACACGTGGCTGCTCAACAAACTCACCAAGGGACGCGTTCACGCCACCGAATACTCCAATGCCTCGCGCACGCTCCTGTACAACATCCGCGAGCTCGACTGGGACGACAAGCTGCTCGGCGAGCTGGGCGTGCCGCGCGAGCTGCTGCCCGAGGTAAAGGACACGAGCGGAGTTTTCGGTCTGACGGACCCGGAGTGGTTCGGGGGCGAGATCCCGATTGCCGGGATGGCGGGCGATCAACAGGCGGCCCTCTTCGGTCAGGGCTGCTTCGCCGCGGGCCGCGCCAAGAACACCTACGGAACCGGCTGCTTCCTGTTGATGAACACGGGCAGCGAAGCACCCGCCTCGAAGACGGGTCTGCTCACCACGATTGCCTGGGGCATCGACGGCACGGTCGAATACGCGCTCGAGGGAAGCATCTTCGTCGCCGGGGCGGCCGTGCAGTGGCTGCGCGACGGACTGCGCGTGATCGATTCTGCTGCCGACAGCCATGCGATGGCCATGTCGGTCGAGGACACGGGCGGCATCTATCTCGTGCCGGCCTTCGTTGGACTGGGCGCGCCGCATTGGGACGAAAAGGCACGCGGCGCCCTGCTCGGCATCACACGCGGAACGACGCGCGAACACCTGGTGCGAGCCACACTCGAGTCGATCGCCTTCCAGACCCGGGATGTGGTCGAGTGTGTCCGCGAGGATTCGGGAATCGACCTCGAGGCCCTGCGTGTCGATGGGGGTGCGGCGGCCAACGATTTCCTGATGCAGTTTCAGGCGGACATCCTGGGAGTGCCCGTGCAACGACCCAGGCTGCTGGAGGTCACGGCCAAGGGCGCAGCGGCCCTGGCCGGCCTCGCCGTGGGTTTCTGGAAGGATCGCAGCGAGGTTGCGGGGGCGGATGATCTCGCTGTCTTCGAGCCGAAAATGGAGGCCGCGCGTCGCGACGAGCTCTATGCGGGATGGCAACGCGCGGTGGGCCGTTCCCTCGACTGGGAACAGGATTGAGCGTGACGCGTCCGGAGCGTCCGCTGGTGATCGCGCATCGCGGTGCTTCGGCGTACCGACCCGAGAACACCTTTCCGGCCTACGAGCTCGCCGTCGAGATGCAGGCAGACATGATCGAGATCGACCTGCACCGCTGTCGGGATGGTGATGTCGTGATCACCCACAACGCCGAGCTCGACCTCCTCGGCGAGGGCCGTTGGATCGAGGACGTGAGCCTCGACGAACTGCGCGGGTTCGACATGGGCGAGGGCGAGCGGGTTCCGCTGCTCGATGAAGTGTTGGATCGATTCGGCTCGCGGATTCCGTTCAATCTCGAGATCAAGTGCGGGTGTCACGGGCCCTACGCGGGGCTGGAAGAGATTGCGCTCGAAGCGGTTCGCAGCCGTGGACTGCTGGAGCGGACGCTCTTTTCTTCGTTTTCCGACCCGGTCCTGGCGCGTTTGCGCGAGCTCGAGCCAAAGGCCCGACTGGCTTGCCTGGTGGATCCGCGCGATCCCGGACGCCCGCTCGAGCGGGCCCGCGCCGTGGGTGCCGAGGCGCTCAATCCCTGGCTCGGCCTGGCCCGCTCGGAGCTGATCGAAGCCGCACACGCGGCGGGCATGGCGGTCTATCCCTACACCGTGAACCGGGAAGAGCAGATGATCGAGCTGCTCGCACGCGGTGTGGACGGCATGTTCAGCAACCATCCCGACCAGTTGCGCCGTCTCTTGCAGGCCGATGGGGAGTCGCAGACCTCCGAGTAGGCAGTTTCCGAAGAATATAATGTCCAACACTCTCAGAGCCTCAATTTGATTGACTAATCAACAGGTTTTACTATATAAATTAGGTTCGACAGCCAGAGAGCCGTGATGAAACTGACCCGCGTGGCGGAGCTCGACTCGACGGATCGGGCGATCCTCGAGCTCCTCCAGGAAAACTGCAAGCAGCCCCTCGCCAGCATCGGAGAAAAGGTGGGCCTCTCGGCCCCTTCCGTGGTCGAGCGGATCCACAAGCTGGAGGAGGCGGGCGTCATCCGCGGCTACGTCGCGCGGGTCGATGCGCGGCGCCTTGGCAAGGACGTGACTGCCTTCATCGGGCTTTCCACCCAGCAGCCGGACACGATCGGCACGCTCGAGGTGCAGATCGGCGCCATCGCTGACGTGCTCGAGTGCCACCACGTCACCGGCGTCCACACGCTCATGGTCAAAGTGAAGACCAAGAATACCCAGACGCTCGAGAGTCTGATCGGAAAGATCCGATCGCTGGACGGCGTCACGCGTACGGAAACCATGGTGGTGCTGTCCACGCACACCGAGCGTTCTCGCATCGCGCTCGATGCCGGCGACGAGTTCGTTTCGCGACCGCCCCGGCGGAGCGGACCGCGCGCCCGAGGAGGGCGTCGGCGATGAAGCATCCCATCCGACTGCCTCGGAGGCAGGGGCTCTACGACCCGGCTCTCGAGCACGACGCCTGCGGCGTCGGCTTCCTGGCGAACATCAAGGGCGAGAAGAGCCACGATGTGATCCACAAGGGCATCGTGGCCCTGGAACGGCTCGAACACCGCGGCGCCTGCGGCTGCGACCCGGAAACCGGCGATGGCGCCGGCATCCTGATCCAGATTCCCGACCGGTTCTTCCGCCAGGAGGTCGCGAAGCTCGGCATCGAGCTGCCGCCTCCGGGCCGCTACGCCTCGGGGATGATCTTCCTCTGCTTCGACGAGGTCGAGCGCGACTGGCAGATCGCCCAGCTCGAGGAAATCGTCGCCGTCGAGGGACAAACGGTGCTCGGCTGGCGCGAGGTGCCCGTCGATGCCGAGGCGATCGGCTGGTCGGCCCGCGAGAGCATGCCCGTGTTCCGCCAGATCTTCATCCGTGCTGCTGATGACCTCGACCCGGATGGCTTCGAACGCAAGCTCTACGTGATCCGCCGCGTGTTCGAGAACGCCGTGAAGGTGCGCGAGAGCTTCTGCTACGTGCCGAGTCTCTCGAGCCGCACGTTTATCTACACCGGCCTGCTGAAGTCGACCCAGATCGAGTCCTTCTTTCCGGATCTGACGGACCCCGCCATAGAGTCGGCGATCGCCCTGTTCCACTCTCGCTACAGCACCAACACCCTCGGCGCCTGGGACCTCGCCCAGCCGTTCCGTTACATGGCTCACAACGGCGAGATCAACACCCTCAAAGGCAATCGCAATGCCATGCGCGCACGCCAGGGGACGCTCGCATCCGAGCGCTTCGGCGACGACCTCCAGAAGCTGTATCCCTTGATGCGCGAGGCGGCCAGCGATTCGGCCCAGTTCGACAATGCCCTGGAGTTCATGATCCTGGCCGGCCGCGAGCTGCCCGAGGCCATCCTGATGATGATTCCCGAGGCCTGGGAGAAGCACGAGCAGATGCCCGAGGATCTCCGGGCCTACTACGAGTACCACTCCTTCCTGATGGAGCCCTGGGACGGACCGGCCTCGATCGCCTTCACCGATGGCCGCAAGATCGGGGCCGTGCTCGATCGAAACGGCCTTCGACCGTCTCGCTACGTCGTCACCAAGGACGGCTTCGTGATAATGGCCTCCGAGGTCGGTGTCTTCGACGTCGAGCCCGAGAACGTGCTCCACAAGGGTCGACTTCAGCCGGGCCGTATCTTCTTCGTCGACCTCGAAGCCGGCCGCATCGTCGAGGACAGTGAGATCAAGGCCGACTACGTTGCGCGCAGACCCTACCGGGAATGGGTCGAGAACAACCGTGTGCGGCTCTCACAGCTGCCCGCGACGAACGCGAAGCAGGGTGACATGGACCCGGAGCTGCGCTTCGAGCTCCAGCAGGTGTTTGGATACACCACCGAAGACCTCAAGTTCCTGATCGCTCCGATGGTCCAGAATGCCAAGTGGGCGATCGGTTCCATGGGTGAAGACGCGGCGCTGGCGTGTCTCTCGGACCGGCCCCAGATGCTGTATCGCTACTTCAAGCAGCTCTTCGCCCAGGTCACCAACCCCGCCATGGACTCGATCAACGAGGGGTCGGTGATGTCGGTCTACTCGACGCTCGGCGCCGAGCAGAACCTGCTCGAGGAGACCGAGGCCCACGCGCGCATGCTGCGCTGCGACCGGCCGATCCTCACCAACGACGAGCTCGAACGGATCCGGGTGCTCTCGGATCCCGGCTTCCAGGCCCGCACGCTGGAGACGCTCTTCAAGGTGGCGGACGCGGGCGAGGGGCTGGTGGCCGCACTCGACACGCTCTGCGAGCAGGCGGCTCAGGCCGTGCGCGGTGGTGTGAACCTGCTGATCCTGTCGGACCGGGGTGTGACCCAGGATCTGGCGCCGATTCCGATGCTGCTCGCCACGGGTGCGGTGCAGCACCACCTGGTCCGCGAAGGACTGCGCACCCAGTGCGGGATCATCTGCGAGACCGGTGAGGCGCGAGACGTCTCCCAGTTCGCGCTGCTGGTGGGGTACGGGGCCGGGGCCATCAACCCCTACATGGCCTTCGAGAGCATCGCCGAGCTGCTGGAGGAGCGCACCTTCGTCTCCGACGACATCGACCTCGAAAAGGCCGTCGCCAACTATCTCGTGGCCTGTGACAAGGGACTGTTGAAGACCATGGCCAAGATCGGGATCTCGACGCTTCAGAGCTATCGGGGCGCCCAGATCTTCGAGGCCGTGGGTCTCGACCGCCAGCTGGTCGATCGTTGCTTCACGGGCACGTCTTCCCGGGTTTCCGGCGTCGGCTACGACGTCCTCGCCAAGGAAGCGGCCATGAAGCATGGGCGCGCGTTCCCGAACGACAATTTCGTCTACCCGGAGCTCGATCCGGGCGGACTCTACCAGTGGCGTCTCCGGGGAGAGAATCACACTTTCAATCCCGATACGGTGGCCAAGCTCCAGCATGCCGTGCGCCAGGAGAGCTACGCGACCTTCAAGGAGTTCTCGAAAGCGGCCAACGGCGATGCCGAGCGGATGTGTACCCTGCGCGGTCTCTTCCGCTTCAAGTACGCGGACGAGCCGTTGGCGCTGGAAGAGGTCGAGCCGGCCACCGAGATCGTGAAGCGCTTCTGCACCGGCGCGATGTCGTACGGCTCCATTTCGCTCGAGTCGCACCAGACCCTGGCGATCGCCATGAACCGCCTGGGCGGGAAGAGCAATACCGGCGAGGGCGGCGAAGACGCGTCCCGCTTCACGCCGGAGCCCAACGGCGACTCACGCCGCAGCGCCATCAAGCAGGTGGCTTCGGGCCGTTTCGGCGTCACCAGCTGGTACCTGGTCAACTCCGATGAGATGCAGATCAAGGTCGCCCAAGGCGCCAAGCCCGGCGAGGGCGGTGAGCTACCGGGCCACAAGGTCAGCGAGACCATCGCCAAGACCCGGCACTCGACTCCGGGTGTGGGCCTGATCTCGCCTCC
This sequence comes from Deltaproteobacteria bacterium, assembly GCA_004356735.1. Classification (GTDB taxonomy): domain Bacteria; phylum Myxococcota_A; class UBA9160; order UBA9160; family SMWR01; genus SMWR01. The sequence goes on from SMWR01000216.1 coordinate 7,196, forward strand.
GCCGCACCACGACGTCTACTCGATCGAGGACCTGGCCCAGCTCATCTGGGATTTGAAGAACGCCAATCGTCATGCGCGGGTGAGCGTCAAGCTGGTTTCCGAGACCGGGGTCGGCACGATCGCGGCCGGTGTCTCCAAGGGCAAGGCCGACGGCGTGCTGATCTCGGGCCACGACGGCGGCACCGGTGCGTCACCCCAGGCGTCGATCAAGTCTGCGGGTACGCCCTGGGAACTCGGTCTCGCCGAGACCCAGCAGGTGCTGGTCATGAACGACCTGCGCAGCCGCATCCGGGTGCAGGCGGACGGTGGCCTCAAGACCGGGCGCGATGTGGTGGTGGGAGCCTTGCTTGGGGCCGATGAGTTCGGCTTCTCCACGGCACCGCTGGTGGCCATGGGCTGCATCCTGATGCGGGTCTGCCACCTCAACACTTGTCCGGTGGGCATTGCCACCCAGAACGAGGAGTTGCGCAAGCGGTTCGAGGGTCTTCCCGAGCAGGTGGTGAACTACTTCTTCTTCGTCGCCGAAGAAGTCCGCGAAGAGATGGCGAAGCTCGGTTTCCGCAGCATGGACGAGATGATCGGCCGCGTGGAGAAGATCGGCGTCGACCGCGCCGTCCAGCACTGGAAGGCCAAGGGCCTCGACTTCAGCGATCTGCTGGCCAAGCCCGACGTTTCCCATGGCATCGCCAACACCGGTCACCAGGACTGGAGCGACCTCGAGAACGTGCTCGACATGAAGCTCCTCGAGCTGGCCGAGGCGGCCATTGAACGCGGCGAGACCGTGGAGGTCGATCTGCCCATCCGGAACGTCGACCGCACCGTGGGAACGATCCTGGGCTCCGAGATCTCGCGGAAGTACGGGGCCCAAGGCCTGCCGGACGACACCCTCCGGCTTCGATTCAAGGGCTCGGCCGGACAGAGCCTGGCTGCCTGGTGCACGAAGGGCATCACGATCACGGTTGAGGGCGACACCAACGACTACGCCGGCAAGGGGCTCTGCGGCGGCAAGATCATCGTACGGGTCCCCGAAGGCTCCAGCTTCGATCCGGCTGAGAATGTCATCACGGGCAACGTCGTGCTCTACGGCGCGACCGGAGGTGAGGCCTACTTCCAGGGCCTGGCCGGCGAGCGCTTCTGCGTCCGGAACAGTGGCGCCGACGCGGTGGTCGAGGGTGTGGGAGACCACGGCTGCGAGTACATGACGGGTGGCAACGTGGTGGTGCTCGGCCCGACCGGGCGCAACTTCGGAGCGGGCATGAGCGGAGGTCTTGCCTATGTGCTCGACCTGGACGGCAGCTTCCCGGACCGGATCAACCCCGAGCGGGTCTTGCTGGAGCCCCTGACCGAAGCGGACGAGGAGGTCGTTCAGCGCATGGTGCGAAAGCACCACGAGTACACGCGGAGCAAGCGAGCCGAGGAAGTGCTCCGCAAGTGGAACAATTTCGCTCCCAGATTCGTGAAGGTGTTCCCCAAGGACCTCAAACTGGCGCTCGATGCGCGCCTTCAGGCGGCGACGGGAGATGGGTAGGCCGACGGGCTTTCTGGAGATCGAGCCCGCGAAGACGCCGTATCGGCAGGTCGCGGAGCGCATCCACGACTACAAGATCGTCCAACGCGAGCTGAGCGAACAGGCGATACGCGCCCAAGGTGCCCGCTGCATGGACTGTGGTGTTCCCTTCTGCAACGACGGCTGTCCGCTGGGGAACATCATCCCCGACTGGAACGATCTGGTCTATCGGGGCAAGTGGGAAGACGCCATGGTGCGACTCCACTCGACCAACAACTTCCCCGAGTTCACGGGTCTCATCTGTCCGGCGCCCTGTGAGACGGCCTGCGTGCTCGGCATCAATGCGGAGCCGGTCACGATCAAGCAGGTCGAGTGGCAGATCATCGAGCGCGGCTGGCAAGCAGGGCAGGTCAATCCGCAGCTCCCCGAGCGCCGTACCGGCAAGGCCGTGGCCGTGGTGGGCTCCGGCCCCGCGGGACTGGCCGCAGCTCAGCAGCTCAACCGGGCGGGTCATAGCGTGACGGTATTTGAACAGAACGATCGGGTCGGTGGCCTGCTGCGCTACGGGATTCCCGAATTCAAGCTCGAGAAGTGGATCGTGGAACGGCGGGTGGAGCAGCTGCGGCAGGAGGGCATCGCCTTCCAGACCGGTGTGTGCGTGGGGGTGGACCTCTCGACGGCCGACCTGCGAAAGAACTTCGACGCTGTTCTCCTGTGCATGGGGTCCGAGCGACCCCGAGATCTCCCCATCGATGGCCGGGAGCTCGCTGGGATTCACTTCGCCATGGAATTCCTGATTCAGCAGAATCGACGCGATCATGGCGACGAAGTGGACGCCGATGCGAATATCTCGGCCCGCGACAAGCATGTGGTCGTGCTGGGTGGGGGCGACACGGGCTCGGATTGTGTGGGGACCTCACACCGCCAGGGTGCGAAGTCGGTCACGTCCATCGAGCTGCTCGAACGTCCGCCAGAGGAACGTTCGCCCAGTACGCCCTGGCCCCTATGGCCGCTCATGTTCCGTTCGTCGAGCTCCCATGACGAGGGTGGAACGCGCGAATACGCCGTGCTGACCCGGTATTTCGAGGGGGAAAACGGACGTGTGAAGCGGCTTCACGCCGTCCGTGTCCAGTTTGGCGAGTCCGACGAGAGCGGACGGCCCAAGATGGAAGAACTCCAGGGCTCCGAGTTCACGATCGATGCGGATCTCGTGCTGCTGGCGATGGGCTTCGTGCACCCCGTGCACGAAGGGCTGGTGGATGGACTCGGTCTTCAGAAGGACGGTCGTGGTAATGTCCAGGCCGAAACGACGTCCTATGTCACCAGCGAGCCGGGGTTCTTCGCTGCCGGGGATTGCCGACGCGGACAGTCGCTCGTTGTGTGGGCCATCAGCGAAGGGCGCGAGGCCGCGCGCATGGTGGATGTCTATCTCGAAGGTGATTCATCGCTCCAGTCGAAGCGGGCGTACATCTAGTTCGTTGAGACGCCGACCCTCCGGAGCTCGACTCGGACTCCCCGCGGCCCGCGGTCTCGCCTCCGGGTCTGGCACGATCATTGCCCGACGGATCCGTCTGGAATAACGAGACTACCGCTTGACGTGTTTCCACGATCACCGGTACGATTCCGTCTGAGATTGGGATGACGGGGGTCTTTCTCATTTCCGATGATCACCGAGACGTGTTTGACTTCGAACGGCTGGAGCGCGTCGTCGCTGCACTCGTCGCGGCTCATCGCGAAGTATCCGTAGAGAACGTGGGCCTTCGAGTGAGGCTCGAAGAGAAGGCGCGCGGTATTCGTTCCCTGGAAGGCCAGCTGCTCGAGGCCAACCAGAAGCGACAGGATGTCTCGAAACGCATCGATGAGATGATTGCGCAGCTCGACCATCTCGATGCACAGCTGGCGAGCGCCGAGGCGTAGACGTCTCGTGGCCAAGCGAACCGTCACCGTTCAGATCCGCGGACAAGAGTTTCGTGTGCGGGTCGGTGAGGAAGAGGACGAGGAAGCGCTCGTGCGTGTGGCCGGCTACCTCGACCAAACCATGCGCCAGGTCGAGCAGAAGACCGGCACCGTGGACTCCCTGAGTGTTGCCATGCTGACTGCGCTCAATCTCGCCCGTGAAGTCGTGGAGATCCGCGATGGACGCGCCGCCACGGGCGGAGATCGGGCGCGCCTTCAGGCCCTGATCGAGCTGGCCGAGGGCGTCCTCGAGACCCCCGCCCCGAGCGCCTGAGCCCCAGCCGGCGGTTGGCATGCCCCGCCGACCCGGTTCCGATCCGGGGCCGCTCGCGCGGGCCAAGACCCGTTTGCGCAGTCGGATGCTCCAGCGTCGCGCCGAGCGGGATCCGCTCGAGGCCGAGCCTGCCGGGCGTCGGGTCTCGGAGCTCGTGATCGCGACCCCGGAGTTCGCGGCGGCGCTGCGGGTCGCCCTCTATGCGGCCCGGGCAGACGAACTCCCCAGTCGCTGCTGTTTCGACGCCGTCCTGAGCTCGGGCCGCGAGGCCCTGCTGCCGCGTATGGAGGCGGGGCAGCGCTTGTCCTTCCGCAGGGTGGATCACTGGGAAGCGCTCGTTCCGGGTCGGTTCGGCATTCTCGAGCCAGATTCCTCAGCTCCGGCCACGCGGCTGGAAGAGGGCGATCTGGTGTTGCTGCCCGGGGTGGCGTTCGATCGGGAGGGACACCGGCTGGGCCGCGGCACCGGATACTATGACTCGAGTCTGCCGGTCGGCCCCTACGCTCCGGTCTATTTCGGGCTGGGATTCGAATTTCAGGTCGTCGAAGCCGTCCCCCACGGCTCGCGTGATGTCCGAATGGATGCGATCGTCACGGAGCGGGGCATCTGCCACCGGGCAGGGGCGAGGACAGGGCGATGACGTCGAAGGCCATCCAGAAGGAAGTCGATCGCCAGATCGAGGTGATGCGCGACGGTGCCGTCGACCTCTTCGGTGAAGACGACCTGCGCAAGCGGCTGGCGCAGGCCCTGGCAGAGAAGCGGCCTCTGCGGGTCAAGCTTGGTATGGACCCGTCGTCGCCCGATCTGCATCTGGGGCACACGGTAGTCCTCCAGAAGCTGAAGCGTCTCCAGCAGCTTGGCCATACACCGATCTTCCTGGTCGGTGATTTCACCGCCCGAATTGGCGACCCCTCGGGCAAGAAGAAGACCCGGCCGGCGCTCTCCAAGGACGAGGTCGAGAAGAACGCGGCCACCTACGTCGAGCAGGTGGGACGGATTCTCGACGTCGAATCGATCGAGGTGCGCTTCAACAGCGAGTGGATGGAGGCGATGTCGACGACGGACATGGTGCGGCTCTGCTCTCACTACACCGTCGCACGGCTGCTCGAGCGCGACGATTTTTCAAAGCGCTACAAAGCGGGAGAACCCATCTCGGTGCACGAGTTCCTGTATCCGTTCGTGCAGGCCTACGACTCCGTCGCCTTGGAAACGGACATCGAGATCGGTGGCACCGACCAGACATTCAATCTGTTGATGGCGCGCGAAATCCAGCGCGATTACGGACAGCCTCCCCAGGCGGTGATCACGCACCCGCTGCTGGTCGGCACCGATGGGAGCGACAAGATGTCCAAGAGTCTCGGAAACCTCATCGGCATTACCGAATCGCCCGAAGAGATGTATGGCAAGACCATGAGCATCACCGACACGCTGATGCTCGACTGGTTCGACATCCTGTCCTGCAGAGAGTGGTCGGATCTGGACGACGACCGTGCGAAGCTGTCGTGCGACGCGGGGGATCCGTTTGCGTTCAAGAAGATGCTGGCCGCGCGCATCGTGACGCGCTTTCA
>SMWR01000217.1 GCA_004356735.1 Deltaproteobacteria bacterium
CGCAAGATGTGCTGGACGCGCTACGTCCCATCATCGACCCCGACTTCCACAAGAGCATCGTCGACCTGGGGTTCATCAAGAACCTGAAGATCGACGGCTCCCGCGTCGGCTTCGACATCGAACTCACCACGCCGGCCTGTCCGGTGAAGGCCGAGTTCGAGAACGCGGCCCGTGAGCGGGTGCTCGCCCTGCCGGGCGTCGAGGAAGTTGCCGTGGAAATGACGGCCCTGACGCGCGGCCGTACCCCGCGACCCGGAACCCCCCAGGCCGACATTCTACCGGGCGTCAAGAACACCATCGCCGTCGCCTCGGGCAAGGGCGGCGTCGGCAAGAGCACGGTCGCGATCAACCTGGCCGTCTCGCTGGCGGCGGCCGGCGCCCGGGTCGGCGTAATGGACGCCGACGTCTACGGTCCGTCGCTACCCCTGCTCACGGGCGCGACCGGTCGCCCGCGCGTGGTCGAGCGACCGGGCGGCCCGGGCGAGGAGCCAAAGAAGGGCATCATTCCCCTCGAAGCCCTGGGTCTCAAGCTCATGTCGATGGGCTTCTTCATCAGCGACGACTCGCCCGTGATCTGGCGCGGCCCGATGGTGCACGGCCTGATTCGCCAGTTCTTGACCGACGTCGAATGGGGTGAACTCGACTATCTCATCGTCGACATGCCGCCCGGCACCGGCGATGCGGCGCTCACCCTGACCCAGCAGGCCCCGCTCTCGGGCGCCGTGATCGTTACCACCGCCAACGACCTGTCACTCGTGGATGCTCGCAAGGGATTGGCCATGTTCCAGAAGGTGAACGTTCCCGTGCTCGGCATCGTCGAGAACATGTCGTTCTTCACGCCGCCCGATCTGCCCGACCGCAAGTACTACCTTTTCGGCGAAGGCGGCGGAAGGCGCGTCGCCAGCGAGCTCGGCATCGACTTCCTGGTCGAGATCCCCCTCGATCCGCGCATCGTCGAGGGAGGCGACCAGGGGCGGCCGATCGTGCTGCACGCGCCGGACGCTCCGGCGAGCACTGCGTTCTCCGAGCTGACGGGCACCATCGCGCGCAAGCTGGCACTGCTGGCCGAAGAGGCCCCGCCGCTCGCCGACGCCAACATCACTTGGGTGAACTGAGCGGCTCGAGTCGCGATCAATTCGGTCGGGCTGGCGGCGGCGCTCAGTAGCCGTGCAGCAGGTCGGAATAGAGGACGGGAACAGGTCCCACCTGGCCCATCCGGTCCCGCCGCAGCTTCGTGTACTCGTCGAGTGTGAGCTCGGTCAGGTTGATGCCGGGATCGGGTGAGAAGAAGACGTCGTCGATCGGCAGACCCGTCTGCCAGTTGAGAAAGTCAGTCTGGATGGTACGCGCCGACTTGCGGGTGTAGACGTCGAGCCGGAGTGGGAGCCGGATGGCGTCCTTCGTGACCCACACCTGCCGGCGGCCGATGCCATCGGTCACTTGATACAGCTCGACTTCGCGACCGCCCAGGATCTCGGAACGGATCAGCTCCGCTCCCTGGCGCAGCAACACTGCCCACTCGTTTCCAAAGGGGCGGTCACGCCCCTTGTCGAGCGCCTTGGCATCTTCCGAGCGCTCGATGGCCACACCCGACCGCTGCAGCGCGTCGTAGGCGTAGTACTTGTCGCCGTTCACGATCGTGACCACGCGGCGGCCCGCGACCACCGTCTCGGCCCGCATCATTTTCCCTTTGGACCAGAAATGGGTGACGTTGATGCCCACATCCGAGTGGGTCAGGGCCTGGGCATACCAGGTGTCGGGCAGCACCAGCACCGGGGTCGGCCGCGCTGCGGGCTCGGCGGGCGGCGCAGCAGCCTTGGGCGGAACCCGGCTGGAGGGGTGCTCGAGTTGGGTCGGCTGGGGCATGGCGCCCGGACCGGCGGTCTGAGCGGCCGCGCCCGGACCCGGGGACTGGGCAGCGGCCAGCGGCGCCATCGGGAGCGCCAGCGCCAGTCCGGCGCAGAGCCACGCGTTCCGGGTCCGCCTCACGCCTTCTCGTGCCTCCTCGATCTCGCCATTGCCCGCCCCACGGGATGCGACTTCGGGGCACGAAACGTACCATGCCGCCCATGCGTGTCGCTCTTAGCATCTCGGGGTCGGACCCCACTGGGGGGGCGGGCATACAGGCGGACCTGCAGGTTTTTCGGACGCTTGGCGTCCACGGCGCCGGGGTCATCACGGCGCTGACGATCCAGGATACCGAGAAGGTCCATCAGGTGCTGCCCGTCTTTCCCAGCGTCGTGCTCGACCAGCTGCGGGTGCTGCTCGCGGACATCCGGCCCCATGTGGTGAAGATCGGCATGCTCGCCACGGATGACGTGGCTCGGAACGTCGAAATCGGGCTCCGCGGCCTCGACGCCGTCGGCAAGCCCGCGGTCCCGATCGTGGTCGACCCGGTCCTGGCCGCCAGCGACGGCACTCCCCTGCTCGAGCGCCGCGCCTGGGGGACCCTGGAGCGCCTGATCGGTCGCTCGACCCTGGTCACCCCGAACCTTGCCGAGGTCGAGGCCCTCACCGGCTGCGACGTCTCTACCCGGGAAGGCGTCGAAGCCGCTGGCTGCGCCCTGGTCTCGAACCTGGGAGCCCAAGCCGCGCTGGTGAAGGGCGGTCATGCCGAAGGGCCGTCCGACGACCTGCTGGTGATCCGGGAAGGCGGCTCGTCGACCCTGCAGTGGCTCGAGGGTCCGCGCATCGAAACCGGTCGCGTCCACGGCACCGGCTGCGCCCTGGCGTCAGCCATCGCTGCCAGCCTGGCCCTGGGAGACGACCTGGTGCCGGCGGTCGAGCACGGTCGACGCTTCGTCAGGAAGGCGATCCAGGCAGCGGAACAGGCCGGAAAGCTGGCGCGCTTCCTCGCCTACTTCTGAGCCGGCGGGTCAGACGGTTGCATGGTCCGATGGCCGCACCGGCAGCCGGCGTGCGCCCCAGTCGCCGGGCGTCGCCTCGAAGACGCCTGGACACCGCTGACCGCACCAACGGCAACATCCACCCGCATCGAGATTCCAGTCCGAAAGCACGTACCCATCGCGGCCGATCAGGACCTCACCGCACGCGCTGCAATAGGTGCTTTGGCCTTCGCGGTCGTGGACGTTACCCGTGTACACGTGGTGAACGCCGGCCTCCCGAGCGATGCGGCGCGCCCGCTGGAGCGTGGCGAGCGGGGTTCCCGACTTGTCCATCATCTTGTAATCCGGATGAAAGGCCGTGAAGTGCCAGGGGACGTCGCATCCCAGGTTCTCGACGACCCAGGCGGACATGGCCTCAATCTCGGAGTCCGAATCGTTCTCGTCGGGGATCAGCAGCGTCGTGAGCTCGAACCAGACTTCGGTTTCGCAGCGCAGGTAGACGAGGGTGTCGAGCACGGGGCCCAGCTCGGCGCTGCAGAAGTCCTTGTAGAACGATTCGGAGAATCCCTTGAGATCGACATTGGTGGCATCCATGGCGGCAAAGAACTCGCGTCGGGGCTCCGGGCAGATGTAGCCGGCCGTGACGGCAACGGACCGGATGCCCTGCTCCCGACAGGCGGCAGCCACATCGATGGCGTACTCGAGGAAGATCACCGGGTCGTTGTAGGTATAGGCCACGCTGCGACAGCCCAGGTTCGAAGCGGCGCGAGCAATCGTCTCGGGAGTCGCGCGATCCTGCAACGTGTCGAACTCGCGCGACTTGCTGATGTCCCAGTTCTGGCAGAAACGACAGGAGAGATTGCAGCCCGCGGTTCCGAACGAGAGCACCGGAGTTCCGGGAAGGAAATGATCGAGCGGCTTCTTCTCGATGGGATCGATGCAGAAGCCACTGGAACGACCGTAGGTGGTGAGGACGACCTCATCGTCCAGACGACCACGGACGAAGCAGAGCCCACGCTGACCTTCACCGAGCTGGCAGCGCCGGGGACAGACGTCGCACTGGATCCGGTCGTCGCCGACGGCGCTCCAGTAGCGGGTCGCTACGACGCTGTCGCTTTTTTCGATGCTGGGGTTCTTGGCCACTTGCGCTTCATCCTATGATACCGATGCTTTCTGATGGGCACGAGGAAGGAGCCAGAGCATGACCCGAGTCAGAAATTCTGCTGTCGCTGGAACCTTCTACCCCGACGAGCCCAAAGAGCTTCTTTCCGCGGTCCGCCGCTACCTGCGGGACGCCAGCCACGAGCACGCGGCGGCACCCAAGGCCTTGATCGTTCCTCACGCAGGCTACGTCTACTCCGGGCCGATCGCCGGCTCCGCCTATGTCCACATCACCTCGCTCCAGGGCCAGATCGAACGCGTGGTGCTGTTGGGGCCTGCCCACCGGGTCGCCGTGAGAGGCCTGGCCGCGCCCTCCTCCGATTTTTTCGAAACGCCCCTGGGCCGGGTTGCGATCGATCGCGACACCATCCAGCGCATCCTGGAGCTCCCTCAAGTGGGGGTCTCGGACGAGGCCCACGCCTTCGAGCACAGCCTGGAGGTGCATCTGCCCTTCCTCCAGGAGCTGCTGGGCGACTTCCTGCTGGTTCCCCTGGTCGTGGGTGACGCAACGGCGGAAGAGGTGGCCACCGTCCTGGGACAGCTCTGGGGTGGGAGCGAGACGCTCATCGTCGTGAGTTCGGACCTCAGCCACTACTACGATTACGCGACGGCCTGCCAGATGGACGCCGAGACGACGCGGGCAATCGAAGCTCTCGAGCCCGACGCCATCGACCACGAGCAGGCTTGCGGCCGCATCCCCGTCCAGGGGCTGCTGCTCGTCGCCCGTCAACACGGCCTCCAGGCGATGGCCGTAGACGTTCGCAACTCGGGAGACACCGCGGGTCCGCGAGACCGCGTGGTCGGATACGGCGCCTATGTCGTCGGCTGATCGCGCTTCCGGTCCGAAAGCGTCGCTTCGGGGTCTCGCCCTGAAGAGCATCGCCCACGGTCTGTCCCACCAGTGCGAGCTCGCGGTGGACCCGGCCGACCATCCGGAGTCTTGGCGCGCGCCCGGCGCCTGCTTCATCACCTTGCGAATCGACGGCCGACTGCGCGGCTGCACCGGCAGCCTCGAAGCCACACGACCCCTGGTGATCGACGTCGTCAAGAACGCCTGCCGCACGGCGTTCGACGACCCGCGTTTTGCTCCCGTGACACGGGACGAGCTGCCGTTACTCGAGGTCAAGGTCTCGGTCCTGAGCGCACCCGAGCCCTTCCCCGTCGAGTCCGAGGCGGACCTGCTGTCGCGCCTGCGCCCGGGTGTCGACGGCCTGATCCTGCTGGAAGACGACCAGCGGGCCACGTTCCTACCCGCGGTCTGGGAGAGCCTGCGCAATCCCTCGGACTTCCTCGACGCCCTGCGCGAAAAGGCAGGGCTTCCGCCGGGCTACTGGTCGCCGACGCTACGCTTCGAACGCTACACGGCGACCGATGGCGGGTGATCGTCTGCCTGTCGCCGCACTCGCGTAACCCCTGGACCTGCTCGCGGGTCAGTGTCAGCCGGCTGTCGTTCGGATCAGCCGCAGCCTGACAGATCGCTCAGGACCCGCGCAACGCTTTGAGCAGGAGATCCCAGATGTCGTCGAAGCCGCCATTGCTCATGACGAGCACCACGTCTCCGGGTTCACAGGTCGCCACGAGGTGGGCGACAATGCCGTTGACGCCTTCGATGGACACGGCGTCGATCTCGCGAGCCCGCAGATCGTCGGCCAGCTGCTCGGAAGAGAAGAACTCGCTCACCTCACCCGTCGCGCTGTAGATGGGCCCGTCCGGCAGCTTCGCGATCACTGCCCGGTCGACACCGGCGAAGGCCTCGGCGTACCGCTGCTGGAAGATCGATCGACGACTGGTATTGGTGCGCGGCTCGAACACGGCGATGAGCCGACGGTCGGGATGGCAGGCACGAATCGCTTGGATCGTACCCGACACGGCCGTCGGGTGGTGGGCGAAATCGTCGATCACGAGGATGCCGCGTTCCTCGCCGCGGACTTCTTGGCGCCGCTTCACCCCGCCGAAGCGCGCCAATGCGGGCACCGACTCCTCGATCGGAACACCCAGGGAGTCGAGCACGGCCAGGGCACCAAGGGCGTTCTCGACGTTGAATCGACCGGGGAGCGGAAGCTTCGCCGCCACGGGTGCCGCACCCGCACGCTCGACCCGGAAGGTCATGTCTGCGGCGCTGGCTTCCAGGGACGTGGCCCGCCAATCGGGATCTGCGTCGTCTCCGAGCCCATATCCCACCACCGGACAGGCGGCATCCCGGAGCACGTCGCGTACGTTCGGATCGTTCACGGCTGCCACGATCGTTCCATCGGGCGGCATCCCGGACACGAGCTGGCGGAAGGCCTCCTTTACATGATCCAGGTCTCGATAGATGTCGGCGTGGTCGAACTCGACCGAAGTCAGCAGCACGGTTCGCGCACCGTAGTGGAGGAATTTGGGGGTCTTGTCGAAGAAGGCCGTATCGTACTCATCGCCCTCGACGACAAAGTGTTCCCCGGCACCCTCGCGAAAGCTGCCGTCGAAGTCGACGGCAAAGCCGCCGACGAGGATCGACGGATCGCGGCCGGTGTGTAGCAGCAGGGATCCGACGAGACTCGTGGTCGTGGTCTTGCCGTGGGTGCCGGTCATCACGACCGAGTGCCTGCCCGCAATCGCCAGCTGGTGGAGCGCGTCCGGGAACGACAGGATGTTCATTCTCTCGTCGATGGCGGCCCGAGCCTCCGGATTCTCCGGGCGAACGGCGTTTCCGATCACGACGAGATCGGGCGGAGCTTCGAGCACGTTCTCGGCCCGGAATCCCTTTCGGACGCGAATACCCCACTTCTCGAGCAGGCTGCTCATGGGCGGATAGAAACCCAGATCGGATCCGGTGACCCGCACGCCGCGCGCCTTCAGCAGGCCGGCGAGCGCGCCCATTCCGGTGCCACAGATGGCGACGAAGTGCACGTGGCCGGGCGACTCGCCCACCGGGCAGGCTCCTATCCCTCGAAGAAGGCTTCCAGGATGAGGTCGTGGACGGTGGCCCGCAGATCGAAACGACTGACGGCGCGGGGATCGATGGCGCGCAGCCGGTGCCAGCGGTTGGTGAGCAGGACGACCACGGCTTCCTGCTCAAGGTCGATCCATAACGACGTCCCCGTGAATCCCAGGTGGCCGACCGACTGACGCGAAAAATACTTGCCCGACGACGACACACCCTCCGTCGGCGTGTCCCAGCCCAGCGCCCAGTCCGAGCCCGCGGGCAGGTCCTGGCGGCGCGTGAATTCCTTTACGAGTTTCTGGGGCCACACATCGCTGCGGCCGTGCCACACGTCGAGCAGAGTGGTGGCAAACGTCATGATGTCGTCCACCGTCGAGAAGAGACCCGCGTGTCCGGCGACGCCCCCCATCACCGAGGCGTTGGGATCGTGGACCTCGCCCCACAGCACGCGCTCGCGCCAGGAACAGTTTTCGGACGCGGCCACGCGCCGCCGAAGGGCGGGTGGGAGCCCGGGCTCGTGGTCCCCCAAACGGACGAAGAAGGTGTCCTTCATGCCGAGCGGACCGAAGATTTGCTGCTGGCAGAACTCGTCCAAGCGCTGGCGGCTGACGGCTTCGATCGCGGCGCCGAGCACGATCATGTCGAGGTCGCCGTAGACGGCGGCCTCGCCGGGTATGTGCATCAACCCCGACCGCAGCACCCGGTCGATCACGATTTCGCGTGCCGCGGGTGTCCCGATCAGCCGCTCGCCGGTCTTCCGTTCCTTTTCCAGCAGCGAGTTGTGGTAGCCCTCGTAGGCGCTCTGCTTCGTCCGGGCCGGACCGCTCGTCCTGAGGCCAGAAGAATGGGTCAGCAGGTGGCGGATCGTAACCGGGTCCTTGTCGCGCTCCGAGAACGTCGGCAGCACCTTCGAGACCGGATCATCGAGCCCGAGTGCTCCCTCGTGAACCAACAACATCGCCGCCGTCGTCGTGGCCATGGGCTTGGTCAACGAGGCCAGGTCGAAGATCGTGTCCCGGGCCATGGGAATGCGTTCGGGCCGGACGACGGCCAAGCCATGGCGCGAGAAGTGCTCGATGACCTCGCCGTGCCTGGACATGCGGGCGTAGACCACGGCCCCGGGCATTTCGGCCTTCTCGATCGCCTTGTCGATGGCCTTGTCGACTCGACCGAGCTTGCGACGGATCGCACTCCACTTCACCCGACTATCCGGACCCCCTGCTCCACGATGTGAACCTCCCCCGAAGCCCCGTCGAGGGTAGCGCGCCCACCGACCGGCCACGGGTGATTGAATCGGACGTGTCCGAAGGGCAGCGACGTGACGCACGGCACGCCCAGCGGACGAATCCAGTCGGCCAGGACGTCATCGATACGGCTGCCGTATCGATCGTCGAGACAGGTCGAGAAGTCGCCGAATCCGACACCGACCACGCCTTCGAGTTTTCTCGCGCCGCGAAGCTGTTGGAGCATCCGGTCGATCCGATAGGGAGGTTCGCCGACGTCCTCAAGCAGCAGGATCGCGCCGGCGGTATCGACCTCCCAGGACGTCCCGATGCTGGCCGCGAGCATCGTCAGCGATCCGCCGACCAGCGCGCCCTCGGCCGTGCCTTCCACGAGGCCGCTGCCCCGCAACACCATCGGAAGCTTCGCCTGGCCGGTGAGCATCTCGGTGAGTGTCTGGAGCGCCACCTCGTCCAGGCCATCGCCCTGCTCGAGCATGGGGCCATGGATCCCGGCGAGCCCGGCCTGACGCGCCTGCCAGAGGTGGAGTGCGGTGATGTCGCTGTAGCCGACCAGGGGCTTGGCCGCTGCGCGGAACGCCTCGGGATCGAGGCGATCCAGAATGCGGTCGCAGCCGTAGCCACCTCGGGCACAGACGATTGCGTCGATTTTCGGATCGCAAACGAGCTGCATCAGCTCGTCGATGCGGCGATCGTCGTCTCCGGCCAGGTAGCCGCTGCGGGCGATGAGATCGTCCCGGCACCAGGTCGCAAAGCCAGCCTTCTCGAGCAGTGCGCGTCCGACCTCGACCCGGTCGGGATCAACGGGACCTCCCGGCGCAGCGATCCCAACCGTGGCACCCGGCAGCAGGACCCGAGGCTTCGTCAGCATCGGCACTAGAAGAGGTCGTCCTCGTCGCTGGGAGAGGACGGACCGGCACCGAATCTGCCGCCCGGCGCGGGCGGTACTTGCACGATGCCGTCACCCGGCGCCTCGGCCAGGTCGCGGAAGGTGGCGTATCGCGCCTCGAATGACAGGCGCACGGTCCCAGTCGGGCCGTTGCGCTGCTTGGAGATGATGAGCTCTGCCAGCCCGCGGTTCTCCTCGGTGGGGGTGTAGACCTCGTCGCGGTAGATGAAGGCGATCACGTCAGCGTCCTGCTCGATGGCGCCGGACTCCCGCAGGTCACCCATGTTGGGGCGGCGCTTGTCGGGGTCACGCTGCTCGGGGCCGCGGTTGAGTTGGGAGAGCGCCATCACGGGAATGTCCAGCTCCTTGGCCAGGGCCTTCAACCCGTGACTGATCTCGGCAATTTCGAGGTCCTTGCGCGACATCGGCGTGTCGGCGTGGGCAAGCTGAAGATAGTCGACGATCACCAGGTCGAGACCGCGTTCAGAAGCGAGCCGCCGACACTTGGCCTTGATCTCCAGGATCGTAATCATTCCCGAATCATCGATGAAGATGTCGGCTTCGGCGAGCACGCCCGCCTTCTGCACCAGCTTGCGGTGGTCCATCTCGGAGCCAAAACCACGCCGGAAGCCGGACATGTCGACGCGCGCCTCGGAAGAAAGCAGCCGCAGGGCGAGCGCGCGCTTGGTCATTTCAAGCGAGAAGATTGCCACCTTCTTGCCGGCGTCCAGGGCGGCGTTCCTCGCGATGTTCAAAGCGAGCGCGGTCTTTCCCATGCTGGGCCGCGACGCCACGATGATGAGCTCGCCGGGCTGCAGCCCCCCCGTCTTCTCGTCGAGCTCCCTGAAGCCGGTCGGAACACCCGTGAGCTCGCCGCCGCGCTCCATCAGCATCTCGACGTAGTCGATCGCGTCCTCCATCTCGTCGTGGAGGCTGCGGAAGGTCTGCCTGCCCTTGGCTCGGCCGATGTCGAAGATCTTCGACTCGGCCTGATCGAGCATGCGGTCGGCGGTGTCGCCTTCCTCGAAGCCCGACTCGACGATCTCGGTGGCCACCGCGATCAATGCGCGCTTCACGGCCTTGTCGCGCACGATGCGAGCGTGCTGCACGACGTTGGCCGCCGTCGCTTCGTAATCAAAGATCTCGGCCAGGTAGACGGCGCCACCGATGGCGTCGAGGGTCTTCTGTTCATTGAGATAGTTTGCAAGCGTGTGCAGGTCGACGGGCTGATTCGCATCCTGCAACATGAGCATCGACTGGTAGAGCTGCTGGTGGGCCGGGTGGTAGAAGTCCTCGGGCTTCACTTCGTTCAACACCGAGTGGATCGCGGTGTTGTCGTGGAGCAGGGCCGAGAGCACGGCCTTCTCGACTTCCACGTCCTGCGGAAGCACACGCCCGGCAGAATCTGCCGGCAACTCGATGCGGCTCTGGAAATCGGCTCGCGCCACCCACACCCCCCGTCGGTGATCTGGACCATTCTACCGCAGGGAAGTGACGAGAGCGGTCACTCCTCGGCGCTGACGGTGACTTTTACCTGGGCCGTGAGGTCGCGGTGCAGCTTGACCCCAAAGGCATGCTCCCCCGCGGTCTTGATGGGCTCCGCCAGCTCGATGCGGCGGCGGTCGATTTCGAAACCGTTTTCTGCCAGGAGCTCGGCGAGCTGCGCTGAGGTCACCGAGCCGAAGAGCTTGCCCTCTTCGCCCACCTTCCTCTTGATCACGAGATCGAGGGCCTCGACCTTCTTCTGGACGGCTTGGAGATCCTTCAGCTCCTTGGCGAGCTTCTCCTCGACCACCCGCTTGTGGTGAGCGACCTCCTTGATCTTCGCTTCGGTGGCAATGATCGCCATCCCCTGCGGGATGAGATAGTTGCGCGCGAAGCCGGGCTTGACGCTGATGATCTCGCCCGCCTCCCCGAGGCTCGGCACGGACTCCCTGAGAATGAGCTTCACCTGACTCATCCGAATCTCCCGGATCAGAGGTAGTTGATGGAGGTGGGCAACAGGGCCAATTGGCGCGCTCGCTTGATGGCGGTGGCCAGCGGGCGCTGATGTCGGGCGCAGTTGCCCGAGATCCGCCGGGGAATCATCTTGCCGGTCTCGGTGATGAAGATCCGCAGGTTCTTCGGGTCGCGGTAGTCGACGATGAGCGTGGAGTCCGCACAGAAGCGGCAGACCTTGCGCCGCACGAAGCCGCGCTTGCGTTGCTTGCGGGCCTTCTTGCGGGCCTTGGCCCGAAGCCGCGACTTGACGGTCTGGGGCCCGGAGGGACGGTCATCGCGGTCGCGTCCGCGGTAGCCACCGCGGTCGCCGCCCATCGGCCGATCGTCAGCGCTCATGGGTCAGTCCTCCTTCTTGCCGTCATCCGCAGCATCGTCGCTTTTCGGAACGTCTGTCGCGTCCGAAGCGCCGCCGTCGTTGTCCCCGTCCTGGCTCACCTCCGCAGAAGCCTCGGTATCCGGAGCTTCCTTCGCGGCAGCCTCGCTCTTCGCAGCTGCTGCCGCAGCCGCCTCGGCTGTCGCAGCTTCCTCCGCGGCGCGTGCGGCGTCTTCCGCCTCTCGTTCGGCCTTCTCGACCACCTTCTGGGCGCGAAGACTCTCGATCTCCGCCGCCTCGGCCTTGCGCGCCTCGATGTCGGTCACATCGTCATTGGCCAGCACGGTGAGGTAGCGAAGGATCGAGTCATCGAGCCGCAGGCAGCGTTCGATCTCGGGAATGGCCTTGCCTTCGTCGAGATAGAAGAGCGTGAGGTACTGGCCCTTCTGGAAGTTGCGGATCTCGTAGGAGAGGCGGCGACGACCCATGTCGTCGTAGAACAGCTTGGTGCCACCCTGCTTCTCGAGGACTGCTTCGATCCGATGGCAGATCGCCTGGATCCCCTCGTCGGTGATCTCGGGCTGGACGATGAATGTGGTTTCGTATTCCCGCATCGAGCCTCCTCGTGGTCGGGGCAAGGCCCCGAGCCCCCGTTCTCGATACGGCCCTGCGGAGGGGCCACGCCGTCGGGGACTGAGAGGTTTCTCCAACGAGTCGCAGGTCGACCCGGAGGAGCCGCTGGGTATATCACAACGTCTTCTGAAGCGCCGCCAGCCCTTCTGAGGCGCCCCAGAAGAGGTGTCCTAGGCCTTCTCCAGCAGCAGCTGGTGGATGCGGGTGTCGTCGGTGAGTTCGGGATGGAAGGTGGTGGCCAGCACGTTGCCCTGCCGGACGCAGACGGGCCAGCCGTCGACACGGGCCAGGACCTCGACCTCGGGCCCCGGCCGGCGCAGCTGGGGGGCGCGGATGAAGACACAGCGCAGGCCCTCCAGAGGGCCGGGCCGCCCCTCGATCACGTCCGGAACGGCCGCAAACGAGTTCACCTGGGTCCCGTAAGCATTCCGGACCGCGACCAGGTCCAGCAACCCCAACGACCGTACGGGGTAGTTCTCGATCTCGCGCGCCAGCAGCAATGCGCCGGCACAGGTCCCGAGCACGGGTTTTCCGCTGCGGGCGAACGTTTCGAGCGGCTCGTAGAGACCGACCCGCTCGAGACCCTTCGAGATCGTGGTGCTCTCGCCGCCCGGCAGGATCAGGGCATCGATGCCGGCGAGATCCTTCTCCCGACGCACCCAGGCCGTCTCGGCTCCCAACCGCTCGACGGCCTTGGCGTGGGCCTCCACGTCCCCCTGGATCGCCAGGATCCCGACTTTCATTCGACGCTCCTCGTCTGTTGACGCGGGCCTAGCGGCCCCTGTGCCTACCAGCCCCGGTTCGCCAGCCGTTCGTGCTCGCCCAGGGTCTCCATCTCGATCCCGGGCATGGCGCTGCCCAGGCCACGAGACGCCGCGAGCACCTCTTCCGGTTCGTTCCAGTGGGTCGTGGCACGGACGACGGCCGCCGCCCTGCGCGCCGGGTCCTCGCTCTTGAAGATCCCCGAACCGACGAAGACGGCCTCGGCGCCCAGCGACATGCAGAGCACGGCATCGGCCGGTGTCGCGATGCCGCCCGCCGCGAAGTTTGGCACCGGCAGGCAACCCGCTTCGGCGACACGCTGCACCAGCTCGAGCGGTGCGCGCAGCTCCTTGGCCCGGCTTGCGAGCTCTTCGGGCCGTAGGGCCGTCAGGGCCCGAATATCACCATTGACCTGCCGCAGATGGCGCACGGCCTCGACGATGTTGCCACTGCCGGCCTCACCCTTGGTGCGGATCATGGCCGCCCCTTCCCCGATGCGTCGCAGCGCCTCGCCAAGATCGCGACAGCCACATACGAAGGGCGACCGGTAAGCGTGCTTGTCGATGTGGTGGGCGTCGTCGGCGGGCGTCAACACCTCGGACTCATCGATGAAGTCGACGCCGAGCTGCTCGAGCACACGGGCCTCGGCGAAGTGCCCGATCCGGACCTTGGCCATCACGGGAATCGAGACCGTGCGCTGGATGCCCTCGATGATTTCGATCGAGCACATGCGCGCGACGCCGCCCTCCTTCCGGATGTCGGCCGGCACACG
Organism: Deltaproteobacteria bacterium; assembly: GCA_004356735.1. Taxonomy (GTDB): domain Bacteria; phylum Myxococcota_A; class UBA9160; order UBA9160; family SMWR01; genus SMWR01. Next base: position 13,542 of record SMWR01000217.1, read on the forward strand.
CTCGAGCGCCATCACGGCGCACGCCCCGGCTTCCTCGGCGATCTTGGCCTGCTCGGCAGTCGTGACGTCCATGATGACGCCCCCTTTCATCATCTCGGCCAGCCCGACCTTGATCTCGAAGGACTCGGCCGAGCTGCGACCTTCGCCACTCCCATTCCCGTTCTTGCTGTTGTTCTTGGACATCGTTCTCGTCTCCCCTTCTTTCATGTTCCTGTGCGCCGCGTGGCTCGCGGCGGAGCTAGATGTGAACCCGATTCATACGTCGCGGCGTTCCCGCACCCCGACGCCGAATCACGTCACCCAGGATTTTTACGCCGCGCCGCAACGCAGCCTCGTCGGCCTGAGCGAAGGTCAGACGCAGTGCGTTCGACGGGCGTCCGTCGTGATGGAACTGTGCCCCCGGCGCGAACAGCACGCCCGCCGCTACGGCGTCGGGCAACAGCTCGCTGGTGTCGATCCCCAGCGGCAGCTCGACCCAGACCTGATAGCCACCGTCGGGTCGCGTCCAGCGGCTGCCTTCGGGCAGGTGCTCGTCCAACGCCTCCAGCAGCGCGTCGCGTCGTCCCCGCAGCACCCGGCGCATCCGCCGGAGATGGCGATCATACTCGCCGGATTCAACGAACTCGGCCAGGGCTGCTTGCAACGGCATCGCGTCCGAGAGATCCGTGGCCTGCTTGAGCACCGTCAACGCATCCACGAGCCGACCGTGTGCGGCGACGGCCCCCACCCGAACGCCAGGAAAGAGCGACTTCGAGAACGAGGAGAGATGGACGACGATGCCGGCGTCATCGAAGGCGGTCAGCGGCGGAACCGGTGTGCCGTCGAACCCCAGGTCCGCCTCATACGCGTCCTCGATGACGGGCTTGCCGCAGCGCGCCGCAACGGCCAATAGCGCCCGCCGATGGCTCACCGAGGTCGTCGTTCCCAGCGGATTGTGGAAAGTGGGAATCGTGTAGAGGAGCTTCACCTCCGGTCGCTTCAGCGCGCGTTCGAGAGCGGCCAGGTCGGGACCTTCCTCCCGCATCGGTACCGGAACGGTCTGCAGTCCGAGCGCCGAAGACGTCGCCAGCACGTTGTTGTAGGTTGGCTCCTCGACGGCGATCAGATCGCCCGGCTCGGCAAAGAGGCGAAGTGCCAAGCCGATCCCCTGGCTGGCGCCGTGACACAGCACCAGCTCGTCGGGACTGACCTGGACCCCCGATGAGCACAGCCGCTTCGCCAGCACCTCGCGCATGTGCGGATGACCCTGCGGCCCGCCATACAGGAAGAGTTCGGGGCCGCCAGCCAGAATGGCCCGGTTGAGCGACTTCCGGAACGCGTCAGTCGGGTACAAGGACGGATCGGGAATCAATGCATGCATCGGCACCGCGTCGACCGCGCTCCCGAAACGCGGCCGCGAGCGCTCGAGCACCAGCAGGCGCTCGGTCAGGCTCGAGAGCACCGGCTCGAAGGGCGGTGGTAACGCCGGCGGCGGCGGGTCGGTCACGAAGGTCCCGCGCCCCACCGTTGACTTCACCAGGCCCGACCGAGCGAGCACCTCGTAGGCCACCGCCACGGTGTCCCGGTTCACGCCGAGACGCTTCGCCAGCTCGCGGATCGGTGGCAGACGCATACCGGCCTCGAGTCGCCGGGCCGCCACGGCCTCGCGGATCTGGTCGGCAATTTGTTGATAGACCGGGCGACCGTCCCGCTGCGTCTTGCGCTCGAGCGTAATCTCCATCGCAACCCAGTCTATTTCTGGGACAAGAGCGGGTCAATGAGAAATATGAGGGACAATGTGATGAAAAATGGCGAGTTTTATACCAGACAAAAAGGGGACAATCAGTTCACCGACCCAGTCGATTGATCCGGCCGGGCGCTGTCGGCGGGATCGCGGTCCGCTTCGACCCGATCGCGCCCGAAGCCCAGCAGGCGCCCGAGCAGGATGGCGGCCAGGCCGACAAAGCCCGAGAACAGGGCGCCCATCTTGGCCTGCCCCAGCAGCACCGGATCGATGAAGGCGGCGCCCGCCACGAACAGGGCCACCGTGAGCCCCAGGGCCGCCACGAATCCGGCCATCAAGAGCTCCGGAAGCCCCATCCGGTCCGGTAACGGGAAGCCCAGCTTGATGGCGATCAAGCCGAGCGCGGTCACGCCGACCACCTTTCCGATCACCAGCGAGCTCAGAATCAGCCAGGTCATGGGCCCGATGCCACTCAGGGCGACGCCTGCGTTCGTGAAGGCGAAGAAGAAGAGCCCGAAATCGACAACGGCCTTCAACTGGTGCTCGAACTGGTGCAGGGGCGAATGACCGATGTGGAGCTCATCGGCCATCTCCTCGCCCATGAGATCGACTTCGTCCCCAGCGACGAACATGCCGACGTCGCGACGCGGCGGTGGCAGGAACGGCACGATGAAAACCAGGGCCAGCGCAGGATGCAGCTGGGCCATCACGAGCCCGATCCACGACAGCGGGCCGGCGACCGCGATGTAGGGCAGCCAGTGGTTGACCTTCATCCTGCGTATGGCAAAGGCGACAGCCATGGCAGCTCCCACGAGCAGCAGGAATTCGGGACGCATCGGATTCACCGGGTCACCGTAGAAAACGGCGATGATGACCAGGCCGATGGCGTCGTCGGCGACCGCCAGCAACAGCAGGAAGTTGACGGCTGGGTGACCGCGGCCGAACACCGTCCGGGCCACCAGCCAAGCCAGCGCGATGTCGGTGGCAGTCGGTACGCCCCAGCCACGCACGAGCATCGCACGGTCGTCTACGGCCGGGTCGTACACGCCGAACGCGAACAGCAGGGCCAATCCGCAGAAGAAGACGGCCACGGGGCCAACGACGCCACCGAGGGTGGCCAGCAGGGGATTGACGGCTTTGGCCAGCGGATTCAGATTGCCGCCGGGCAGACAGGATTCGGTGATTTCCTTCGCTGCGATCCCGAAGAAGAGCACCATGAACAGGTCGTTCACGATCAAATGGAGCGTGAGCTTGTGTCCCAGCAAGGACACGTCCCCGAAAGGCACCCAGTGAATGGCCTGCTGGTACCACTCCGGAGCCAGGTTGGCGGCCAGCATCGCCACGACCACGCCGCCGAGGAGCGGGATGGAAAACTCCTGGAGGACGCTCACGAACCGGGGGATACGCTGTTTCAAGGGGAGGGGCTCCGTCGATTCAGATTTGCTGTTGGGTACCGCGTTCAGCCGTCGTTTGCCGCTGGGTCGTGATTGAAGCGGTTCATGGCAACCGCGATGCCCTGGGCCAATGCCAGCTCGATGGTGGAGGCCGCCTCGTCGAGACGCTCGTCGAGCTGGGCCTCCTCCTCGTCGGAGAACGAACGCAAGACCCAGTCCGCCGTCTCCATCGGCACGTCGGGCCGCCCTACACCGAAGCGCAGGCGCGGGATCTCCTGCGTTCCCAGCCGCTCGATGATATGGGCGAGGCCCTTGTGGCCAGCAGCGCCTCCAGACGGCCGGAGCCGCAGACGTCCGAACGGGAGGTCGACATCGTCGGAGATCACAAGCAGGTCGCGGGAGGGCTCAAGGGCAGGCAGCGAGCGCAGGGCTTCGACCACCGAGTTGCCCGAGAGGTTCATGAAAGTCTGGGGCTCGAGGACAGCGACAGCGAGGCTCTCGCCGTCTGCAGCCAGCATCTGCCCGCGGCCGAATCGGCCTTCGAAGCGCTGACCGTCCAGAACGATCCCGCAGCGCCGGGCGAAGCGCTCGGCGGCCCGGAAGCCCACGTTGTGGCGGGTGGAAAGATAGCGACGGCCCGGATTCCCGAGTCCGACGACCAACTTCACGGCGACCCAATGCCTCAGTCGCTGGCCTTGTCCTCGTCGCCGGCCTCGGGTGCCGATTCCTTGCCCTCGTCTGCCGCCTCGCCTTCCACGACTTCAGCCTCTTCGCCTTCGACCTCTTCGACCGCGACTTCCTCTTCCTTCTGCGGTGCAACGACCGAAAGCACCGAGAGCTCGGGGTCGCTGCGCAACTTCACGCCTGCCGGGAGCTCGATGTCGCGTACGTGGAGCGACTGGCCGACCTCGAGCGCAGACACGTCGACCAGGATCTCGTTCGGGATCGCGTCGGGTCGGCATTCGATTTCGATTTCGCGGAGCGCCTGGTCGAGGATGCCGCCCTGCTCGATGCCGGCAGCCTTGCCGCTGATGTGGAGCGGTACCGAAACTTCGATGGCCTGTTCCATGTCCACCGTGTAGAGGTCGGCGTGCAGGTAGTGGCCGCGAACCGGGTCCTTCTGGAGTTCGCGCACCAGCACCGTCCTGCCATCCAGCGCACCGCCGCCCACGACCTCGAGGTCGAGCAGGGTGTTCATGCCAGCATCGCCGCCCTCGAGCAGCCTGCGGAGCTGCTTGGGATCCAGGTCGATCGAGATCGGCGCGTCCTTCTTGCCATAACAGACACCCGGGATGCGTCCGACGGCGCGAAGCTTGCGCGCAACGCCCTTGCCCTTGTTCTCCCGGATGGAAATGCTCAGTGCGTTCTCGGCCAATTGAAACTCCTGCGAACTCTTCGGTCCAGACCCTTCAGGCCAGGAAGAAGAGAATTCAGACGAAGAGCGAACTCACGCTCTCTTCATTGTTGATGCGGCGAATGGCGTCACCCAAGAGTGGGGCGATCGTCACCACCTTAAGCTTTTCGCAATTCCGTGCCTCGTCCGTGAGCACGATCGTATCGGTGATCACGAGCTCCTGGAGCGGAGACTCGACGATCCTCTTGATCGCGGGGCCCGACAGCACACCATGGGTGATGGCCGCGAAAACCACGCTGGCGCCTTCGCGCTTGAGCGCCTTGGCAGCTTCGGTCAATGTGCCGGCGGTGTCGACCATGTCGTCGACGACCACGCAGGTCCGGTCCTTCACGTCGCCGACGATGTTCATCACCTTGGACACGTTGGCGGCCTCGCGCCGCTTGTCGACGATGGCCAGGGTGGCATCGAGTCGCTTCGCGTAGGCACGTGAACGCTCCACGCCGCCCGCGTCGGGCGAGACGATGCAGAGCGGTCCATCGTAGCGCTGGCGAATCGCTTCGAGCAGCACCGGCGTGGCGTAGAGGTTGTCCACCGGAATGTTGAAGAAGCCCTGGATCTGGCCCGCGTGCAGATCCATGCAGAGCACGCGATCGGTCCCCGCGGTAACGATCAGGTCGGCGACCAGCTTCGCCGTGATGGGAACGCGCGAGTTCACCTTGCGGTCCTGCCGGGCATATCCGTAGTAGGGAATCACGGCGGTGATGCGGCGCGCTGACGACCGGCGCAACGCGTCCACCATGATCAGAAGCTCCATGATGTGATTGTTGGCCGGCTGACTCGTCGGCTGGACCACGAAGCAGTCGCTGCCGCGGACGTTCTCACGGATCTCGACCGAGACTTCACCATCCGAGAACGTACCCACATCGACATTGCCGATGGCGGCGTCGAGATGACGGGCCACCGAGCGGGCGAGCTCGGGATTCGCGTTCCCGGTGAAGATCTTCAGGTTCGACATGGCCAAGCCTCGTTCGGGTGGATGCTCCGGTGCGGCTTGCGGATCGTTCGACCGTCCGAGTTGCCGCGCGACTATGGTTGGGGCGGCAGGACTCGAACCTGCAAATGGCGGCTCCAAAGGCCGCTGCCTTACCATTTGGCGACGCCCCAGAACCCCCGGCCCTTCCCCCAATGGGACCCAGACCGGTTCGGCAGTCTCCTAAGCTATCGGGATTCCTGTGTCCTCGCGACCCGGGACCAGACCGGCGCCTCGAAGCGCCCGGCGGCCTGCCGGGCCTCCGCTTCGCTCCCGAACACCCCGAAGACGGTGGCGCCGCTGCCGGACATTCCGACGGCCCGAGCGCCCCACTCGAGCAGAGCCGAACGAAGCCTTCCGATGGCCGGACAGAGCCGCCGGGCCACGGATTCCAGATCGTTCTCCAGCAAGACGCAAAGGGCACGGCTGTCGGCCGGAGCCGTCCGCAGGCTGCTCAGGAGCGGCCGCAAAGTAGGCGCCGGCCGCCGCGTCGGCGTCAACGCATCGAAGGCCGCAAAGACCTGGCCGGTGGACAGCGGCTGCCCCGGATTGGCCAGCACCAGGATCAGGCTCGCACACGGCCCGGACAGGGGCTCCAGCCGCTCGCCGATCCCCGTGACCAGCGCCGGCCGCGGATCGAGAAAGAAGGGCACGTCCGCCCCCAGCCCAACCGCCAGGTCATGGAGCAGCAGCGGTCCAACCGCCCCGGGCAGCAGCGAGTCGAGGCCGCGAAGCACCGTGGCGGCGTCACTCGAGCCGCCGCCAAGCCCGGCCGCACTGGGAACGTTCTTGCGGAGCCGCAGCCGAACCCTGTGGTCCAGACCGGCGGCAGCCAGGAATCCCAGGGCGGCCCGTGTGGCCAGGTTGTCGCCACCCGCGGGCACATCGTCCGACGCACCCTCCAGCGTCAAATCGACGCTGCGCGGGCCGTTCGAGTCCACCTCGATCTCCAGCTCATCGGCCAGATCGAGCGGCAGGAAGACACTCTCCAGCTCGTGGTAGCCGTCGTCCCTGCGACCCACGACGCGGAGACCGAAGTTCACCTTGGCCGGAGCGGCCAGGCGGAGGGCACTCAATGCTCGGCTTTCCCCACCTCGACGTAACGCATGCGCAGCTCGTAGAGAAGGCCGTTGAGGAGCTTCGTCTCCTCCTCGTCGAGGTTGCCCTCCGTCTTGTCCCGGAGCATCTCGAGCGTGTCGATGGTGTGCCGGGCGGCGTCGCGATTGGGCTGCGCCACCGGCTTGCCCGTCTCCGGGTCACCGATCACGCCCAGGTGATACAGGGCCGACGTTCCCAGCGAGAGGCAGAAGGTTGCAAAGTCAACCGGCGGCAGGCCTTCCGAATCCTGCGACCCGGTGGCGCCTTCGGTGGCGTCGGCTCCGTCCGCATCCTCAACGATGGTGAATCCGCGCTCCTCGCTGCTTCCTTCGTTCGCCATCAGGTTCCATCCTCCAGCTTCAGCTGGCTCTGCCGTTCATCGGCGTCGATTTTCGACATCTCCCGGTAGGCACGCACGAAGCGTTGCGCAAGCGTGATGCTACTCGCGACCGCGATGATCCAGAGGGCCGGAACGATCCAGCCGCTGAGGGCTCCCGCAGCCAGCACGACGATTCGCTCTCCCCGCTCGAACAGGCCCACCTTGAATTCCGACACGACCTGTTCGGCCTTGGCCTGGGCGTAGGACACCAGCACCGTCGCGACCAGGGCAACCCCGGCCAGCAGCACCAGAGCTGGCTGGCCGCCGATGGCGAAGTAGAGGGCCAGCCCGATGAACAGCGCCATGTCGACGAAACGGTCCAGGGTCGAGTCGAGGAAAGCTCCGAACCGCGTCGAGATTCCATGATGGCGGGCGACGGCGCCGTCGACCAGGTCGAAGACGCCACCCAGCAGGACCAGCAGGCCGCCGGATACGAACCAGCCGAACGGAAAAATGGCGGCCGCGACCAGGGACACCAGCGTTCCGGTGACCGTCAGAAGGTTCGGGTTGATGGGGCGTCGAAACAGGAATGGCAAAACGGCCTTGATCCAGCCGTCCAGCCGATTCCCGAACTTCGCCTTGATCAACGACCCGGCTCCCGACCGCTAGCCGAACGAGGGCGGCTCGGGATCGGACCGAGGTGCCGGTGACTCCGGCTCCTCGGGCTCGTCGGGCGCGATCTTGTCGGCGACATCGGGCAGCGCCGCGAGTTCGGTCTTGAGTTCTTCCTGCTTGATCCAGCCGCGACGATGCACGAGACGCTTGTCGAACTTCAGCTGGGTCATCGACTTGCGATCCATTCTCATTTCCCCCTGCACGAACAATCGGGTAAAGGTCCGGCCAAACCGGCCAGCGGCTCCGCAGCCATCCGGGTGGGGCCGGTTGAACGGGCAAAACCTTAGCAAATTGACACACCTACGACGGCCCTGTAGGTTGCTTCGACGCCTCCGTCGGGGTTTCCGTGAACCGCCTCAAGTCCGGTATATCCGCAGCCGCCCTCGCGTTTTTCGCCGGCGGCGCCGGTCTGGTGATCGGCTGCTCGAAGCCCCCGCCGACCTTCGAGGAGGTGGCCCCGGCCGACGAGCTTTACGCCCAAGGCCAGTCCGATCTCTCCCGCGAGACGTTCTTCAGCTTCCTTCCCTGGGTCGACTATTCCAGCGCCATTGAAACCTTCCAGGCGATCATCGACAACTATCCGTACAGCCAATACGCAGTGCTGGCCGAGCTCGCCATTGCCGACGCCTACTTCGAGGAAGGGAGGTTCGAAGAAGCGCTCTCCTACTACCGCGATTTCACCGACCTGCATCCCGACAACGAGAAGGTCCCCTACGCGCTGTACCAGTCGGCTCTCTGCCACGAGCGCCGCACGCGCTCGCCGAACCGCGATCAGACCCCGACCCGCGACGCATTGATCTTTCTCGATCGCCTGCTTTCGAAGTTCCCCTATTCCGACCACGCCGGGCCAGCAGAAACGAAGTGGCGCGAGCTGCGAATGCGGATGGCCCAACAGGTGAAAGGAATCGGCGACTTCTACATGAAGCGTGACGAGTGGGAGAGCGCTGCCGAGCGCTACCGCTCGATCCTGAACGAGTATCCCGGACTCGGTTTGGACGCGCAGGCGCTCTACCAGCTGGGCGTCTGCTACGACGAGATGAACCGCGCGGAAGAAGCCGAGAGTATCTATCAGGCCATCGTTCAGAACTATCGAGACACCGATCTGGCCCAGGACGCCGCCGAACGGCTGGCGGCCCAAAACTGAGGAGCCTGGGCATGCCCGAATCGCCAGCCTCGCTGAGTTCCAACGAACGGCGCAGCTACCTGCTCGGGCGACGCAGCTTCGAACGCGGCGATGATGCCACGGCACTCACTGAATTCCGCAGGCTGCTGGAGACGCGCCAGGGATTCGCCGACGTCCACTACATGATGGGCGTGTCACTCGAACGACAGGA
>SMWR01000042.1 GCA_004356735.1 Deltaproteobacteria bacterium
GCAGTCTCGACTCCGTTGGCGTTTCGACCGGACACGGAATTTCTTTAGAGAAAATGCGGTGTTGCCCCGGCAACTCGACCCGCTCGATGAATTGCGACAAGCTCTTGGACGACCGGGGGATGGATCCGGCAGTCACCGCCTGGCTGCACGTGCAATTGCCATCGTGAGGCCGCCAAAGATGCGCAGCTAGCGGACCCAAGTGAGGGTTTTTCAACTCATCTGGACGACGTCAGCGGCAGCGGAACATCACAACCCTGGAGACGCCCGGGCGGTGTCCGATACAGAACATTTGAATTCTCTTCCCTGCCGGATCCGGGCTGGATCCCATCGGGGGAGGGGCTGTTCGCGGCAGAGCCAGCCCGGACGGGTTGGACGGAGCGTCAGTGCGAAAGACTCGTACCTGGATTGGCCTGGGGATCTTCCTGGTGGCCATCGGCGTGGGCTACCTGGTGGCAGCCCCGCTGGCCCCGGAACGTCTGCGGGCCGAGTTGGAGGAACGCCTCTCCGAAGCCCTCCACGGCCAGGTCCACATCGGGAGCGTCGACCTCTCCGTGGGCTTCGGGCTTACCCTGGTAGGGCTGGATCTCAAGGTCTGGCCCTACGAAGATGGTGCGGGTCTGCATGTGGACCGGGTAGTGGCCAGCGTGCGCCCCCTGGCGCACCTCACGGGCCAACGGCGGCTGAGAAGTCTGCGGCTCGAGGGCGCCCGCATGCGGGTGAAGAGAACGCCGACCGGTGAATGGACTCCGCCGCCAGCCGCCGCGCTCTTCTCGGACCGACAGCCGGAATCCGCAGCCGAGACGGGAGACAGACCCCATCCTCACGAACTGCTGCGCCCCCTGATCGCCCTGGAAGCGGCGACGCGCTTCCTGCTGACCAAGCCGTTGGTCGCCGACACGGTGGAACTCGTCGACGGCGAGATCCAACTGCTGGACTCTCGCACCGGCGAGGACGGCGCGGTGGCACCTCCGCTGCGATTGACGCGTCTGCGCGGTCGTCTTCAGCGTCGCAGGCTGATGGGCGAAACCCGGCTCGAGATCCACGGCCGCCTCGCAGACGCTGCCGGCGACCGCGGAGGATTCGAGTGGGAGGGTCATCAGGATCGCTCCGGCGAGCTCCACATGGCGCTGGCTTTCACCGAGCTGCAAGCCGAAGCGCTCGCGCCCCACATCCGCATCGTGCGGCCGGGCTCGGAAGTCGCCGCCACCATGACCGGCGTCCTCAGCTTCGATTCTCCGGTTCCCGGGCACGGCGAGTTCAAGGTCGACCTGGTCGCGAAGGACGTGCGCAGTTCGTATGCCGACATCGAGGCCGCTGACCCGTGGACCGAGGGAGCCTCGTACCAAGCGTCGCACGTCGAGCTGAAGGGATCGATCGGCATCACGCCCCAGGCCGTCAACATCGACTCCCTTCGTTTCACGAGCGACGATCTTGATCTCGAGATTGACGGCGTCGTCGAACGGCCGCTCCACGACGCATCGATGGCCACGGTCCGAATCAACATCCGCGAGATCACAATCGACGAGGTGCGCCACCTGATCGGCTGGCTACCCGACGTTGAACGCGAGGAAGCCCAGGCCATCGTCGGAAACATCGAGGCGGGTCACCTGCGGACGCTGCGAATCGCCGGCACCCACAGCGTGGCGGGCTGGCAGGCGTTCCTCGCGGGACGCAGCCGGGAAATCCCGGCGGGATTCGTGATCGACGCCGACCTCGAAGACGCGACGATCCGCGTGAGCGAAGCCGACCGATTGACCGAATTGCACGGTCGTCTGTGGTGGACGGGCAACCGGATGGAGATCCGCGGTGCCACCGCCCGTCTCAACGACAGCCCTCTGCCCGAGCTCGACCTCTCGGTGGAGGGCATCGCCAACCTGTTTGCATCGGATCCCGCCGCCCGGGAGATTCCGGCTGGCGCAAAGCCGCTGACGGGACTTCGCACCTTCTGGGAGACGTTCCGCAAGGATCCCGACGACGATTCCGACGCTCCTGCGCCACAGATCCAGCTCGATATCGAGCGTCTCCACCACCCCATGTTCTTCTGGCCCATCACCAACGTGCGGGCCTTGATCGACCCGCTGCCCGGCGGTGTCCGCATCCACACCGATGGAGGTCACTGGGGCGGGGTTCCGATCAACGGGAGTGTCGATTGGCTGTTCGAACCGAGTGAGCGTGTCATCGCGAAGTTCTCGGCGATGCCACCCCGTAGCACGGGCCGTATGAAAGCCCCGACCGACGGTCGCTGGGCCGTGGGGCGCTTCGAAGTTGGCGCCGTCACCGACGGCCCCTGGTACCAGGAGCGCGCAACCGGCCGATTCGAGGCCGAGGCAGGCAAGATTCGGCTGCGCGACGTCGAAATCGCCCTTCGTCCGGCCGGCCACATGGTGGCTACGGCCGAGTTCGACCTGACGATGCGCGACCATGTCCCGTATCGCGCCAGCTTCAACCTGGAAGACGGCGACATGGTGCACCTGGGTGAACTCCTGGGACTCGAGCCCGGAGTCATGACGGGCAACGTGAATGTCGCCGGGAGCTTCACAGGCGAGCTGCGCACCGGCCAATCGATCCCCGCCACTCTCGACGGCATGCTGGACCTGAAGATCGGAGCCGGCACCATCCGGCGCGAGATTCCCGCGGTCTTCGCCATCGCCCTGGCCAGCGATTTCTTCAACCCATTCGCCAAGCGCGAACTGGTGCGCTTCGACCGCCTGGAGACGCTGCTCGAGTTCGAAGCCGGCCAGATGGTGACCGATTCCTTCACGATCGAAGGCCCCGACATCCGTGCATTCGCGTCCGGCGACGTCAACGTGGGAAGCGACCCCCACGACGTCGACCTCGAGGTCGTCCTCTTCCTCTTTCGGCCCGTCGACACTGTGCTCGAAAAGATTCCGCTGCTGAATCTCGTACTCCTCGGTCCCAACGAGAACCTCTGGGCGGCGCATTTCGAGCTCGAAGGATCGTGGGCAGACCCGACGGCCCGACTCGTACCGCTGCGGAGCCTCTCGTCCGGTCCGGGAAGCCTGGTCTTCGAGACCCTTCCCTCCCTGCTCCAGCGTGGCATCCAGGCACTGGGCGCGTGGTTCTCGTTCGACGAACCGACCGAGGTCCCGAGCCTGGACCCCCGGCTTTCCGCCGCCGCCGACTCCTAGCCGGTTCGGACCGGCGGGGAGGTTGTCTGGGGGTTGGGGTTGCTCCGCGCGGCGATGTGCTGCGGATGACTCATAGACACCAAACCCCAAACAACGTCCCCTCGCACGGTGTAACGTAGGCAACCGCATGGCTCAGCCTCGAAAACGCCGCCGATCGACGTCACGCCGGCCGCTTTGTGCCCGCGACAATGTCTTGACCCGAGCGGCCGCCCGCTGCGAGGCCGAGCGTGCGCACCGACGCGGCGAATGTCTGGTCTTTACCAACGGCTGCTTCGATCTGCTGCACGTGGGTCACATCCGCTCGCTGGAGGAGGCTCGGGGTCTGGGCGATCGGCTGATCGTCGGACTGAACTCCGACGCCAGCGTGAGACGCCTCAAGGGCCGCGGGCGACCGGTGATCCCGGCGCGCCAGCGGGCAGAGATCCTGGGGGCGTTGGCTTGCGTCGACTGGGTCGTCCTGTTCGGCCAGGACACCCCGCTCTCACTGATCCGCGCGCTCCGACCCCAGGTGCTGGCCAAGGGAGGCGACTGGTCAATCGACGAGATCGTGGGACGAGAGGACGTGCAGGGCTGGGGAGGGAGGGTCGTGCGGCTGCGCGAGATCCCGGGCGTGCGAACCACTTCTCTATTCGGGAACCTGACAAGCAGGGGCGGCGCCAAGCGCCGCTGAAGCAACCCGCGGCGCCGGGTGCCGCGGAACCGAGAGCGCGCGTGGAACTCGAGAAACCGGAAGAGCAGGTCCAACACATCATGGCCGAGATCGGCCGTGTCGTGGTAGGGCAGAAACACCTTCTCGAAGGTCTGTTGGTGGCCCTGCTCTCCGAGGGACACGCCCTGGTGGAGGGTGTCCCGGGCCTGGCGAAGACGACGGCCATCCGCACGCTGGCCCAGGTGCTCGGCCTGGGGTTCGGCCGGATCCAGTTCACGCCGGACCTGCTCCCCGGCGATCTGTTGGGCACCCCCGTCTTCGTTCCCGACCAGCGCAGCTTCGTGATCCGACGAGGACCGATCTTCGCTCCGGTGCTGCTGGCCGACGAAATCAACCGCGCGCCAGCGAAGGTCCAGTCCGCCCTGCTCGAAGCAATGGAAGAGCGGCAGGTATCGATCGGCGACGAGAGCTTCAAGCTCCCGGAACCGTTCTTCGTGATGGCGACCCAGAACCCGGTGGAGCTCGAGGGCACCTACCCGCTACCGGAAGCGCAAATCGATCGCTTCCTCGTGAAGCTGGTCGTTCCCTACCCGACAGAAGAAGAGGAGCGTGCCATCGTCGATCGAGACGCCGAGCCGGAATTCCAGGTCGAGGCCATCGCGAACATAGACACCGTCCGCGCGCTGTGCATTGCGGCCCGCGCAGTCCACGTCGCCAGCAGCGTTTCGGAATACGCCGTTCGGCTGGCGCGCGCCACACGGGATCCGGGGGGGACTGGTGTCCAGATCAAAGGCAGCAGCTCGGTACAGGGTGTCGTAGCCCTGGGCGCGTCACCGCGCGCTTCGATCTATCTGGTCCGCGCGGCTCGTGCGCGGGCGCTGATTGACGGTCGCCAATACGCCACACCCCACGACGTGAAGCGCGTCGCACTCGATGTACTGCGCCACCGTGTGATCGTGAGCTACGAGGCCGAGGCCGACGGCATCGATTCTGAAGCCGTCGTCGACGCCGTTCTCGCCGCTGTCGAGACCCCGTGATGTCTCTCCGAAGTCAACATCATTTAGTGTCGTTCCTTGAAAGATTTCGCCCGGCCAGCGGGGCGACAGGCCCGGTTTCGACCGCTGATCTTGCCCGCGCAGCCCGGCTCCTGACGGTTCGAAGCCGCCGTGAAGCCACCGGCCTGTTCGCGGGCAACTACGTGAGCGCATTTCGCGGCGGCGGTCTCGAATTCGAGGAGTCGCGCCCCTATGTGCCGGGCGACGACCTCAGCATGCTCGACCGCAACGCGACGGCCCGAACCGGCAATCTCTTCGTGAAGCGTTACCGGGAAGAACGCAATCAGACACTGATCTTCGCACTTGATAGTTCGGCTTCCATGCACTTCGGGACGACGGGAAGGACCAAGATCGCGACAGCCGTCCAGGCCCTGGCCCTGCTCACTTCGTCGGCTGGGCGCGCCGGAGACCGGACGGGGCTGATCTCTTTCAGCGCAAGAGGACCCATCATCGTGCCCGCCGGGCGCGGCCGCAGTCACGGGATGCGCGTCATCCGAGCCGCCGTAACCGCTGCCCAGACACCGGCCGGCGCGACCCGGCTGGCTCCGATGATTCGAACGCTTCGCAGTGGCGAGCGTCGACGTGCCATCATGATCGTGTTTTCCGACTTTCGCGACCCGATGCTTCTCCCATATGGAACCGGGTACGCAAGCCTGCGGGGCGAGCTGGCTGACCTTGCGCGCCGCCACGACCTCATCGCAGCGGTGGTGACCGACCCGGTCGAGGAGGAACTTCCGAGAGTCGGACCGCTGCGGGTTGGCGAACCGGATGGTCGTGGCGCGACCCACGTCATCGACACCTTCAGCGAATCGACCCGGCGACGCTATCAGATCGAAGCCGAAGCTTGGCGACGACGCGTCGATCAAGAAGTTCGCGGAAGCGGCGCCGAGATCGTTCGACTTCGAACCGATCACGACCCGTTGCACGCGCTCGGGCACTTCTTTCGCGAGCGGGCTGCACGACGGGCGACTGCATGAGCGGTTCGGGCACTCGTTTGCCCCGAGCGGCTTTGTTCCTCTGGACCGCACTCAGCCTGGGGTCCGCCGCCTGCAACGAGTCTGCCCCGACGGTCCAGTACGTTGCACCCGCCCACCCCCGTGCGACCCTCGTCATGGAGCCGCCGCAGCTGAGAATCGGTCAGGTCGCCACGCTCGAGTTGGTCGTCGTCACGCCGCCCGAACATTCGGTTCGACCCGTCGCAGCGCCGACCGACGTGCCGGGTCTCTGGATCCTGGCCGCAGAAGCCCAACCTGTCAGCAAGGAATCCACCCGCTGGATCCACCGCACCGCGCTGCGCGTGCGAGCGCGCAGCCTCGGTGCGTTCACGTTCCCAGCCATGAGCGTCGAAGTCGAGGCGCCCGATGGCGGGGTCGCAGCGCTGGCCGTCGATGCACTGCCCATCGAAGTCGTTTCGATCCTGCCTGAGATTCCCGACCGCATCACGCCCTACGGGCCTCGACGATTTCCGCCGACCCAGATGAGGACGCCGATCTGGGGGTCCGCTGCCGCTGGCGCCATCGGCGCCCTGGCGATCGTCGGGCTCGTGGCTCTCGCCCGACGACAGCGACGCTTGGGGTCGGAAACGGTCGGTGCGGCTCCCGGCCCCCCGGTGACGGCATCCTGGGTGCTCGGAAAGCAAGACATCCAATCCGCTCGAGATCGGTCGACGAGCCACCCCTTCGAGGCCGCCGCCGCCGCGTCCCTGGCCATGCGTCGCTACATGACCCGTCGCTACCCGTGCAGCGTGACGGGTCTCACGACCCAGGAACTGGTCGAAACCACGCCTCCCTTCGCCGCAACTTCACGATGGCCCGTGTTCGTCAACCTACTCGAGCGGCTCGATCGATTCCGGTTCCTCCCCCCCGACGATCCCGGCGTGCGCGAGCGGTTGACGGAAAGCATGTGCGCGCTTCTCGACGCTTGTGATGCCTTCATCGAGAATTCGACACCTCCCGAGGAACGTTCGTGACGGAGATCGCTTGGGCCGGGTTGCGCGCCATGGGCATCGAGGCGTTCGACCGACCGAGCTGGATACTGGCCGGACTCGCAGCTGGATTGCTGTGCGCCGTCTGGTCCCTCCGACAGCGACCGTCCGCACTGGGTCTTCCGAGCATCGCCGAGGCCCGTCGCGCCGGCGCCCGGCGTTTCGATTTCGCCAGCCGCTGCGGACTGGGCCTCAGGGTCGCGGCTCTCGTCACCCTGGGCGCAATACTGGCGTCTCCGGTCGGCGTACACACGTCGCCGCCCGAGCCGGGGTTCGGCCTGGATCTCGTCCTCGTGCTGGACGCGTCTGGAAGCATGCGCGCCCTCGACACGCAGGTCGGAGGCGAGTCGCGCAGCCGGCTCGATCTCGCGCGCTTGGTCGTGTCCCGTTTTGCCGAGCGTCGGATCCACAAGGGAGACCGGGTCGCGCTAGTGGTCTTTGGGAATTCGGCGTTCACGCAGTGTCCCCTGACCAGCGACGGCCGGTTGTTGGCGGCCGCGCTCTCCAGGGTGGAGGCCGGCATCGCCGGCGAAGCCACCGCTCTGGGCGATGCGCTGGCCCTCGCCGTGAAGCGCGCCACTGCGGGCGGCGGCCAGGCGGCTCCAGGCCGGGTCGCGGTGCTCCTCACCGACGGCCGAAACAACGCGGGTTCAGTCTCGGTCGAGGTCGCCATCGCCCTCGCGGCGAGCGCGGGCCTGCGGGTCCACACCGTCGCGATCGGCTCGGCCGGCGAGGAAGTGGCCATGGAGAGCAACGGGGCAGTGGCCGGCCGAGGGCTTCGATTCGAACGCCACGACGTGGATACCCGGACGCTGGAACGCATCGCTCTGGCGACCGGCGGGCGTTTTTTCGAAGCGCGTCGCGCCGGTGATCTGGAAGCCGTGTACCACGCGATCGACGCGCTGGAGCGCATCGAACGACCGATGCCGTCCAGGACGCGTCGCCAAGATCGACCCCAGCCGCTGCTGGCGCTGGCCGGCGGGCTCCTGCTATGCGAGATCGGCATCGCGCGCGTCCTGCGCAGGCGCATGCCGTGATGCCGGAGACCTGGACGCACGCGTTCGAACATCCGGAGTGGTGGGCGGCCGTCTGGACTGGCCTGTTCGCCGCGGGAATCGGTGTGAGCCTGGCCCGATGGACGGCGAAAAAACGCAGACGGCGGCTGGGAGAAGCCACGATTCCCGGCCTTCCCCTCGCCCGCGACGCCGCCCTGTTGCTCGCACTCGCCTGCATCGGAGTCGCCCTGCTGGGACCCCGGCTCGGGACGCGAATGATCCGGACGACCGCCAGCGGCGTCGACGTAGTCCTGCTCTTCGATGTGTCTCGCAGCATGGACGCGACCGACATACCGCCCAGTCGGCTCGAACATTCGCGCCAGGCGGCCCTCGATCTGCTGGCCCGGCTCGAGACCGGCGACCGGGTCGCATTGGCCGCCTTCGGCGATCGCGGTGTGCTGCTCACGCCGCTCACACCCGATCGCGACGCGCTCGTCGAACTCGTGGGCGCCCTCGACACATCGCTGATCGAGCCGGCCGGATCGAATCTCGGGGCCGGTGTCCGCGAGGCCGTGGAGGCCTTCGAAGCCGGAAGCGAGCGGCCCCGCATCGTGGTGGTCCTGAGCGACGGAGAGTCGCCGCCCGAGCGGCGCGCACTGGGCATGGATGCCGCGATCGCTGCGGACGTGCGCGTCGTCGCCGTCGCGATCGGCACCGAGGCGGGCGGCCGGATTCCCAACCATGGTCTGCCGTTGCGCGACGAACAGGGGCACATCATCGTTTCCCAGCGAAACATCCAGCGTCTCGAGCGACTGGCGACCGCGACCGATGGCGTCGTGTTCTCGGCCGACGCTTGGGGAAGCATCGACGGCGCGGAATTGAACATTGCGGTCCGGCGCGACGCCGGCAATACGCCGGGGGCACCGGTCGAGCGCCGCGTCCGAGCCGTGCGCGTCGCACCCCTCGCGGCGCTGGCGTTCGGTCTGATGCTGATCGAGGCGCTCCAGCCGCTTCGATTGCGAATCAGGAGGAAGCGCTCAACCCTGCGGCGGGCAGCGCTGGCGACCGCGATCGTTGCGTTTGCAACTCTGGGCCTCGCCCCTCCCACTCAGAACACCACGCTGAACCTGCTCGAGGCGCAGCTTCGCCATCATCCGGGCGATGTAAGGCTCCTCATCGAGCTGGGTCTGGCCCGCCTCGAACGCGGTCGGCAGCAAGCCGCACAACGCGCGTTCCTTGCGGCGGCGCTCGGTACGTCGGACCCAAAGCTGGCCGCTCTCGCCTATTACAACCTAGGCGTCGCCGCGCTCGAGCGGGGCTCCTACGAAGTCGCGCGCGATGCCTTCTTCGACGTGTTGGCGCTGCGCCCCGGGGACCGCGAGGCTCGCTTCAACCTCGAGTGGAGCCTCGCGGTGCTGAGCAACGAGACACCCGATCCGAAGTCGTCGCGTCGCCTCGCTACCGAGCGGAAGCTCGGCGCACCCGGCAGGCCGGAAGAGGTATCGGAAACGACCGAAACGGGCAGACCTTCCGAGACCAAGACATCGCCGCAGACTCTCGACCCGGAACGTCGAAATCGTTGGCTGGCTCGCATCGAGGACGACCCGGCCGCCGCACTGCGTTCGGCTGTGAGAGCTTCCGGGCGCGCGCTACATCGCAAGCGGATCGTCTGGTGAGACGCGTCGTCGCGCTGCTCCTGATCTTGGCACCCCCTGTGGCCGGAGCGGTTCCACCCCTCTGCCGCGTGCGCACTTCGGTCGAGCCATCGACGGCCGTGGTCGACCAGCAGGTGCTCCACCGAGTTTCGATCGAATCCCGAAGCGACGTCCACCGGATCGAATGGTTGACCCAGCCGACCTTCTCAGACGTTCGCGCCGAACGCCTGCCCGGTCTTCCGGATATGGGTAAGCGCAGCGTCGATGGCGTAGAGCTGCGTCGCCGGGAAGAGCATCGCGCCCTCTTTCCCGAACGACCGGGAGCCTTGACGTTGGGGGAAGCGAGCCTGCGCTGCTTCTCAGCCCATGAGGTGACAGACGTCCATGTTCCTCCGGTCACCCTCCGGGTCGATGAGCTTCCGCAGACGGGTCGGCCTGCATCGTTCACGGGAGTCGTCGGAGCCGTCTCGATCGTTTCCCGGGTCGATCGGACCCGGATAGAACTCGGGGGAAGTGTGCGCCTCGAAATCACGATCCAGGGAGGCGCCAACGTCTGGGACGCGCCGGACCCGCTGGCCGACGATTTCGACCTTGGAGGCGCTGGCCTCTTCAGGCACCGGCCCGAGCTCGACCTCGAACGCGGAACCGGCCTGATCGCGCGCCGCCGTTTCCTCTACGACGTCGTGCCACGACGAACCGGAAGCCTCAGGATTCCCTCGCTGCGAATCGCCTATTTCGACCCCGACAGCGCACGATTCGCCGAAGCGGTCACCGACCCGACCGACATCACCGTCGTCGACCGCTCAAGTGCTCCGCTCGACCGGCACGCCGCCGCCGCTCGGGATCACCGCGCCGACGAACCCGGGCCGTCACTCCAGAGGGTTGAACCCGAGCGCGCCAGTTCGAAGCGAGTCGTCCCGCTCTGCCGGCTCGTGGGGCTGCTGGGGCTCGTGGCTGTCGCCGGCATCGGCATCTGGTTTGCGCGATCACGACTCCGATCCGACGCAAGCCCGCCCTTGCTGGAGGTTCGCAGATCGCTCGACGCTCGAGATGGCGCCCGGGCCGCTGCCTTGCTGCGAGAAGCCGTGCGCCGACTCGTTGCCGACGCTGGAATCGGGTCGCCCGACGAAATCCTTGCCGAACACGCTCTGGATTCGCGGGCCCGCGCCCTCGTCGAGCTCTGGGCTCGAGTCGAGCGCGCCCGCTTCGACCCCCGCGCCGAACTCCCGCCCGCTGCCGCGGTAGACGAACTCGACCAGGAATCTGACCCGAGACCGGAGTGAGCCGGCACCGCGCCGGTCTTGGGTCAGGCTGTTGGGCCTCAGGATCCGGAGAGGATCGTTTCCACCCGCTCGGCTTCTTCCGGTGTGTTGACGTTGGTGAGCGCCGTGCCCGACGGATCGACGATACCGAGCTCCGACGGTCCGAAGTAGGAGCAGTCGACCGCATCCAAGACGTCGCGAAGCTTCAGCGCTCCACGCTCGAGACGACCGAGGGCCACGGGCAGCACCGTCTCCTTGCGGTAGATCGCGCACAACGGATGGATCCCATCGGCGGTCTCGGGCACCACGGCGTCGGCTTCAGGCCACGCTAGCAGCGCGAGTAGCACGTCCGGGGTCAGCAGCGGCAAGTCCGTCGCCACCACCAACAGGCGCGGAGCCTGGGCCGCTGCGAGCCCAGCCACCAGGCCCCGCAACGAGCAGACCGGCCCGTCCGGATCTGGCACCCGGAGCCCGGGCAGCTCGTCAGGCGGATCGCCGCCGATCAGCAGGACCTCGTGGCAGAGCCCCGAAACCATGCGCGTCATGCGCACATCGTTTCGCACACCGCCGATGGACAACGACGCCTTGTCGCAGCCCATGCGCATCGAGCGCCCGCCCAACAGCACCGCCGCGGCAACGTTGGCAAATCGGCCCCGGGCCTCGATCCCCTGGTGTTGCATGCAGCGCTTCAGAACCCGGGCGAGTCTGCGGCCAGAAAGTTTTCGTCCAACACCTGCACGCTCACCGTCTCTCCTTCGACAAGCTCGCGCGCCTCGGCCGGAAAGATCAACAACCCCTGGGCGAGACTCATCGATCGGAGGACGCCCGAACTTTGATTGCCCGTCGAGCGCGCCACGATCTGTTCTCCATCGCGTTCGAGCTCGACACGCACGAAGTGAATACGTCCGGGCTGCTTGCGAAGGGTCTCCGCGAGTCGCGCCCGAACCAGCGGACGGTAAAGGGTCGAGTGACCGGCCATGCGTCGAAGCGCGGGTCTCACGAACAGCTCGAAGGTGACCATGGCCGATACGGGATTGCCCGGCAATCCGAATACCAGAGGTCCAGCATCGTCGGCGAAACGTCCAAATGCGAACGGGTAGCCGGGCTTGAGGTTCACACCCCAGAAGAGCAGGGTGCAGCCGAGCTTTTCGAGCACGTCCCGAACATAGTCTCGGTCACCCACCGACACACCGGCCGAGCTCACGAGGACATCGGCGTGAAGTCCCGCGCGAAAGTGCCTCTCGATGTCGTCGGGATTGTCGCGGGCGATGCCGAGGTACGTCGGATCCGCACCCGCCAGCCGGCACTGGGCGGCCAGCGAATAGGAATTCGACGAGACGATTCGTCCGCCCTCGATTTCGCCGTCGGGTTCGACCAGCTCGTCGCCGCCGGAGAGGATGGCCACGCGCGGTTTCTGATGGACCGACACGACGCTCCGCCCGAGCGACGCCAGCACACCGAGCGCACCAGGCCCCAGGACCTGACCGGGTTGAAGAACGGCCTCGCCGCGGCGCACATCCTCACCGGCGTCGCGAATGTGCTCGCGCGGGGCCGGCGCGACGCGGATCGAGACCCGATCGCCTTCGGTTTCGGTGTCTTCCTGGCGGACCACGGCGTCGGCTCCGGCTGGGATCGGCGCCCCCGTGAAGATTCGGACCGCTTGGCGGGCCTCGAGGCGGGTGTTGGACTGTCCGCCCGCCGGAATCTCATCTACGACCTGAAGACGGACGGGAGACTCGGCCGAAGCCGACAGCAGGTCGGTGCGGCGCACGGCGTAGCCGTCCATGGCCGAGTTGTCGGCCGGAGGTAGATCGAAGCGGGAGACCACGGCCTCGGCCAGCACCCGGCCGAGAGCGTCTCGCGCTCCGATCGTCTCGACGCCGAGGGGCAACGCCTGCTCGAGAATCGCCCGCTGGGCCTCTGCGGCACTGAGTCCAGTTCTCACGAGCCAACGGTAACCACCCCGACCACGTCACGGAAGACAGGATTCCGGGTCACGACCGCAGGCGACGGCTCGCGCCATGGGCCTCGCGCAATCCTGCAAATTGCGCGCTAATCTGCCCAAAAATTAGGCAGGCTACCGGGCATCGCTCTGGCTGGCCCCCCCTCGAGGCAAGACCATGCCCAGCCGCGATCTCACCGGCGTGCTCGATGCGGTCCTGGCCGGCATCGTGGTGCTCGACGACAAGGGCCGGGTCGAGTTGGTCAACGCCGCGGCCAGCCGGATCCTCGAGGTCTCGGCCGGGACCGTCCAGGGCCATCCGGTCGAACGTCTGTTGGGTGCCGAGCACTCGCTGTCGGTGCTGACCCGCTCCGTCCTGGAGAGCGGCCGCTCCTCCGCCGAGGATCAGTGCGCGGTCGAACGACGCTTCGACAACGATCTGACGGTGGACATCGCGGTCTCCCCGCTGCTCACCGATTCCGGTAGCACCGACGGCGTCGTGGTCATTCTGCGGGACAGCACGCTTCAGCGAAATCTCCAGCAGGTCGTGTCCGAACGCGAGGCACTCTCGGCCTTCGGCCGGATCGCCGCAGGCGTTGCTCACGAAGTCAAGAATCCGTTGGGTGGCATCCGCGGCGCCGCCGAGATCCTGGCGGCGCGCAGCGCCGATCAGAAGACGCTGGAAGCGGCTGAGCTGATCGTTCGTGAAGTCGATCGCATTGCAGGGCTGGTCGACGATCTCATGGCCTTCACCCACGGCGAGGCGGTCCGACTGGCGCCGGTCAACATTCACCGGGTTCTCGACGACGTGATCGAGCTGATGGCACTCGATCCGCTGAGCCACAAGGTGACGATCGAACGCGTCTTCGATCCTTCCATCCCCGACGTGCTGATCGATTCCGACCGAATGACCCAGGTCTTCCTCAACCTGGTTCGCAACGCCCTGCAGGCGATGGAGAACGAGCCTCGAACGCTCACGATCACGACGGGCATGCGGCTCGATCGCCGCCTTCGGACCGGTAAGGGCGAGCACTTTCCCACCTTGCGTATCGAAGTCGCGGACACCGGTCCGGGGATCGAGCCCGAAGTGCTCGAGAAGCTCGCAACCCCGTTCTTCACTACGCGCATCGGCGGCACCGGACTGGGGCTGGCCCTGTCGCGCCACTGGGTCGCGTGCCACGACGGAACCCTGCGCATCGAAAGCACCCTGGGAGAGGGAACGCGGGTGCGCGTTGAAATACCCATGAGGACCGCAACATGAGCGCGCAACGAACCGACCGGCTGCGGGTGCTCGTCGCAGACGACGAACCGTCGATCCGCTTCGTCCTGCGGGAGACGCTCGAGGAGGAGGGTTGTGAAGTCGACGACGTCGAAGACGGAGAGACCGCCCTCGCACGCCTCGCCGAGGGCGGCTACCAGGTCGCCTTCCTCGATATCCGCATGCCGGGGCTGACGGGCCTCGAACTCCTCGACCGAATCCGGACCATGGGCTCCGACGTGGCGGTCGTGATCATCACGGCCCAGAACACCTTCGAGAACGCCGTCGAAGCCATGAAGCGCGGAGCCCTCGACTATCTGGTGAAGCCGTTCGGAATGTCCGAGGTGAAGGCTCTGGTCAGCAAGGCCCGGCGCGCGCAAGAGCTCAAGCGCGAGGTACGCGAGCTGCGGCGGGAGATCGGAAGGCGGACGACGCCAGGCGACCGTCTGATCGGCAAGAGTCCAGAGATGCTCGAGACCTTCAAGATCATCGGCCGCGTCGCGGGCCGCGACATTTCGGTACTCGTGACCGGGGAATCGGGCACCGGCAAGGAGCTCGTGGCCCGGGCCATCCACGCAGCGAGTGCGCGGGCTGACGGACCCTTCGTGGCCGTGAACACGGCAGCGATCCCGCACGATCTGCTGGAGAGCGAGCTCTTCGGACACGAGCGCGGAGCCTTCACTGGAGCCGTCGAAGCTCGGATGGGGCGCTTCCGGGAGGCTTCGGGCGGCACGCTCTTCCTCGACGAAATTGGCGACATGCCCGTTGATCTCCAGGCCAAGTTGCTTCGGGTGCTCCAGAACAATGAAGTGACTCCCGTCGGCGGTCGGCAAGCCGAACATGTAGATCTGAGAATCGTCGCGGCGACACACCGTGACCTGGACCGGGGCGTTGAGGCGGGCACGTTCCGCGAGGACCTTCTCTATCGCCTGCGCGTCGTCCCGTTGCATCTTCCCGCGCTGCGCAAACGCAGCGACGACATCCGAATCCTGGCCGAACACTTCATGGACCGCTACTCGGAGGAGCTGGTGAACGCGCCCCGTTTTCTGTCGGACGGAGCCATCGAATGCCTCTGCCAACACGATTGGCCCGGCAACGTCCGCGAGCTCGAGAACTCGATCAAACGCGCGCTCGTCCTCTCCACCGCCGAGGTCCTGGTTCCCGAGGACTTCTCCTTCCTCGATGGAAAGTCGGTCCGACGCGCGGGCGAGGACGATCTCCCCGCGCTGATTCGCGACGCTGTGAACGCGGCCCTCGGCGATGCAGAGGAAGACATCTACCGGAAGGTGCTCGAACGTGTGGAGCGCCCTCTGCTTGAAACGGTGCTCGAACGAACCGAGGGCAACCAGATCCGGGCCGCGGCCATGCTCGGTATCAATCGGAATACCCTGCGCAAGAAAATCACCGAGCTCGGCATCGAGCTCCCGAAGTGAGATTGAAGGCCGACCCCCTGGACTGGCTCCGCGGCCTGCACGTGCTGGCCGATGCGGCATCGCGCTGGAAGCACGATCCCCCGCAACAGGCCGAGCACGCCTGTGCAGGGGGCGCCTCGGTGGTGCAGCTTCGCGCCAAGGAGGCTCCGGACCGTGAAGTGCTCGCGTGGGGCCGCGAGATCCGGCAGATCACACGCGCTCACAACGTGCTCTTCATCGTGAACGACCGATTCGACCTGGCCCTGGCGACAGAGGCTGACGGCGTCCACCTGGGGCAGACGGACCTGCCGCCAGACCGGATTCCCGAAGACGTCCGCTCGCGCCTTTTGATCGGCCGCTCGACGCACACACCCGAACAAATCCGCACCGTGTGCCACCAACCCGTCGACTACGTAGCCTTCGGACCGCTGTTCGGAACCCGCTCGAAGCACTCGCCTTTCGGTCCCCGCGGCGTTCCGGCGCTGGAGGAGATGGTTCGACGCGTGGCGCCGCTACCCGCCGTCGCGATCGGCGGCATCGACGTCACGAACATCACCGAGGTCCGCCGGGCCGGCGCAGGTGCCGCCGTGATCTCGGCCGTGGCCGGTGCGGACGATCCCGTGGCGGCCACCCGCAAGCTGGTCGAGTCCATGCGGAAGGGAGCCGAGACGTGACGGACGTCGGAGCCCGCCTGGTTTCTGTGCTCGGATTCGCCGTCATGATCGGAGTCGCGTGGGCGTTCTCGACCGATCGGCAGCGGGTCCCCTGGCGAACGGTCCTCGCGGGCTCCCTCCTTCAACTGGGTCTCGGCGTTCTGCTGCTCAAGACTCCGGTCGGCGACCTCTTCTTTGCGGTCATGCGAACCGTCGTCGACTCGTTCATCGGCTATACGATGGAGGGCGTCCGGTTCGTGTTCGGCGCGCTCGTCGATACCGGCTTCTCGATCGTCGTGAACGTGCTGCCGATCATCGTGTTCAGCGGAAGCTTCTTCGGCGTCCTCTATCACCTGGGTATTCTTCAACGACTGGTGAATGTGCTGGGGGTCGTCCTCTCACGTGTGATGCGAACCTCGGGCGCCGAGAGTCTGTGCGCCGTCGCCAATCTCTTTGTCGGAATGACCGAAGCGGCACTGGTAATCCGGCCTTACTTGGAACACATGACGCGCTCCGAGCTCTTCATGCTCATGACCGTGGGCATGTCCACGGTCGCCGGCTCGGTAATGCTGGCGTACGTCGGCATACTCGGTGGTGGCGACTATGCTGGGCACCTGGCAACTGCCAGTCTGCTCTCGCTCCCCGCTGGAATCCTGCTGGCCAAGGTGATGATTCCCGAATCCGAGCTTGCGGAAACCCTTCAGGGGGGCCACGCCGACGTCGAGCGCAACAGCGTCAACGTGATCGATGCCGCCGCCGAGGGCGCCATCGCGGGTCTTCGGCTGGCGGGCTATGTCGGCGCGTTGCTGATCGCCTTCGTCGCCATGATCGCGCTGGTAAACGACGTGATCGGCAGCGTCGGAGGATGGCTTGGCGCGCCCGACCTCACCCTACAGGCCCTGTTCGGCATCGTGATGGCGCCGGTCGCGTGGTTGATGGGCGTCCCGTGGGAGGACGCCTCCCAGGTCGGCTCGCTGCTCGGTGTGAAGACTGTCCTCAACGAGTTTCTCGCCTACCAGGAGCTGGCCAGGCTGACCGAAGCCGGCCTGCTGAACGCCCGTTCCGCCATGATCGCGTCCTACGCGCTCTGCGGCTTCGCCAATTTCGGCTCGCTCGCGATCCTGCTGGGCGGGATCGGGAGCCTCGCTCCGAGTCGCCGCTCGGAGATCGCCCGTCTCGGCCTGCGTTCGATTCTCTCCGGCTCGCTCGCCACGTTCATGACCGCGTGCGTGGCGGGTCTTCTGCTGTAGGCGAACGCCTCCGTCGTGTCCGACACCTCGCGCACCGACCGCGCCCTCTGGCTCACCGTCGTACTCCTGATCGGTGTCAGCGTCTGGCTGCGCACCACCGACCTGGGGC
>SMWR01000043.1 GCA_004356735.1 Deltaproteobacteria bacterium
AGCGATCGCCTGCCGCGACTTCTCTCCGGATCTCGCCGTAGCCGGCGAGCTCGGGAACGACCCCCATTTCGAGCGCGCGAGACACCACGCTGTTGGCGCGTGCGGTGTTGACGCCGACCCAGATCCGGCCGACCCGGATCATCTCGAGGCTGTAGCGAAGCTTGCGCCTCGGGTTGTTGCTGAGCGAGCAGCGCACCGAGGCTCCCTCACGCAAACAGCCGTGCATGCTGCCGGGATCGGGGCAATGAACGGTCAGCTCGCGGCCGTCTTCGGTCACGATGTCGACCAGGAAGCGCTTGTAGCGTCGGATCAGCCTGCCGCGCAGCGACGCGTCGACCGGAACGGCTACGGGCGGAAAGGAGTGAGGCGTTGTTCGACGTTGCTGGCGACCCATTTTGGATCCCACCACTCGAGGGGGTCGACGTAGGTTCCGCCGACGAGTATTCCGAAGTGTAGATGGTCGCCGCCCGCCAGGCCGGACGCACCGGAGCGGCCCAGCGACTGACCGCGCTTTACGCGGTCGCCCGGAGACACGTCAATTTGGGAAAGGTGCCCGTAGAGCGACGTCACACCCAGGCCGTGGTCGATCAACACGCAATTGCCGTAGATGCCGAGGTCATCGGCGTAGACCACGCGGCCCGCATTGGCGGCCAGGATCGGTGCGGCGCGAGTCGAGGCCAGGTCGTAGCCGTAGTGGGTTGCCTTGGAAACCTGCTTGCCCGACACGAAGTAGGTGCGCTTCTCGGCGAACTTGCTGGTCACCTTCGAGTTGGGAAGTTGCTGGAAGGATCCTTCCCACAGCTGCTTCGGCGCCGTGTCTTTGAGAACCTCGCGAATGGTGGCTTCGTTGCGCGCTCGAAGCTTCGTGTTGATCTCGTTGAAGGCGAATTCCAGGTCGGTGGTGTCGATGCCCTCGGCCGTGGCCAAGCCCTTCACTACGTCTTGCAGGAAGCTGCTGGGAAGGGTCACATTTGCGGTCGGCCTGACGCGTTCGTTCACGACCACGGCCCAGCGCGCCTTGCCGACGTTGCCGGCGCCGTCGGTGGCGACCACACGGATCTCGGGCTGCGCCGGCCCTTCGGCCGCCACTGCGTAGAAGGCGACACGGCGATCGCTGCCTTCGAGCGCGTGGCCCGGGAAGAAATCGTCGCCGACTTCGACGCCGTCGCGCTCGACCTCTTCAGAGAGGGAGTAGACGACGACGCCGGCGCCCCCGTGGCGCACGTAGGTGAGCCCGGTGGACACCGCGATGCGCGGCGGCTTGCGGTCGATGCGGACCGGTATGTCGAGGCGAGTCTGGTTGCCCGACAGTCCGCCCGCCAGAGACCAGTCGCGGACGTCGATGCGCAGGCGCGCGTTCTCGACGCTGCGGGGCAGGCGCTTCACATCAATCTCGATTTCGAGCGTGAGGGGCTGCCCTCGACGGACCGCGCCCGAGACGGTGCTGCCCGGCCATTCTTTGGCGAGCAGGGTCTCTTCGCCCTGGGCGTGGACCAGCACGACGGTCGCGCTGCGCAGACCCGAGCCTTCGTCATCGAGCACGAGGGTCACGCTGCCGCCCTCGGCATTCAGCAGGATCGCTTCCGGCGCCTGAACCTGCGGAGGCGTGCCCTCGCGGCGGAACCACAAAAAGACACTCCCTGCGATCAAGGCGATCGACAGCAGCAGAACCGACCAACCGCGACCGCTCACGCTTCCCCCTCGCCCCCTGATGAGCGCCCGAAGACGGTACCCGATTGACGACCCGACCGTCGGAGGCGATTCTCCCGCATCTCCTTTCCTGCCATGGCCGAACCCCGGAGGAACCATGTCCCAGCTTCGCCGCCTCGTAATGATCCGCCACGGCGAGACCGACGGCGAGTCGAGCGTCCGTTTCCACGGGGCTACCGACGTTCCGCTCTCCGACGCTGGGCGTGCGCACATGCGGGACGTGTCGCGCAAGCTCCGCCAGGAAGTCTTCGACCTGGTGGTGGCCAGCACGCTGCAGCGTTCGTGGGAGGGCGCCCAGATCGTCGCCGGTGGCGCGCCGGTGCGGCTCGAGGCGAACTTCCGCGAGATCGACTTTGGCCGTTGGGAAGGGTTGACGGCCCCGGAGATCGAGGAGTCGGACCCCGTGCTCTACAAGGAGTGGCAGGAGAAAAAAGCGGTCTTCGACTTTCCCGGCGGTGAGATTCGCACCGAGTACCGGGCCCGGGTGCTGCGCGGCCTCGACCGCATCGAGAAGAGCGGCGCCGCCTGCAGCTTGCTCGTGGTTCACAAGGGCACGATACGAACGCTTGTCCAGCACCTGCTCGGCAACCCGCTGCCCGACGACGAGCCGCCGCTCGGTGGCGTCGTCGCCCTCTCCCGCGGCGCCGCTGGCGATTGGTACCTGGGTCGTCACGGCAGCAACCCCGAAGGCGTCGTCTGACGCCCGGCGTCGAATAACGTCCCCGTTCTTTGCCCGTTGCGGCGCGTCAGCCCTCTTCCGACTCCTTCAGCTTTGCGAGCACGGAGTAGTCTTCGAGCGTCGAGGTGTCGCCCACGGTTTCCTTGCCCGAGGCGATGTCGCGCAGCAGGCGCCGCATGATCTTGCCCGAGCGGGTCTTGGGTAGCGCGTCGGTGAAGCGGATTTCGGCGGGCTTGGCGATGGCCCCGATCTGTTTGGTCACGTGGTTCCGGAGTTCCTCGCCGAGTTCCTTGTCGGCCTGGATGCCGCCAAGCGGGGTCACGAACGCGACGATGGCCGTGCCCGTGATCTCGTCGGGCCGGCCCACGACGGCCGACTCGGCGACCTTGGGGTGGGAGACGAGGGCGCTCTCCACCTCCATGGTGCCGATGCGGTGACTCGAGATGTTCATCACGTCGTCGATGCGCCCCATGATCCAGAAGTAGCCCTGCGGATCGCGGTGGGCGCCGTCTCCGGCGAAGTAGGTGTTCTTGTATTGGCTCCAGTAGGTTTCCTGGTAGCGCTTGGGATCGCCCCAGATGCCGCGCAGCATGCCGGGCCAGGGTTGTTTCAGCACCAGGAAGCCGCCGTTGGGCGGTGTTACGGTTTGGCCCTCCTCGTCCCACACCTCCGCTTGGATGCCCGGGAACGGCAGCGTGGCCGAGCCGGGCTTCGTGTCGACGGCGCCGGGCAGCGGCGTGATCATGATTCCGCCGGTCTCGGTCTGCCACCAGGTGTCGACGATCGGACAGCGCCTGCCGCCGATCACGCGGTGGTACCACATCCACGCTTCCGGGTTGATGGGCTCACCCACGGTGCCGAGCAGGCGCAACGACGAAAGGTCGTGGCTCTTCGGATGCTCGTCTCCGAGGCGGATGAAGGTCCGGATCGCCGTCGGCGCCGTGTAGAAGATGGTGACGCCCCAGCGCTCGATGATGTCCCAGAAACGGTCCGGACCGGGATGGGTCGGCGTTCCTTCGTACATCAGGCTCGTCGCACCGTTGGCGAGGATTCCGTAGATGACGTAGGAGTGTCCGGTGATCCAGCCGATGTCGGCAGTACACCAAAAGGTGTCGCTGTCCTTGAGATCGAAGATGGCCTTGGCCGTGGTCGTGACGTGGGTGAGGTAGCCGCCCGTGGTGTGCAGGATGCCCTTGGGCTTGCCTGTGGTGCCGCTGGTGTAGAGGATGAAGAGCGGATGCTCGGCGTCGAGCTTGGCCGGCGGACACTTGGCACTTGCGCCTGCCATGACCTCGTGCCACCAAAGGTCGCGGCCTTCGACGAAGTTCGTGGGCTCGCCGGTCCGCTTGACCATCACGACCGTCTCGACGCCATCGCAGCCCTTCAGGGCTTCATCGACGGCGGGCTTGAGCGCGTGGGGGCTGCCGCGGCGGTAGCCGCCGTCGGCGGTCACGACGAGCTTGGCACCCGCGTCGTTGATGCGGTCGCGCAGGGCTTGGGCCGAGAAACCGCCGAAGACCACGTTGTGGGGTGCCCCGATGCGGGTGCAGGCGAGCATCGCAATGGCCAGTTCGGGGATCATCGGCATGTAGAGAGCGATCCGGTCGCCCTTCTTCACGCCTTGGTCCTTCAGCACGTTGGCGAACTTGCAGACCTCCCGGTGCAGCTCCCCGTAGGTGAGCACGCGAGTGTCGCCAGGTTCCCCCTCCCAGATGATGGCTGCCTTGTTGCGGCGCCAGGCGTTCTCAGCTTCGAGATGCCGGTCGAGGCAGTTGTACGAGACGTTGAGCTTGCCTCCGACGAACCATTTGGCGAAGGGGGGCTTCCACTGGAGCGTCGTCTTCCAGGGCGTGAACCAGCTGACGTTCTGCTTGGCCATTTTGGCCCAGAAGCGTGCCGGATCCTTGGCGCCGAGCTTGCGGTATTCGGCGACCTGCTTCTTGTTCCAGTTGGCCTGCTTGGTGAATTCCTTGTGCGGCTTGAAGACGCGCGTTTCCTTCAACAGCGATTCGATGTCAGGCATCGGGCTCCGTCTCTTTCTGGGTTGAGGGGGATGGGCCG
This sequence comes from Deltaproteobacteria bacterium, assembly GCA_004356735.1. GTDB lineage: Bacteria > Myxococcota_A > UBA9160 > UBA9160 > SMWR01 > SMWR01. The sequence goes on from SMWR01000043.1 coordinate 4,451, forward strand.
GTCAGCGATCCGAAACCAGCGCTTCGAGCTCGTCTGGAGCTCTGGGAATGGCTTCGGTGAGATTCTCGTGGCCGTCGGGCGTGATCACCACGTCGTCCTCGATGCGGACACCGATGCCCCGGTAACGCAGATCCGCTGCGTCATTCGACTCGGCGATGTAGATGCCCGGTTCGACGGTCAGGCACATGCCCGGTTCGAGGGGCCGGGGATCGCCATCGGTTCGGTAGGAACCGACGTCGTGCACGTCCAGGCCGAGCCAGTGGCTGGTGCCGTGCATGTAGAAGGGTCGGTGCTTTTCTTCGGCGATCAGCGTGTCGACGTCTCCCGACAGGAGCTTCAACTCCAGCAGGCCCTCGACGATCCTGCGCACCGCGGCGTCGTGGATCTTCGCAATCGTGCTGCCGGGGTTGCACTGGTCGAGGGCCGCCTGCTGGGCTTCGAACACGACTTCGTAGATCGCGCGGCCGGGGCCTGCGAAGCGTCCACCGATCGGGTAGGTGCGGGTCACGTCTGAGGCGTAGCCCTCGAGTTCGCAGCCGGCGTCGATCAGCACCAGCTCCCGGTCGCTGAGCTTCGCCTGGTTGGTCACGTAATGGAGAATGGTGCCGTTGCTGCCGCCACCGACGATGGTGGAGTAAGCCGCGCCCCGTGTGCCGCGACGGCGGAACGTGTATTCGATCACCGCCTGGAGCTCGTACTCGTAGGCGCCCGGGTGGGCCAGTCGCGCCGCGGCTTTGTGGGCCTCGGCGCTGATGGCGGCCGCTCGTCGCATGATGTCGATCTCAGCCGGCTCCTTGATGAGCCGCATCTCATGCACGATGCCACGCGGATCGATGATCGCCTCGGGAGGCGAAACGCCCTGTCGTGACCGGCGCCGCAGCTCTTCAATCGTCTGCGTGATGCACTCGTCGACCCGGCTGTCGCGGCCGAGCACGTGATGGACGTGGCGCGCCTTCTCGATCAGGTGCGGGAGGTCTCCCAGAAACTTGGAGCGTTCGTAGGCCTCGTCTGCGGCATAGTCGGCCACGGCGCCCTCGATCCCAGGCCGGTAGCCGGTCCAGGTCTCGGCGGCCGGGTCCCGCGGCTCGACGTAAAGCGTATAGGTGGGATCTGCGTCGGTGCGCAGCACGGCGATGGCGCCCGGGTGGTCGAAGCCGGTCAGGTACCAGAAGTCGCTGTCCTGGCGGAACGGGTAGTCGGTATCGTTCGAACGGGAAACCAGCGTCTGGCCCAACAAGATGGCCACCGCGTCGGGCCCCATGGCGTCCAGCAGCTTGTGTCGACGCTCGGCGAACACGGCCGCGATCTTACCCCAGCCTTCCGTTTTGAACGTCTTTCAGAGGCGAACGTCCTTCAGCGGCAGACGACGGTCACGCCGGCGCAGTAGGTGGCGCAGATTTGCGGATCGGATTGGCTGGGGACGGCGGTGTAGTACAGACCGCCCGATTCCAGGGCGGGAAGCCGTAAGGTCCTCAGCAGGTCGCCGCCTGACGACGGATCCACCAGGTGGACGAAGCCACTCCAGCGCGTGACGATGGCGCGTCCGTTCGGGTCGATCTGGATATCCTGCACGAAATCGAGGTCTGGAGCGAAATTTTCGTCGAGCACGAGCTGCCGCTCGGGCCCTTCCGCCGGCGCGATGGCCAGCCGCAAGCGGGTGCCGTCGACCAGGGCGCGGTAGCCGGTGCCGGCGTCGTCGAAGACCACGAAGTGCACCTCGGGGTCCGTGATGCGCCGCTTCAGCCGCCCGTCGACGCCCAGCACCAGGGCGTCGTGGCGGTCGGGGCGTCCGTCGTCGAACAACCGATCGGTCGTCACCCAGATCTCCCGTCGGACGGGGTCGAAGGCCACCGTCTTGGGCAGGACCTGCTCGCCGGGCCGCGAAGGCAGCGGGTGTTCGGCCAACAGGACTCCGTCGGGAGAGATCACGACGACCGATCCGCCCTGTCCGTCCTCCGCGGCGTAGCGCGAGATGAGCAATCCTCCGTCGGGGCCGGCTGCGATCTCGTTGAGGCCCGGTCCGAGGTGATCGAAGCGCTCGACCTTGCCGGTGGCGACCTCGACCCGGCCCATGCTCTCGAAGTAGGTCGTGTAGTAGACGTGACCGTTGGCGTGAGCCAGCACGTCCCAGACGCCCGAGCGCGCTCCTGCGGCGCTGACGTCCAGGGCGGGCAGGAGTTCGAGCTTGTGTAGATCGAAGCGCCCGATCCACTGCGGGCCGGCCGTCTGCAGGTCGGCGCTGGGGTCGCCCCCGGCTCGGCGGAAGGTCGACCAGAAGGCCGACTGGCCGAAGTAGAGGACGCCCAGGCTCGCGTCTCCGTACCAGGCGCAGTAGCGCTCGTGCTGGCTGGGTTCCGCGCCGCGGATGACCCGGGCAGACCCGGGCGGCGCAACCGGAGGCGCGCTGCAGGCCGCGGCGAGGTACAGGCACAGCAAGGCTGCGGCACTTCGGCAGCAGCCCGATGTTGCACTGGAAACTATGGTGGCATCCATTCCAATGACTTGACTTTGCATGGTTTTATTCTCCATCAGCAGGCAGGGGGCTTCTCCAACCGTTCTGGCTGCCACCCGAGGGTGCATCCGGGGTCGCTGTGGGTTGTGCGAGTCGCGGCATTCTCGTCAATGATTCCGAGCCCTTGCGAGGCGTCCGTCGAGCGAACCCGCTTCGATCGGGTTGGCATGTTCCGTGCTTTGGAGGGTCCAAGCGATCTGGAAGGGTTGAAGTGGACGTAAGCGGGCGCGCACGGACGCTTCGACCCACCCCTCGGAGGAACCGAGCCAGACAAGGCGCCTACCCCTGAACGGCACCCCGCCTTCTCGGTGCATTTCCGGGGGGGCCAGGTCGCACGAGCCCCCAGGTCGGAAGGTCCGGCCCGGGGGCTTTCACTTTTTAGGACGGGTTCTTGTCACCGCTCCTGGCTGCCGACTTCTTGCCCTCGCTCTTGTCGGCTGAGCCGCCGCCGCGACCGCCGCCGCGAGAACCCGATTGTTTCGAGCTGCGCGGAGCCGATCCCGCTGCGACGTCGTCCTGCTTGCAGACCTCGGTCACCTCGGAGCCGAATTCCCGGCTGAACCAACCCTTGAGCTCGGGCAGCTCCAACAGATCCTTCGGGGACTCGGGCGCTCGCCAGGCAATGGCCTCGAGGGACAAGTTTGGGCAGAGCACGCCCGGATCCATGGCCAGCCGCTCGGAGGCCTGGGTTCGCCACTTCTTGAGGGCCAGCATGCGTCGTTCGGCGTGGCGGTCGATGCGTCGCCGGCCGCTGCTCATCTTGGGGATCGGCCCGTGGTCGACCTTCCGGCCTTCGCGGACCGCCGCCATGATCTCGCGGCCCATCCGGCGCAGCAGCAGCTCGGTGATGCCCTTGATCTCCGCCAGCTCCGCCAGCTTTCTGGGCTTCTGGTCGGAGATGTCCAGCAGTGTCCGGTTGCCCAGCACTTTGAACGGCGGACGATCGATCTCTCGGGCGCGCTTGTCGCGCATCAGGTAGAGCTCGCGCAAGATCGACAGGCCCTTGGGATCGAGCCGCCGGGCGCCCTTGATGCGCAGGTAGCCCAGCTTGTCGAAGGACCGCTCCGGCCACTTGCGACCGCAGAGGGTCTCGAACTCTTCCTGTGCCCAGCGCAAACGCTTGGCGGCCTTCAGCTCTCGGGTGAGCTTCTCGGTCAGCTCGATCAGATAGAGCACGTCGGAGGCCGCGTAGTTGAGCTGGCGTTGGGTGAGCGGGCGCCTCGACCAGTCCGAGCGCTGTTCGTCCTTGGGCATGTGCACACCGAAGTGTCGCTCAGCAAGGCTCGCCAGTCCGACCGACGGGTACCCCAGCAGCTGGGCGCTGACCATGGTGTCGAAGAGATTATGGAAGGTGAAGCTGCAGTCGCGCGTGAGCACGAACAGATCGTACTCGGCCGCATGAAAAATCTTCGTGATGTCGGGCGATGCGAACACGGGCCCGAGCGGCGCCAGCTCGGCCGGTCCACCCAGCGCAATTGGATCCAAGAGGTAGATGTTCTTGCGATCGGCGATCTGCACGAGGCAGGTTTTGTCGAAGTAGTGGTAGAAGCTGTCGGCTTCGGTATCGATTGCGATAATCTTCGAACCCATCAGGTCCTGCGCGAGGGCCTCCAGATCCGCCTTCGTCTCGATAACCTCGAAGTCTCCCACTCTGCCTGCCTCTGTTTTGTTCGCGGTCACACCCCGTCCGCAACCCCGCACGGCGGCGGGCCGCGCGCTCGAAACTCGATTCGGGGAGGTTGTAGGCAGCGCTGCAGGAGGGCAGGAGCGGTGCCAGCGGGCAGCCTAGCCCGTCCCATGGGGAGCCGCCCACATCGAGCCGACTGCGCCAGCGAGGCTCCCAGACGCCTGGCTCGCGCCCCTGCCCCGCCCCTGCCCAATCGACCCGCTCGGCATTTCGTGGGCGGGCGCTCCGAAAGGGGGGGGGCGCCAGACGCGGCCGATTCGCCAATACTCTCGGAGTCATGGAAGCTGGATTGGGTATTTCGACGGACCCGGATGCAAGGCAGGCGGGCGAGGCCGCTGCGGTGGCGGCGCTCGAGTCGGTCGGTCGACCGGACGGAATGATCCTGTTCGTGGGTCCCGGCTATGGCGAGGACCTTCCGCTGTTGCTGGACCGCGTGATCGACGTCGCCGGCTGCGAGCAGGTCGTCGGTGCCAATGGCTATGGCGTCCTGGGTGGCGGCTTCGAGGTTGAAGGCCAGCCGGGCGTGGTGGCCCTGGCCTGGTCGGGCCTGGATTCCCAGCCCTTCTTGATGACCGACGTCTGCGGGGACGCGTTCGCGGCTTGCCAAGAACTGGCCGCCCGTTTCGATGGGCCGCTCCGTGAGGAGGATCTGGTGGTGTTGCTGCCGGACCCGCGGCACTTCGAGGCGCTCGCCTTCCTGGAGGCGTCGGCAAAGGTGCTCGGGCCGGCGACCGTGGTGGGTGCAGGGGCCGGTGACCCGCTTGCCGGCGCACCCCTGCTGTGGTCCGGAAGGACCGTGTCCTCGGGCGGGATTGCAGGAGTGGTGCTGCGTGGCACGAAGCCGCCCCGGATTGGGGTCACCCAGGCCTGCCGACCTGTGACCGATCTTCTCACCGTGACCCGGAGCCGCGGTCACTGGCTGCTCGAGCTCGACGGCCGTCGGGCACTCGACGTCTATCGCGAGGTGGCCCGTGGACCGCTGGCCGAGGATCTGAACCGTGCCGCCTCTTTCCTGCTGGTCGCGCTGCCGGTCGACCCGGCTGCGGATGACCTCAAGCCCGGGTCGTATCTCGTGAGGAACGTGATGGGCTTTGACCCGGAAGCGAACGCGTTCGCAATCCCGGAGGAGCTGCCCAGGGGCAGCCGGATCGCCTTGGCCCTGCGTGAGCCCGGGTCTGCGCGCGAAGACCTGAAGGCGATGCTCGAAGGGATCGGCAGCGCGCCGCCAGCCATGGGCCTCTACTTTAACTGTTGTGCGCGGGGCGCGGCCTTCTTCGGCATTCCGGGCCTGGAGGCGGCCTACCTGGAGAGCTATTTCGGCAAGGCACCGATCGGCGGGATGTTCGGTTCCTGCGAGATCGGCCCGATCGGCGGCCGCAGCGAGCTGCTGACCTACACGGGCGTGCTGGCGCTGATCGACGCTTGAAGTTCGAGCCAACCACAGCTAGGTTGTTCCGATATGTAAGACACTGTTCCAATATCCGGAACAGCATCGATCTTCACGGAGCAGTCTGGTGGAGCCGCCCGGAAATGTCGCGACCGTAGCGACCCTCGAAAAGGCCATCGATATCCTCTTCCACCTGCACGGCGAGCCCGAGGCGCGCGGGGTGACCGCCATCGGCCGGGCCCTCGGCATGCCGAAGTCGAGCGCCCATCGCCTGCTGGCAGCGCTGTCTCGGCGAGGCCTGCTGGAGCGCGATGACCGCGGTCGCTATCGGACCGGCATGGGGCTGGTTGCCCTGGGGCTCGGCGCTTTGGAGCACGACCCGATCGGTCGGGCGGCGCGGCCCATTCTCGAATCGGAGGCCCGCGAGCTGGGCGAGACGGTCTTCCTGGTGGCGGCACGAGCCGGTCGCCTGGTGGTGCTGGACAAGGCCGAGGGAACCGGTTTCTTGCGCGCCGCGCCGCAAGTCGGTTCGACCGTGCCCGTTCACGCCACGGCGGTGGGCAAGCTCTACCTGGC
>SMWR01000005.1 GCA_004356735.1 Deltaproteobacteria bacterium
GATCGCGATGTGCTCGAACTCGATGGGGATCCGGCGCCAGCCATGCTAGCTGACGGGTGTCGAGCCCCCACGCTGCAACTCAGCCGATCAGCCGCAAAGACTGGTGTTGGTGGTATGAGCGCTGCGTTCTACGCGTGCGTGATCGAAAGCCCGAGCTTCCGCTACACCGGCTTTGCCTGCGCCGCGCCCAGTCCATCTGGTTGGCGCCCGCCGACGGAGACGTTCGGGTCTCAGCATGGACGAGGTTTTCATCGACAACGGGCCGGTCAAGAGGGCCCCTTCTCGGCCGGGCTTCTAGCCCGAGATCCGTTCGGCGCGCAGGGCCGAGCGCCGCAGCTTGCCGGCGTCGTCGCGCAGGGGCTCGTCCACCCGCTCGAAGCTGCGCGGCAGCTTGTGGCGGGCCAGGCGATCGGCCAGGTGTTCGCGCAGCGCGTCGTCGCTGACGGCCTCGGCCGTCTCGAGGATGGCATGAATGACGTTGCCGAGATCCTCATCGGGAAGTCCAATCACACAGCTCGAGCGGACGGCGGGGTGCTCCTCGAGTGCGGCTTCGACCTCGGCCGGATAGACGTTGCGGCCTCCCGTGAGGATCATGTCGCAGCGCCGGTCGCCCAGAAAGAGATAGCCGTCGCCGTCGAGCCACCCCATGTCGCCCACTGTTTCCCAGCCCTCTTCGTTGCGCATGGCTCTGGCACCCACGTAGCGATAGGTCGAGCCGCTGCCCGTCGCCGGCATCATGTAGATCTCGCCCATCTCTCCAGGCGCTAGATCGCGACCGCTGTCCGGGTCGAGGATGCGGATCTTCGAGCCCACCGAGGGTCGGCCGACGGAGCCCGGATGTTCGAGCCACTCGCGTCCGTTGATGCGGGTCCCACCGATGCGCTCGCTGGGACCGAAGGCCTCGTTCATCACGTCGGGTCCCAGCCACTCGATCCAGGCGCGCATCAGCCAGGCCGGCATGGGCGCGCCGCCCGTCATCACGAACTCGAGGGACGAGAGATCGTGGGCGATTCGCTCGGCTTCGGGCAGTCGCCAGATCCGCAGCAGCATGGTTGGGACGAAGAAGGCCCGATCGATCCGGTGGCGCTCGATCTGTTCGAGACAGCACGAAGCGTCGAAGCGGGGCAGGACGATGGCCTTGGCACCGCCCAGGATGGCTTGCCAAGCCGCGCTGAACGGGACGGCATGGTACAGCGGTCCCGGGACCAGGGTCGCAGTGTGCGAGTGGAATAATTCTGAAGGGGCATCGGGATCGTAGCTCCCGGGGTGCATCGGGAGGATGAGCTTCGGAACGCCCGTGCTTCCGCCCGACGCGAGCGCGCGTTCGTGCGGCGCAGTGCGATCGGGGTGGGGCGCGTCGGAGACGGATTCATCGGGTTCGAAGCGCGCCGCCAGGGTCGGCCGCCCGCTCGCCTCGTCATCGGGAATGCCGATCAGCAGCGCTGGATCGGCGCGCTTCACGATGACGTCCCGTTCTCGTCTGGGAAGCCTGGCCGACAGCGGATTGGGAACGGCTCCGAGCTTCCAGGCCGCGAGGCTGTGAACGAAGAAGTCGATCCCGTTCGGCAGACACAGGGTGACGAGATCGCCCACGCCCACGCCGTGTTCCGCGTAGACGCGGGCCAGCCGATTCGCGGCCCGCTCGAGTTGGCCCCGCGTCAGCGTCGCATCGTCACAGACGACGGCGGGCGCGTCGAGATCCTGTTCTGCCAGGGTCGTGATACGGCTGCCGAACGAGATTCGCGTCATGCTCCGTCTCCAGCGCGATGTTGGCGCAAGCTCGGAACCGTCGCCGCGACCCCGCCCGAAAGGCCCAGGCAGCCGATGCCCCCCGCGACGACGGCGAAGATGGGCGTGGTGATGGCCGCCAGGAAGCCTGAGAAGGCATCGCCGAACTCGTTCGATGCGCCGATGAAGACCAGGTTCACGGCGTTGACCCGGCCGCGAAGCGCGTCGGGTGTCGAGAGCTGGATGATGGTGGCGCGGGTCAGCATGCTCACCTGGTCGGCCATCCCAGCAACGACCAGGGCCGCGACCGAGAGCGCAATCCCACCCGACAGCCCGAAGGCGACGGCGGATCCCCCGAAGCAGGCCACGGCGATCAGGAGCATGCGTCCCGGGCGCACGAATGGCGGACGGAACAGCAGGAGCGATGCCATCAGGAAGGTTCCGGTCGCGATGGCCGCACTCAAGACGCCATATCCCAGGCTGCCGACGCCGAGAATGTCGCTGGCAAAGATCGGCAAGAGGGCGCGCGGTCCCGCCAGGATGACAGCGAACATGTCGAGGACCATGCACGACAAGATGACGGGCCGCTGGAAGACAAAGTCGATGCCTTCCCGGATCAGGGACAGATCGGCTCGCGACCCCGTCAGAGCGATTCCGATCCGAGGCACGAAAGCCCAGAAGATCAGGGAGACGATCAACATGCAGAGCGTCGACAAGTAGGCGGCCCTCACACCCCCGAACTGCAGTGCGACGCCGGCGCACACCGGGCCACTTGCCCAGGCCAGATTCCGGATCGTCGAGTTGACGGCCACTGCGTTCTGGAAGATCTCGGGTCGGACCAGGTTCGGCAGGATCGCCGCCGCAGCCGGCCGCTGGAACGAGCGGACCACGGAAAGTCCGAAGGCCAATGCGAGCACGGTGAACAGCTCGGGCACGACCCGACCCGCGATGGCCCACAGGGCGAGGGCGAGCAACAGGGAGAGAATGCGCGTGCCGATCACCAGATCTCGACGCTCGTGGGTGTCGGCCAGCGCGCCCGCCAGCAGTGTGCACGGGATCACCGGCAGGAATTCGAGCAGCCCCAACACGCCGAGGTAGAGGGCTTTGTCCTTGAGGTCGCCGGACCGGCCGGCGACGTCTGCCACGTGCCAAGCGATCGTCGTGGTCAGCATGATATTTCCCATGGCGCCGAAGAAGCGGCCGCCCGAGAAGGCGCGCACCCCGGGCGCATCCAGCACCTGGAGCGTCGGGTGTCGATGGCTCATGTTGGGGTCACGGGGTGCACGGAGTAGGCGGATGATAGACTCTGCGCCAGTTCAGCGCGCCACAGGAGGTCCGGGTGGAGTACTCAGGAAACCGTCTCGATCCCTACGACCGCCTGGCCGGAGGGCGTTACACCGCCAGCATCGCACTCTATCTGATCCTGACGATCGTGACGCTCGGCCTCTTCAACCTCTATTGGAACTACCGCCAGATGCAGGCGTGCAACGAGCTGCTCGAACGCAGCGAGTTCAGCTGGCTGCTTTGGATCTTCCTGTGTGTGGTGACCTTCGGCCTCTACCACTTCTACTACCAGTACAAGATGGGTGCCGTGATCAACGAGATCCAAGATCGCTACGACCTCCCATTTACCGAAGGGCTACCGATTCTGAGCGTGGTGGCGGCCATTGTCGGCTTTGGTGTCATCGCCGACTGCATCCACCAACATGAGTTCAACAAGATCGATGCACTGCTCGACTGAGTGTTTCGAGACGTTGTGCAGATCGCGCCCGCTTCAGTTCGATGCTGGATCGAGGTCCGCTGCCTTTTCGCCAAAGAAGTGTCGCCCGGGGAAAACCGTTCGATGAACAAGAAGCAATGAGCGAGAAGCCCTACGACGAGATCACCAGCCAGAAGGGGGTTCCGGTGAAGTGCTGGACCCGGGGCGTTCCCTTCGAGGCGCAGGCACGACGTCAGCTCCTCAACGTGGCCCAGATGCCCTTCGTGCATTCCCATGTGGCGGCCATGCCCGACGTCCACTACGGAATCGGAGCCACCGTGGGTTCGGTGATTCCGACCGTGGGGGCGATCATTCCCGCCGCGGTTGGCGTCGACATCGGCTGCGGCATGGTCGCCCAGCGTACCAGCCTGGACGCGTCCCAGCTGCCAGATCAGTTGGGAGACGTGCGTTCGGAGATCGAAGCCAGCGTTCCCCATGGTGGCGGGAAAGGCGGGCGCATCGGGGCCTGGGACGAGGTTCCCAAGCCGGCGGCCCGGGCCTGGCGCAAGCTCCAGCGCCGCTACCTGGAGCTGGCCGAGCGCTATCCGAAGATCCTGCACAAGCGGCCGGCGGAACAGCTTTGCACCCTGGGCGGCGGCAACCACTTCATCGAGGTCTGCCTCGACGAGCAGGACCGGGTCTGGGTGATGCTCCACAGTGGCAGCCGCGGTGCCGGCAACCGGATCGGCACCCACTTCATCCAGCTGGCGCGCCGCGAGATGCAGCGGCACTCGATCCATCTGCCGGATCGGGACCTCGCCTACCTGAAGGAGGGCTCGGAGCTCTTCGACGATTACGTGGCCGCCGTCGAGTGGGCGCAGGAATATGCGCGGATCAATCGGGACCTGATGCTGGCGGCGACGCTGAAGGCCCTGAGTCGCCATCTCCCGCCCTTCGAGGTCGACGACAAGCAGGCCATCAACTGTCACCACAACTATGTGGCCCGTGAGCATCACTTCGGGCGCGACGTCCTGCTGACCCGCAAGGGCGCGTTAAAGGCGGGGAAGGGCGATCTGGGAATCATTCCCGGCAGCATGGGTGCCCGATCGTTCATCGTGCGCGGCAAGGGAAACCCGGACAGCTTCGAGAGCTGCAGTCACGGCGCCGGCCGCGCCATGTCGCGCACAGCGGCGCGCAAGCGCTTCAGCCTCGAGGATCACGTCCGCGCTACCGAAGGGATCGAGTGCCGCAAGGACCCGGCTGTGATCGACGAAACGCCGGGCGCCTACAAGCCGATCGATCTCGTCATGGAAGCCCAAGCCGACCTCGTCGACATCGTGCACGAGCTGCGACAGCTGGTGTGCGTCAAGGGGTGATTCCGCCCCGTCCTGCGACTGATTCGATAGACTCCCTCGGATTGAATCCGCGCGCCGCGAGGGAAGATCATGTCCGCCCTGAACCTCATTCAGACCGTGGAGCGCCGATCCGGCCGGGGCCGACAGGTCGCCGCCAAGCTGAAGGCCGATCAGAAGCTCGCCGAGAGCATCGACCACGGGATCCGCGAAAGCTACGAGACGGGGATCGATTGAAGCAGCTGAAGGTCCACTTCACGGATTTCTGGAACGGGGGAGGCGAAGATCGGATCCGGGAGAATCCGATCTACAAGTTCTTATCCAATCACTACGAGCTCGTGCTCGACGCGAAGGCACCCGACTTCCTCTTCTACTCCTGTTTCGGAGACGACTACCGATCCTACGATTGCATTCGGATCTTCTACACGGGAGAAAACCGGCGCCCCGACTTCGACAACGCTGACTACGCCTTCACCTTCGACCCTTTGGACCATCCGCGGCACTTCCGACTACCGCTCTACCGCTTCTATGCGGAATATCCCGAGGTGTTCAAGCCACGTGAGCCCGATCGGGTGCTCGGCGAAGAGCGAAAATTTTGCGCCTTCGTCTATTCGAACGAAGCTGCCCGTGAGCGCGTTCAGTTCTTCGATCAGCTCTGTGAGTACAAGCAGGTCGATTCGGGCGGCAAGGTCCGAAACAACATCGGACACAATGTCGAAGACAAGCTGGCCTTCTTGCGCGATCATCGCTTCTCGATCGCCTTCGAAAACACGAGCCACGAGGGCTACACGACCGAGAAGCTGCTTCATGCACTGGTCTCGGACACGATCCCTATCTATTGGGGCAACCCGCGTGCCGGCGAAGACTTCAATTCCGAGGCATTCATCAACTGCCACGATTACGACTCGTTCAGCGCCGTGATCGACCACGTGAAAGAAGTAGACGCGGATGTCGCGCTCCAGCGCCGCTATTTGAGCGCCTCCTTTCTGCGAGACGGCGAAATTCCGGCCTGCCAGGAAGACCGCATCATCGAGCGGTTCGATTCGATCTTCGAAGGCGCGCACCACCAGCTGCCGCGGACCCGTAAACGCATCCAGAAGACCCTGCGCCGGCTGCGCCATTGGCTGCGCCACTGAGGCAGCACCTGCCAGATTTCATGCGATAGAATGGGATACCAAGCCGCACCCCGCAGGAGGAACCATGAGCGTCTCCCTCGACGCCGCGCCCCAGCCCCGATTCGACGTGGACCGGATTCCCGAGATCGCCCGGCAGCTTCGCCAGAGCTTCGACTCCGGCAAGACCCGCCCCCTCGATTGGCGCCGCGGACAGCTCCAGGCGATCCACGACATGATGGTCGCGGAGGGCGATGTGCTGGTGGAGGCCCTCCAGGCGGATCTTCGCAAGCCGACCCTGGAAGCCTGGGCCGCCGAAGTCGGCGCCATCAAGATGGAGTCGAAGTCGGCCATCAAGAGCCTCAAGAAGTGGACGCGCCCCGAGAAGATCGGTCTGTTGCCGATTCCAGGACGTATGCGCGTGATCCGCGAACCTCTCGGTGTGGTGCTGATCATCTCACCCTGGAACTACCCCGTGCAGCTCCTCTTGTCGCCACTGGTGGGCGCCATCGCCGCCGGCAACTGCGCGCTGCTGAAGCCCTCCGAGGTTACGCCCCACACGTCCGCAGCCCTGGCGTCGATGCTTCCGAAGTATCTCGATTCCGATGCCGTCGTGCTGGTGGAGGGTGCCGTCAACGAGACGACGGCGCTCCTGGAAGAACGCTGGGATCACATCTTCTATACCGGCAACGGCACCGTTGGCCGCATCGTGATGCAGGCGGCGGTCCGGCACCTGACCCCGGTGACTCTCGAACTCGGGGGCAAGAGCCCGTGCATCGTCGACAAGAACGTGAATGTGAAGATCACGGCTCAACGGATCGCCTGGGGAAAGTTCATGAACGCGGGCCAGACCTGCATCGCGCCCGACTACGTGCTCGTTCACCGCGACCGCGAGGAGGAGCTCATCGAAGAGCTCCAGAGCTGTGTCACGGAATTCTACGGCGACGATCCCAAGGCTTCGCCCGACTTTGCCCGCATCGTGAACGAGCGACACCACCGTCGCGTTGTCCGGCTCATCAAGGACGGAACCCCGGCGGTGGGTGGCGAGCACGACGAAGCCGACTGCTACGTGGCGCCGACGGTGCTTCGGGGGGTTTCCGCCGAGTCCGCAGTCATGAGCGAGGAGATCTTCGGCCCCGTGCTCCCGGTCCTACCCGTCGATGATGTGGAAGAAGCCATCGCCATCGTGAACAAGGGCGAGAAGCCCCTGGCCCTGTATCTGTTCACCCGCGACCCGAAGGTCGAGGACGCGGTCCTGTCACGCACCAGCTCCGGCGGTGTCTGCGTCAACGGCACGATCCTGCATCTCATGAACCCGGCGCTGCCCTTTGGCGGCGTGGGCGAGAGTGGCATGGGTGCCTATCACGGGCGGCACAGCTTCGAGACCTTCAGCCATCGCAAGTCGGTGCTGACGCGCGACATGCGCTTCGACCCGAAGATCATGTATCCGCCGTACACTTCGTTCAGGACGAAGCTGGTCAAGAAGTTCCTCTAGGTTCCTGGCTCGAGGCTCGGGGAACTCCCCGCCTCCACCGTTCAGGCGAACGGGATCAGAGCACCTCGCTCGCGACCCCGTAGTGCTCCTGGTACGCCGCGTAGCGACGGCGCTCTGCATCGACCTCGAGTCCCGCGTCGGCCAGCGTGTACCGGTGGGCGCCGTGCTTGTCGGCGGCGTGGGTGGCCAGGTATCCGCTCAGACGCGCTTCGAATATCGGTGTGAATTCGAGCCCGAAGTGCTCGTAGATGCGGCGCACCATACCGACCTCGTCCTGCATGAACTCCCGGAACTGTACGTCGAGCACTCGCTCTTCGGGGAGCCCGCGTCGCTCTCGGACGTCGGTCGCCGCCTGGAGGCCCTCGGCCAGGCGCTTGGTCCAGTCGGCCCCGATCTCGAGCGGGTCGACCCGGTCCGACGCCATCCCGCGCAGCGTCGTGACGAGACTGGTCAGCGATGCGATCACCTTCAGGGGGTCGCGGTGGCACTGAAGGATGCGGGCATCGGGATAGGTGTCCAGCAACGTGTCGAGAGACCACAGGTGGGCGGGCGTCTTCAAAACCCAATGAGCGCCCGGGCACTTCCACTGAAAGTACTGGAGTTGGCGCTTGTGGCCCTGGTACGCGGGCGTCTGGTCCACCTGCTCGAGCCACGCCTGGTAGCTCGGCACGCGGTGGGCCGTATGCGCGATCATGGTCATGAAGTCGAGGGCCGTGATGGCCGCGCACTCCTGCGGCAGCTTTGCTCCCATGGGATGCATGCGCTTGAAGCCGGGCAGCAGCTTGTCGACGCCCGCAAGCTGCTGATCCACCGCTGCGATGCGAGGGTCGGTCGGGTAGCTCCCCGTCTCGGGCGGCGGCCACGGGGACATCACCTCCCAGGTCATGGGCACGCGGCAGGCCGGATCGAGGGCCAGCAGCTCGTGCAGAATGCTGGTGCCCGTCCGGGGCATGCCGAGGATGAAGATCGGCTGCTCGATCCGGCCTGCCAGGATCTCGGGGTGCTTGGTCCAGCAGTCCTGAAGACGCAACCGATTTTCGAGCAGGCGCAGCGTGTCGCGTCGGACGATCGTGCGCCCGAAGACGGTGAGAGCGGCCTCGTTCTCGTAGGAGTCGAGCAGCCGACGAAGGCCTTGGCGGAAGGCGGGGTCCCCGAAATCGGAGAGACCGGTCTGCTTGCAGGCCCGCTCGAGAAGGCTTCCCTCGTCGAGGGAGACGGCGTTCCAGCCCCCCGCGCGTGCCCAGGCGCCGGCTCGGTTGAAGAGCCGGAGCGCCAGTGGCAGGCGTGGGGGAGTCAGCGCCAAGGGTCCACTCGGCCTTGCGGACTAGCGGCCCTTGGTCAGTCGGCCTACGTCGATGAAGCGACGGATCTTGCCCTTGCTCTTGAGCGGCGTTCCGTGAGCGTCCCAGAACTCGATCCGGTTGCCC
>SMWR01000044.1 GCA_004356735.1 Deltaproteobacteria bacterium
CGATCGTGACCAAGCTCTTGCTGGCCGCGAAGCCCCACGTGGCCGTCTTCGGCGAGAAGGACTTCCAACAGCTGGCCGTGATCCGGCGCATGGTTCGCGACCTGGGCTTCGACGTCGAGATCGTCGCTGGGCCCATCGTGCGCGAAGCCGATGGCCTGGTCCTGTCCAGCCGCAACGTGAACCTCGACGCCGAAGCGCGACGCCAGGCGCTCGTACTCTGCCAGGCGTTGGACGCCGCCGAGCGCGCCGTCGCCGCCGGTGAGAGCCGCAGCAAGGCCCTGTTGCAGCTGGTCAGACAGGAGATCGGCAACGCCCCGCGGGCCGAGATCGAGTACGCCGAGTTGCGCGACCCGGAGAGTCTGGAAGCCGCGCCGCCGGAACTGGCTCGAGCCACGCTGCTGGCGCTGGCGGTCTTCATCAGGCCGCCGGGCGCTGCCGCGGGGACGACGGTTCGGCTGATCGACAATCGGGTGCTGCACCCGCAGCCGTAACGGAGGACCCCCCGTGAAGCGCACCCTGCTCAAGAGCAAACTGCACCGTGCAACGGTGACCGAGGCCAACGTCGAGTACGAAGGCTCGATCACCATCGACAAGGATCTGCTGGAAGCGGCTGACATCCTGCCCTACGAGCAGGTCGACATCTACGACTGCACCAACGGCAACCGCATCCAGACCTACGCCATCGAGGGCGAGCGGGGCTCGCGCGAGATCTGCGTCAACGGGGCCGCCGCCCACCTGATCAAGCCGCACGACCTCGTCATCATCTGCAGCTACGTGCAGGTGGACGAGGAGGAGGCCCACGGCTGGCAAGCCATCCGCATCTTCCTGGACGAGAAGAACAACCCCAAAGAGATCGACGCGCACTAGCTTTCTGAGCGACACGTCTTCTTGGCCCCCGCCCAAGCACAAACATTTCCCCGAATCACGCAGGGTCGCTAGCCATGCCCACAGCTCGCCGCCTCGGCGAACTGCAAGGCGCCGCTGCGGCGCCCACGCCCGGCGCCCCCCCGCCGACCCGTTAACATCCTCCCAGAGATGCCGGCGCGAGAAACCGTACAGGGGCCCGAGCTGAAGATCGTCGCCACCAACCGGCGAGCGTGGTACGAGTACGAGATCCTCGACAGCTTCGAGGCTGGGATCGCCCTGCTCGGGCCCGAGGTGAAGTCGCTTCGCGACGGCAGGGCCAACCTCACCGACGCCTATGCCTTGGTTCGCCGCGGCCAGGCCTACCTGGTGGGTGCCCACATCAGCCCCTACGCCCAGGCCGCCCGCGACAACCCGGACCCGCGGCGCGAGCGCAAACTGCTGCTCCACAAGGCCGAGATCGAGCGGATCGAGCGCAAGGTGCAGGAAAAGGGCCTCACACTGGTTCCGCTGGAGTTCTACTTCAAGAATGGGCGGGCCAAGGTTCGGCTGGGCGTGGCCCGGGGCAAGCGGCGCTACGACAAGCGCGAGACCATCCGGCGGCGGGAGCAGGACCGGGAGATGCAGCGGGCGACTCGAGGCCGGGGCCGGTACGGGGGGTGACGCGAAGCGTTCGTGCGCTCGGCATCGGGCTGGCCCTGGCACAGCTTTGCTGCGCGGGCGGGTCGAAGCATCCGGCCGTTCCCCACATCCCGACCTATCGGGAGTACTTCTCGTTCAAGCAGGGCTGGACCGACGAGCTGCTCGAGCCCAATTATCTGCCGTTCATGCTGCACCGGCACGATGCTGGGGACGCGGCCGGCGACTGGCTCTACCTGTGCCGTTGGACCGATTCGGAGATGCCGCTGACGGTGCACGTGGCGGACGTCGAGATTCCCGATGCCCTCCAAGGCGAGTTCACGCGGCGGGATCCCGCCGTCTACACGGCCGCCGTGCGGGCTGCGCTGGCGACCTGGGAGGAGGCGCTCGAAGGTGTGGTCCGCTTTCGAATCGTGGAAGATCCGAGGCAGGCCCGCTTGCGCGTGGTCTTGCAGGGCGCCGTGGCTCCCGTGCCCGAACCGATGCGAACGGTGTTCGGACACACGCCCCTGTCCTGTGACGTCCGGGGCCACCCAGATCCCTATCGCTTCGACGTGGAGTTCCGGGTCCAGAGCCTCAAGCTCTGGCTGGCCGACGAGTACGGTCTTCTCACACCGGATCAATTCCAGTGGATCGCCCTGCACGAGATCGGTCACGCCCTGGGAATGAAGGGTCACAGCCCGATTCCGGCCGACCTGATGTTCCCGATCGTGCGCAATCGAATGCTGGTGAACGAGGGCCTGTCGACCGAGGACGTCGACTCGTTCCTCTCGCTCTACCGCCTGCCCAACGGAACCGTCTATGGCCGCGTGCCGCTGGCGGGCATCGACGGCCCGAAACCCGTCGAACCGGGCACGCCCCAGCTCACGATGGGGCCCTACGTGGATTCCCGTCTCGGGTTCGAGCTGCGCACGCCGCTGAACTGGGTCCGCGTCACGACGCCGCGCGGCATGATGGTGGTCCATGGCACGACCTGGGATCCGCTGGCGTCGTTCCAGGTCATCGTCGAGCGTTACCCGACCATCGAGGCCTACCTGGATCGCTACGGCCCCTACTACCGGGACCGGGGCCGCGCGACGCAGCCGGCGAACGTGGTGGTAAACGGTCGGCGCGCGATCCAGCTGGAGATCGCCCACTTCGACGAACCGAGGACCGAGCAGATCACGTTCATCCAGGTGGGCGACGGCCGGCTGATGATCGTGATCGCCGACGCACCCCGCGAGCAGCTGGAGTCGTACCGCCCCTGGTTCACGGCGGCGCTCGCTTCCCTGCGAATCACGGATCTCCCGGGCGAGGGCTGGCCCGCGAAGCACTGAGCCCCCCGGCGACGTGCCCCGGATTGTCGCAGCTGGATATACTCGCAAAATGCTCGATGGCTACGTCCATCCGGACTTTTCCGAAGTGGCCCGCGTCCTGCGCAAACAGATTCCGGGAACGCGCAAGCGCTTCGCTCCGGGTGGGGCCGCCGTCTGCATCTGGCACCGCGGCGAGGTGGTGGTGGACTGCTGGGGCGGCACCCGCGACGTGGAGGGCGACCCGTGGGAGTCCGACACGATGGCCCTGTCCTATTCGACGACCAAGGGCGTCACATCGACCCTGCTTCACGTTTTCGCCGACCGTGGAATCGTCGACTACGACGCTCCGGTGCGCGAGTACTGGCCCGAGTTCGGCCAGGCGGGCAAGGAGAACATCACGGTCCGCCAGGTGATGAGCCACCAGTCCGGGCTCTATCACATCCGCGACATCGTCGAAGATGCTCGCGACATGCTCGATTGGGAGCGCATGACCGACCTGCTGGCTCGGACGGCGCCCTGTCATCTGCCGGGTCTTTACCATGGCTACCACGGCTTCACCTTCGGCTGGCTCGTGGGCGAGATCATCCAGCGGGTCAGCGGGCGCCCGTTTCGCGAGGTGCTCGAGACCGAGATCGCAAAGCCGCTCGAGCTCGATGGCCTCTATGTCGGTGTGCCCGAAGACCAGATGCACCGCCGGGCGCAGCTGATCGAGCCGAACCGCCGGCGCCGGCGTTCGACCGAACAGGTCGAGCGTTGGAGTCGGGTGGCGAGCCGCGGCCTGCGCTGGACCGGGACGCAGTTCGATCCGTACGAGCTGGTGCGGGCCCTGATGCCCCGCGGCATCGAGAATTTCGACTTCGGGAGCGAAGCGGTGGCAGCGGCCTCGATTCCCGCGGCCAACGGAACCTTCACCGCGCGTTCCCTCGCCAAGCTCTACGCCGTGATGGCGGCGGGCGGCGAGTTGGACGGCGTGCGGCTCGTTTCCAGCCAGACGTTGGACAAGATCCGCCAGGTCCAGAGCCGCGGCGTCGGTCGGGTCATTCCGTTTCCGATGCGTTGGCGCCTGGGCTACCACCGGGTCAACACCATCCGCGTCAAGGTGCCGGGCGGAATCGGTCACGCGGGCTTCGGCGGCTCGGGTGGCTGGGCCGACCCGAACCGGAACCTGGCCGTGGCCTTGGTGCTCAACAGCGGCGCCGGATCGCCCTTTGGCGACCTGCGCATCATCCAGGTGAGCACGGCGGCCGTTCGCTGCGCAGACCGCCGCTGACCGCACTCTTGCCCCGGACCCGGACCCGGACCCAGGATACGGGACCGGCGCGTCGTCCGGCGCCCGACTCGTGATTTCGACCCGGGGACCGGGCAGCTTGCGGGCGCGTCCGTCGTGGGTTCTCGTATCATCCTGGCGCCATGGGGTCCGATGCCTCGATCCGCACCGCCCTGATCTGCGCGGCCCTCGTGTTTGTGACGTGCATGGCCTTCGTGTACGCCACACCGCAGCGGGGCACCTGGGTCGTCGACAACGGCGCGCGCGCCCTGTTGGCAAAGCGATTGCTCGATGCGGGGCGCATCGATCTGGAATATCCGGCGGCCGATCTCGATCCCACCGGGGCGGCGTTTCCGATTCGGCCCCCTTACGCCGTCCGTATCGGCGAGCGCTACTTCTCGCAATATCCTGTCGCCTATCCGGCGTTGGCGGTGCCCTTCCTGGCGATTCTCGGGCCGCCCGGGCTGCGGCTTCCCGCTGCGCTGGGAACCGCGCTCGCGGCCGCACTGGTGGCGTTGTGGATCACGCCGATCGGGGGCGCCGCTTGGGGCTTGGCAGCAGGCCTGGCAACAGGGCTGGCGACGCCGCTCTTCTTTCATGGGGTCACGGTCTGGGACCACAGCCTGACGACGGCGTTGGCGCTCGCCGCCTGCTACGTGGCGACGCAACCATCGACTCTGCGTCTGCTGCTGGCCGGTGCGTTGATGGGGCTGGCCTGTTGGTTTCGGGCCGAGCTGGCGCTGATGGGGCTGGCGTTGGCGATCGTTCTGTTCCTGGAGCGTCGACGGTTTTCCGAGGTTGCAGCGCTCGCCGCAGGCGCACTTCCGATGGCCGTCATGCTGTTGCTCTTCCAGCTATCGGTCTACGGAGACCTGCTGGGTCCCCATGTCGCTGGCAATGTGGGGGTGACCGCCGCGACGGCGGAGGCCGGGGCCGGCGTCCTGCTGCGCCGCGTCGGATCCCTGCTCGCGGCACAGGCGGGATCGGAAGCGAGATTTTTCGGAATGCTTGCTGCGCTCCTGATCGCGTGGGTCGGGGGCGCGGTCGCGACCCGACGCGGGTATGACTTGCTGGCCGTCTTCGTCGCGGTGGGGATCGGCGTCGCTGCGACGCTCCAAGGTGCGCTCCACGTCGCGAATGCCTCTGTCCCTTTTTTCGCGCTCCCGTACTACAACGGATTGCTGGTGCAGGTGCCGTGGTTCGCCCTCGCAGGCGTGGGGATCGTCCGTCTGTGGCGGGACGAGGCGCTGCAAACACTGCGATTCCCGGTTTCGGTGGGGCTCGTCTTCCTTTTGATCGCGATTCCATCCCGGGTGCTGCTGACCGACTTCTTCACCGGCGGAAACTGGGGGCCGCGCATGTTGACGCCCGCGATTCCGTCGCTGCTGCTGCTGGCATGGGCGGCGCTGCGGGTGGATGCGCGACGTCCTCAGGCCGCTCTAGCGGCTGCACTGCTGCTGCTCGCCGCCTTGGGGTCCACCGGTGTGTCCGGCTGGCTGCTGAACCGCCAGAAGCTGGAGGTCGAGCAGCTCGAGATCGCTCTGCTCGAGGCTCCGCAGCCGGTGATCGTCACCGACCACCGGGCGTTGGGCCAGCAGCTTCCGGGCCTCTGGGGTCAGAAGGCGCTGCTGCTGGTCGACGCTTCGACCTTCTCGCGCACGCTCGGCGTGGCGCGCGCCCGCGGACTGGATCGGTTCCTGCTGTTGCGTCGGCCGATGCGAGGTTCATCGGCCGAGCGCGTGCCCGGCGCGGACTGCAAACGCCTGGCCTCCTATCACGGAACGCACTCTCCCGTCGTCTTCGATCTGGAGCGGCTCGACTGCCGCATGCGCCGCCCGCTTCCGGCGCGCCCAAAGCGGATCGAATGAGGCGCTTCGATCCTCCGGTCTCTGTGCTCGGTCTCTCCGAAGCCGTAGCGTCCCCTAAGCCGCCGACCTGGGGGATCC
>SMWR01000045.1 GCA_004356735.1 Deltaproteobacteria bacterium
GCCGCGGTCGACTCGCTCGCCGAGACCGCGGATGCGATGCGGGCCGAGGCCCAGACGGTGATGTTTCTCGCTGTGGACGGGCGGCTCGCCGGGCTGCTGGGAGTGGCGGATCCGATCAAGCAGTCGACGCCGGCCGCCGTCGCTGGGCTTCAGCGAGAGGGCCTCCGGGTCGTGATGCTCACCGGCGACAACCGCAGGACGGCCGAAGCCGTGGCGAAGCGGCTCGGTCTCGACGAGGTGATGGCCGATGTCTTGCCGGATCAGAAGGCGGAAGTCGTGCGGAGGCTCCAGGCCGAGGGCCGCGTGGTCGCGATGGCGGGCGACGGGGTCAACGACGCCCCTGCGCTCGCCCAGGCCCACGTCGGGGTCGCCATGGGAACCGGTACGGACGTGGCCATGGAGAGCGCCGGTGTCACCCTGGTAAAGGGCGACCTGCGCGGCATCCTGCGCGCGCGCCGTCTCAGCGGCGCCACGATGCGCAATATCCGCCAGAATCTCTTCTTCGCCTTCGTCTACAACGCCATCGGAGTCCCCGTCGCCGCCGGAATCCTGTATCCGGCCTTCGGACTGCTGCTCAGCCCCATGATCGCCGCGGCTGCGATGAGTCTGAGCTCGGTCTCGGTAATCGGAAATTCGCTTCGGCTTCGGAGGCTGGAGATCCAGTCCGAGGCGACCGGTCGAGTGGAACGTCAGCCCCGGCGATGGCGGGTCTGATACCCTGTGCCTTCTCGAGCAACCGCCAGGAGCCCCCATGCGCACCGAACTCTGCGATCTCTTCGGAATCGACGTTCCCATCTTTGCCTTCAGCCATTGCCGCGATGTGGTGGCGGCCGTCACCAACGCCGGCGGCATGGGCGTTCTCGGTGCCCTGGCGTTCTCACCCGAGCAGCTGGAGATCGAGCTGAGCTGGATCGACGAGCACGTGGATGGCAAGGCCTATGGCGTCGACATCGTCATGCCCGCCCAGTACGAGGGCAAGGACGCCGGTCTGGGAAAGCGCGACGAGCAGAGCAGCGTCGACCCCGAGGCCTTCAAGAACCTGATTCCGCAGGAGGTGACGGACTGGATCGAGACGGTGTTGGAAGAATACGAGGTGCCGCGCCTTTCCGACGACGCAGAGATGCCGTCGGGAATCGGTGGAGCCGACAGCCAGGGGCTGCTCGGCTGGACCGACGGAGGCGCGCGCAACCAGGTGGACGTGTCGCTGCGCCATCCGGCGAAGCTGCTCGTCAATGCGCTCGGGCCGCCGCCCAAGGACATCATCGATCTGTGTCACGAGCATGGCGTCAAGGTCGCTGCGCTCACGGGAGCGGTGGAGCACGCCTTGCGCCAGAAAGCGCAGGGCGTCGACATCATCATCGCCCAGGGGACCGAGGCCGGCGGGCACACCGGCGAGATCGGCTCGATGGTGTTGATCCCCGACATCGTCGACGCCGTGGCTCCGTCGCCGGTGCTGGGCGCCGGCGGGATTGGCAGTGGACGCCAGGCGGCTGCAGCCCTGGCGCTCGGGGCCCAGGGAGTCTGGACCGGCTCGATCTGGCTCACCGTGGAGGAGAGCGAGATGACCGGACTCGTGATGGACAAGCTGCTGGCCGCGGGCTCGAAGGACGCGGTGCGTTCGCGCTCGCTCTCGGGCAAGCCGGCGCGTCTGCTTCGCACCGCCTGGACCGACGCCTGGGAACGAGAGGACTGTCCCGGCACGCTTCCGATGCCGCTCCAGTACATGGCCTGTGCGGACTCCCAGCGCCGCATCGGCATTGCCGCCCGCAAGGAGGGCGCCAAGGCGCGAGAGTTGCTCGGCATGCCCGTCGGTCAGGTGGTGAGTCGCATGAACGAAGTCAAGAAATCGGCCGAGGTCGTCTACGAGTTCATCGACGAGTACATCGAGACCGTCGAGCGCCTGAAGGGACTGCTGGAGGCTGCCGAGAAGAGCGACTGAACGGGGCTCGGGTCTATCGCGCACTCCTGCTCGCGGCGAACCTACCCCGATGCATGACACAGTCCGAGTACGAGAGCCTGTTGTGCCAGCTGCTCGCAACCCGTCCAGCGTCCTCGCGGCGTGGCGGATTCCGCCGCTGCCGCCTTCTGGGCAAGGAGAGAACATGAATCCGATCGTCGCTCTGCTTTCGAGCCTGCCGTGATCGACGAAGCGCACCTCACGAATCTGAAGCTCTCCGAAGTGTCCTTTGGGCAGAACGTCGTCGCCTCGACCTTCCTGATGCTGAACTACAACCTGCCGCCGGTGACCCGCATCGTACTGGAAGGGGTCGAGAACGTCCCTCGCGACGGCATGGCGATCTTCGCCCTCAATCACACCGACCGGTACAACTACTGGCCCTTCCAGTACGAGATGTGGCGCCACGGTGGCCTGCCGTATACGACCACCTGGGTGAAGGGCAGGTACTACGAGAACGCCGCGCTCAGCTGGTTTTTCGACCAGTGCAACAACATTCCGCTGCCGAGCCGCGGCTACTTGATCCTGAAGGACGCACTGGGTGTGTTGGACCGGAAGCTCGGCGGCGATGAGTACCGGTTGCTCCGCGATCTGCTGGATGGTCGGGTCGAACAGAACGATCTCGACGATTCGATTCCAGCCGGTGTTGCCCGCCTGCTCACCACGCCGCGCCGCGACTTCCAGCCGTCCGCCGAGACCTACGCGAGCTTCATCCAGCGCTGGAACGATCACCTGATGGGCCTGGTTGAGCGCCGCACCCACGAGGCGCTCTTCGAGAAGCACAACAACCTGATCGTATTTCCCCAGGGCACGCGTTCGCTGCGCCTGCTGCCGGGCAAGCCCGGACTCGCTCAGTTCGCGCTGCGCTACGAGGTGCCCGTCGTGCCGGTCGGCAGCATGGGCAGTGAGGAGGCCTATCCCAGCGGAAACCCCTGGGCCGGGGGTGGGACCTGCCGCTACCGGATTGGCGCGCCACTCACACTGGACGATGCTCTCGCCGACTGCCGCATCGACAAACCCTACGTGCCCTTCACGCGCGAGGCAGAGGAGCACGCGGAGACCTTCGAGCGTGCGATGTGGTGCATCACCGAGGCGATCGACGATCTGCTCGATGAGCCCTATAAGCTCGACCCAGAGGGTGCCGATGCCAGGTCACACGCGGACCGCTTGATCTAGGCGCGACCCTGTCCGTCAGTGGATCGGCCGGCGCTGCCGCTTGGCGAACGAGCTTGGTGGACGAGCTTGCGATCGACACTGGAGTGAGAGACAAACCTCCGTCTTTCGGATCTTGGCGATGAAGCGCTGGGAGAACGGAGTCAGCTCGTGCTTGTGAAGCGGGATCTGGCCAGTACACCGGCCGCGACGAGTATCAGGCAGAGTGCGATCAGACCGTGGATTTGGAGCGAAGGCACCCCAGGCGGGATGAACGCGCCGATCTTGAGGATGCGGAAGTGATCGTCCACCACACCGTTCTTGTCGATGAAGTAGGCGTCGAGGCTCGAGCCGTTGACGTCGATCAGCAGCGATCCCTCGAAGTTGATCCACGACGTCATGACCGCGTGCTGTGTGAGGCCTCCCTGGTTCTTCGACGAGCTGCCCACCACCGAGTAGACCGCGCCCAAGTTGGGTCCCGGGCCGAGGGTCGCCTTGACGTAGGCGCCATTTCCCGAGGGATTCCCATCGCCGCCATCGATGAAGCACTCGCCGAGCGCGCAGGTCGAAGACAAGCCGGTGTGGCCGTTGATCAGGACCGAGCGCTCGTAGGAATGGCTGTGTCCCGTAAGCTGCAGATCGACGCCGTAGGATTCGATCAGGGGGACGAAGCGCTCCCGCATCTCGAAGAGCGACGTCTCAGCCGGGTTGTCCGAGTCGTGGGATCCCTTGGTATACGGCGGGTGGTGCCAGTAGACGATGATCCACTCCTGGGTGTTGGCGATCAGGTCGGTTTCGAGCCAGTTGTACATCGGTCCACCCACCGCGAGATTGGCTCCCTGGGTGGCGGAGTCGATGCTGATGAAGTGGATGTTGGCCCAGTCGAACGAGTAGTAGGCCTCGGTTCCGCTGGCGACGCCGCCTCCCAGCCCACCACCGCTGGGCATGCTGAACGAGTCGTAGTACGGCCCGCTCTGGGCCGCGGAGTTCGAGCCCCCGGAGCCGAGCTCGTGATTTCCCAGCGTCGGGTAGAGGATCGTGTTGCGCATGACGTCGGGGTACACGTCGAAGAATCCGGTGGTGTACTGTAGATCGGTGCCGTTCGTGTAGGCGTTGTCGCCCAGCAGGACCCAGAGGTCGGCGATGTCGCTGCCCGCGAAAGCCAGGTACTCGTCCTTGACGGCGTTGGCATCCGTGCATCCTTGACTGCTGACGGCGCATTGCCCGGAATCGCCGATCACCCAGATGCGCGTGGCCTGACGGGTGCCCCGGAGAGGCGGTGTGACGAAGAAGTGATTGGCGTCGTCTCCCGCCAGGATCGTCGTGCCGAAGCCGACCGAGTAGAAGTACTGGGTATTGGGCGTGAGTCCGCTGATGTCGACTTCGTGTTCGGTGCGACTTCCAGCGACGGTCACGGTCTGGGTCAGGCTCCCGGGTGCCGAGCCATAGCGGACGACGCTGTCCGTAGGCGGGCTGGTCGTGCGCCAGCGCACTACGATGCTGTCGGGCGCTCCGGCCATGAGGTACGGAGTGCGCAGCAGCGTCTGTGCGCCTGCCGGCGCAACCGCGGCCAGTAACAACGACGCGGCGATGCCCAGCCGGACAAGCTGCACGCAGGACGTGACCCGGCCGGCCTCGCGGAGCAGGTTTCGCATCATCCGCGTCCCTCTCCGGAGGCTGCGCGAAGCTGCTGCATGGAGGCCTGCGCCTGTGTGTACAGTGACTCCACCGCGGCGCTGTGTCTCAAGTGCGCCGGCAGATCCTCGATCCGCTGGAGGGCCTTGGCGTAGCTGGCGTACGCTTCGTCGCTCCTGCCGGCGCGGACCAGGATCTCGGCGCGCCGCACCAACCAGTGCTCTTGGCGAGCGAAGTGGGCGGTTGCGCGCTCCAGACGTTGCAGCGCGGCCTCGACCCGTTCCAGCCGCAGCTCGAGCTCCAGCGCGGCCAGCTCCAGGGCGAGCAGCGAGCCGAGGCGCTGACGTCCCTGCTCGAGCCCCGCGAGCGCCTCCGTCCAGTGCCGCTCACCGGCCGCGGTCAGGACGCGGGCGCGCTCCAAGTACGGCTCCGGACCGGCGCGCGGAGCCAGCGCAATGACCTCGCTGTAGTCGGCGGCGGCGGCAAGGGGCTGTCGCAGCGCCTCGCGTACACGCGCCCGCACGAGCAGCGCCGGAACGTCGCCGGGGCGGAGTGCCAGCGCCCGAACCAGCGCCGCGTCGGCCTGTGGCAGCCTTCCCAACCGCAGCAGGACGCGGCCGCGGAAGGCTTCGACCTCCGCCAGACCGGCATCCAGCTCCGCAGCGCGATCGAGGTCGGACAGTGCGGCTGCGAAGTCGGCGTGGTCGAGATGGATGGCCGCGCGGTCGACCCAAAGTATGGCCTCTCCCGGCGCCGTCTCGATCTGCGTGTCCAGGGCCGCGACGCGGTCCGCGTGTCCGCCATGCCCCAGCGCGGGCCCGGGAACACTCAGCAGGGCCATCAGAGTGACGGTCCCAGCAAGGCCAGGCGCGATGCGCAGCGGCGATAAGAGTCCAGGCCGAAGCGTCATGACACCGGATCCCTTCCTTTTCATATCGTACAAGTTTCGGGCTTGCTTGAGGCGGCCCGATCGACCGTCTTCAGCACGATCTTCGGGCCCTTGAGCCAGCAGAGACGCCGCGCCAGACGCGGCCGCTGCCAATTCTCGGCGCTCGCCGCAAACGCCTGCGAAGCTGCACCGGGAAGCGGGCGGCGGGGACGGTCCAGTCGGGTCAGCGGCCGTGTCTGTCGGGGAAGCGCGCAGGCCTGAGCGTGCTGCCGCGCGCTTGTCTCGAAGCGTGAATGGCGGTCTTCCGGTGGCTACCAGAAAGACTTGATGATCTGTTCCTCGGGAATCTGGTCCCGGATCTTTTCGTGCAGAACGGGCAAGAGCGACCAATGCAGACCGGGGCGTTTGTGGTGCGCCGTGTGGAGCCCGAGGTTTCCCGTCAGTGCGTTGTAGAAGCGATTGTCGCGGTTGCGGCTGGCATCGAGGTGGTCGTTTGGCGTCAAGCCTGCGTGGTGCTCGTAGGTGGCCCAGCCGGTGTGAAAGAGCGTGAGCAAGGCCGGCAGCAGAAACACGAGCACGGTCTCCAGCGGTCGAAGCCAGAGCCCCACGCCTATCAAGCCCCAGAGCGGCAGCTTCATCAGCAGGAAATAGCGGAATTGTCTGGGATGGCGCAGCCCGACGCGGACCATGTCGATCTGATGGTGGAGGAACAGATGAACGGAATAGGCGAAGATCCCCATCTTCGTGCCATCGGCACGGGTCCAATGCGATTCGTCGGGACTCTCGTGGGGAGGCTGGTTCAGGTAGTGGAGGTGATGCCCGAGGTTGTGATGCAAAACCCAGCCATAGGGCGCGACCCCGCACTGCAGGGCGAGCAACAGATCGTAGAGCCGGTTCAGCCA
>SMWR01000006.1 GCA_004356735.1 Deltaproteobacteria bacterium
CCTGGATCTGCGCGCCGCGGCGTTGGCCGAGCCGCTGGCCGTCGCCCTGCATGGCATTACGCTCGCCGGGGTGAAGCCCGGTCAGCGCGCCCTGGTCACGGGCGTAGGTCCCATCGGTGCACTCACGCTGGCGGCGCTGCGCGCCAAGGGCGTCGAGGACATCACCGTGAGCGAGCCGCTGCCGCTGCGTCGCGAGCTGGCCGCGAAGCTCGGTGCGTCGCGCGTGGTCGAGCCCGACGCACTCGAAGTGCCAGCCATGCCGTTCACGGTCATCGACGACGCACGCCAGATCGCGTTCGAATGCTCAGGGAATCCATCGGCCTTCGAGGCCTCCCTCGCCCAGCTCGACAAGTTGGGAACCCTCGTCATCGTCGGAACCGGCATGAAGTGGCCGCGGCTCGACCCGAACCGTGTGCTGCTGAACGAATTGACGATCACGGGCGCCTACACCTACGATGACGACGGCTTCGAGCAGGCACTCGAGCTGTTGGCTTCCGGCGAGATTCCCACGGACCTGCTGATCGAAGCCAGCGACGTCTCTCTCGATGGCATCATCGAGGCCATGAAAGGACTCGTCGCCGGACGCCTCGGTGGCAAGGTGCTCGTCGCACCGCGTTGATTTTTTCTCACGGACGGAGGTCTCGTCATGTCCCAATCGATCGAAACCAGTCGCACCCCGACCTTCAACCACATTGCCATGAGCGTTCCCGCCGAGCTGCTCGGCGAGCAGGGGCGCGACGATCTGCTGCGCTTCTTCGGCGAGGTCTTCGGCTGGACCGAGATGCCCGGGATGACCGAGGACAAGGTGCGGCTGGTACTTCGGGCCTACTCGAACGAGCAGTTCGTGTATCTCATCGCCGACCCGGATCCAATGCGGTGCCCGAAGCTGGACCACTTCGGTCTGTCCGTGGGGACACCCAAGGAGCTCTACGACATGGCCGATCGGGCGCACAAGTTCCAGGAAGGCGATGATCGGGTCGAGATCGTCGAACCCACAGTCGAGGATTTCAAGGTCGTTAAGCTTCACAACTTCTACGTGCGATACCGGGTTCCCATGATGATCGAGGTTCAGTGCTTCGACTGGGCCCCCGGCGCCGACGCATCGAGTCTTCCCGACGAGTAGAGTAGATTGGACTTCCGCGACAAGATCGTCATCGTCACCGGAGCCTCCTCGGGGATCGGTTGGGTCACCGCCGAGGCCTTCGCTCGCCGCGGTGCCGTCGTGGTTGCCGTGGCCCGTCGAGAGAAGCAGCTCCAGGCGCTGATCGAGGGATGCCGTCAGCATTCGCCGCGTTCCATCTACATTGCGGGCGACCTCGGTCGGCGCGAGTTCGCCGAACGGATCATCGACCAGACCATCGAGAGCTTCGGGCGCATCGACGTGCTGGTGAACAACGCCGCCATCTCGAAGCACAAGCAGATCTACCACCTGTCGGTCGAGGAGGCTGAGCGCGTGATTTCGGTGAATTTCCTTTCGTGCGTCTGGACCAGCTTCGCAGCGATCCCGCACATGCTGCGCCAGGACGAGGCGGCGATCGTGAACGTCTCGTCCTTCGCCGGACTCGTGGTGGCGCCGCGCGAGGCCATCTACGGGGCCTCGAAGGCGGCCATGAGCGCCTTCACCGAAGGGCTCTGGAGCGATCTCGAAGGCTCGGGCATCCACGCCGCGCTGGTGATCCCGGGCGCCATCGACACGGAGATCTGGGACAAGCTCGATGAGCCCGCCGCCTTCAAGGGGAAGAAGACGCCGCCGGAAGACGTAGCCGAGGCCATCGTCGAGGTGGTGGAACAGAAGCGATACGAAGTCATCGTGCCTCGTCGCAAGCTCGATCTCCTTGCCGCCCGGCTGCTGCGCCTTTTCGCCCCGGTGCTCTTGCGCATGGGAATGCGCCGGATGGATCCGGTGCCGGCCGAGATCGTCTCGAAGGCGCGTGAGCGCGCCGAGCGGGGCAAGCGTCTGGGAGATCTGGGCGAGGGCTGAGATAGACTCGAGGCTTCCGGCTTCGTTCGAAGCCAGCGGAGTGTTTCCGAATGTTCGACGGTCTACGCGTGCTCGATCTGAGCGAAGAGCCCGGTTGGCTCACCGGCAAGATCCTGGGCGATCTCGGTGCCGACGTCGTCAAGGTCGAGCCTCCCGGTGGAGATCGCGTCGGGCGACGCGGTCCGTTCCTGGCCGGCCAGGAGGACCCCGAGCGGAGTCTCCCGTGGCTGGCCCTGAACACCAGCAAGCGCGGCATTACGCTGGACTGCAAAAAGGAAGACGGACAGCGACTGCTGCGCCAGCTCGCGGCGAAGTTCGACGTCCTGCTCGAAACGTTTGCGCCGGGGCAGATGGCCCGATGGGGCGTGGGCTTCGAAATATTGCGACAAGCCAACCCCCGGCTCGTGTACTGCGCAGTGACGCCGTTCGGACAGACGGGGCCCTATTCGAAGTGGCGCGCCCACGATCTGGTGGTGACCGCCATGGGAGGCAACGTCGCGGTCACGGGATTTCCCGACCGCCCGCCGGTGCGCTGCACGATGCCGACGGCCTATTTCCACGCCGGCCCCGAGGCGGCCACCGGCATCGCCATGGCGCTCTGGGCCCGTGAAGAGACCGGCCGCGGTCAGCTCGTCGACGTCTCCATGCAAGAGTGCCAGCTCTCCACCCTCATGACGGGGCCCGGCCAATATGCGCAGCACCACCGGCTGGCTGGCCGCAACGGAGCCGTGCTGGGTCGCACCCGCGAGATCTGGAAGGCCCGCGATGGCTGGGTCAGCTTCGGCCTGCGCGGGGGCCAGGCTCGGATCCCGAATCTGGTCGCCACGGTCGAGTACATGGCCGAGAACGACATGGCTCCCGAGTGGCTGCGCAAGTACGACTGGTCTGAGTACAACCACAACACGCTGAGCGACGCTGAGATCGAGCGGCTCGAGGGCGCATTTGGCGCGTTCTTCGCCAGCAAAACCCGGCGCGAGCTCTACGAGCAGGCCGTCGAGCGGCGCATCATGTTGGCGCCGTGCAACGATGCGAAGGAGATCTCCGAGCAGCCCCAGCTGCGCTTCCGCGAGCTGTTCATCAGCATCGAATATCCCGAGCTCGGAGCCACCCTCGAGCATCCTGTGGCGTTCGCGAAGTCCTCGATTGGCGGCATCGGCATTCGCAGCCGGGCGCCCCGCATCGGTGAGCACAATGCCGAGATCTATGCCGAAATCGGGATCGACGCCGCGGAGCTCGAAGCCCTGGCCGATCAGGGTGTCGTCTGACATGGCGCTCTTCGAAGGCGTGAAGATCCTCGAACTCGGTGCGGGTGCCGCCGGCCCGGTGGCGACTCGCTACTTCGCGGACCATGGCGCGACCGTGGTCCGGGTCGAGTCGTCGAAGCGACCCGACTTCCTGCGCATGGTCCACTTCACCCCGGACAACCCGCACGGGCTCGATGGCGCACCCATGTTCGTCCTGATGAACCCGAACAAGCGGAGCGTGTCGGTCAACATGTCCCTGCCAGAAGGGGTCGAAGTCGTGAGGCGTTTGATCGACTGGGCCGACGTCGTCTCCGAGAACTTCTCGCCCAAGGCGATGACGAAATGGGGGCTTGACTACGAAAGCCTGCGGGCGCGCAAGCCGGAGCTGGTGATGGTGAGCAGTTGCCTCTTCGGGCAGACCGGGCCCCAGCGCATGTATCCCGGCTTCGGAGGCCAGGGCGCTGCGATCTCGGGCTTCAATCACCTGGCCGGCTGGCCGGACCGCGAGGCCATCGGCCCCTACGGCACGATCACGGACTCGCTCTCGCCGCGCTACGTGGCGCTGCTCATCACCGGCGCCCTGCTGCACCGGCGCCGCACCGGCGAAGGGCAGTACATCGACGTCTCCCAGATCGAGACGGCCGTCTACAGCCTGTCGGAGATGATGGTACGTTTTTCGGCCGAGGCGGAGATCGTGACCCGCGCGGGCAATCGCGATGAGAACGCTGCGCCCCACGGCGTCTATCCGTGCCGCGGAGAGGATCGTTGGATCGCCCTCGCGATCTGGTCCAATGAAGAGTGGCGCCTGCTGCGCCGCCAGATGGGCGACCCGCCCTTTGGACAGGAGCCTCGCTTCGACACCCTGGCCGGACGCCTCGAACACCGGGACGAGCTCGACGCGTACATCGGACGCTTCACTTCGGAGCACGAGCCTCATGAGCTGGCGAGGACGCTCCAGGAGGCGGGCATCGAGGCCGGTGCCGTGCAGAACTTCGACGATCTGTTGAAGGATCCCCAGCTCGCCCACCGCGGCCACTTCCAGACCCTGTGTCACTCGAAGCTGGGGGAGATGTCTTTCGAGAACTACGGCATCCGTCTTGGCGACGGTCCGCCCGAGATGCGGATCCCCGGGCCCAACCTGGGCGAGCACAACGACGAGATCCTTGGCGACCTGCTCGGCTACACGCCTGAAGAGATCGGACAGCTGGTCGCGGCAGAAGTTCTCGTGTAACGGGCGCTGACGCGCGAGGGGACGTCGACCGTCCCCGTCCGCTGACGGTTGGCGCGCTAACGGTTGGCGCGCTGATGGCTAACGGCCCGCGGGTGGAAGCTTGTCGCCGTAGGCATTGAACCAGGCCTGGGTGATGCCGGACATTTGGGGCGGGAAGCGGTCCTCGAGCCGCACGATCCGGTCGTCTTCGATTGTCACCGATTCCTGCCCATCGATCACCAGCTCGGGCAGTCCTTCGCTCACATAGGTAATACGCCAGCGGAACCAGACGGCGCCTTCGTTGAGTGCGGGCCCTTCCAGGATTTCGAGCTGGCGCGTGCCAAAGCGGCGGTCGAAGCCGTCGAGCGAGCGCTTCATGTGGGCCAGGATCGCGTCGCGACCTTCGTGGAGACCGCCAAACGGCTCGCCGCCGATTATCTCGTAAACGGCGTCTTCGGCGAAGTACGGTTCGAGTAGAGACCAGTCGTCGGTCTTCACCACCTCTTCGAAGGTGGCGGCGTACTCTCTGAATCGGGTGAACGGGTCCATGGATGTCCTCCAGTGCGACTGCCTCGCCTCGCCCCCCGGTGGTGCGAGGGTCTCACGGAATCGTGCGAATGTGCAACCCGGCTGGCTGGATCCCCGACCCCACGGTTCGACCCGAGGCAGGCTTTCGCCAGGCGGCGGCGATCCTTTTTCAGCTGCTCATGCCCTCGGTTAGACTCTAGTTTCGCCCGATTTTCAAGCCTTTGCGAGGAGCCTGGCCATGCCCGAAAAGCTGGAGAAGACCGACGCCGAGTGGCGTGAGCAGTTGACCGAGGAGCAGTACGCCGTGAGTCGGCAGGCGGGCACCGAGCCGGCCTTCAGCGGCAAGTACTGGGAGTGCAAGACCGACGGGATCTATCGCTGCGTGTGCTGTGGCAGCGGGCTCTTCGATTCCTCGACCAAGTTCGACTCGGGCACGGGCTGGCCGAGCTTCAGCCAGGCGCTGGCGGAGGACCGGGTCCAGATCATCGAGGACAGCAGCCACGGGATGGTCCGAACGGAAGTCGTGTGCGCGCGCTGCAATGCCCATCTGGGCCATGTCTTCCCGGATGGCCCTGCGCCGACTGGCCAGCGCTACTGCATGAACTCCGCATCGCTGGATCTCGAAGAGCGCGACTGACCGACCCCGGGCCTGTGGCACAGATGGGCAGCCTCTATGCGTTCGGCGGGCAGATGGGTCCACCGGTGGGTTCGTCGGGGCGTCTCGATGCACGGGCGAGCTCGGCCAACAGCTGGGTCGTTCGTTTCACGGCTTTCGGATCGTCCGCCACCGGCACGGGAACGGCGTGAAAGTCGGTGACGCCCAGGTCAGCGAGGCGGGACAGGCTTGTCCGGATCTCGCCCTCGTCGCCTACGATGGCGACGTCTGCGGCCTCCGCGACACCGCCGCGCTCGAGCACGCGTCGATAGGATGGAAGCCGGGCACTCTGGGCAAGGAAGGCCGTCGCCGCACGTCGTCCGGCTTCGAGATCATTGATCAGGAG
>SMWR01000046.1 GCA_004356735.1 Deltaproteobacteria bacterium
CGTCGTCGCCCACCGCAAAGACTTCGAAGCTCGGCAGCGCGCGACCCACCGTGCCGGGGTGCTCGAGCCAGTCGACGGAGTTGACCAGGGTCGTGACGCCGCCCTCGGTGCCACCCCAGTACTCGACCAGGATGGGGCCCCACCACTCGATCATGCGCTTCTTCACGACGCGTGAGACGGGGGCCGCGCCGTGGAGCACGAGATCGAGCTCTGGCGCATCGAAGCGCGCACGCTCTGCATCGGTCAGCCGCAGCAGGCGCACGAAGAGCGTCGGCACGAGATGGGTATGCCGCACCTTGCGCGAGACGATCAGGTCGAGGGCCTGCTTTTCGTCCCAGCGCGGCATGATGAGCATGGGCGCGCCGTTCAGCAGGTCGTAGACGGCGAACATGAGGGGTGCTGCGTGATAGACCGGGCCCGTTACGAGATGGGGGCCCGATCCGTCGAGGCCGACGGAGTTGCCGTAGGCGCGTGCGCCTTCCAGGGCGACGGCCACGCTCGGCGCGCGGCGACGCTTCACACCCTTGGGTCGCCCGGTGGTCCCGCCCGTGTAGATCATGTTGCCACCGCCGGGGCCGGTGAGGCCGATGGGCTTCGATGCTGCCCGGGAGATCAAGGCGTCGAGCTCGGCGCCCGCGACGATCACGCGCGGAGCCCCGGCATTGCGTGCGACCTCGGCAAACGCGTCGTCGCTGAAAACGACCTTGGCACCCGAGTCTTCGACCACGTAGGCGATCTCTTCGCTCGCCAGGTGACGGTTGATCGGCGTGAGCCAGATGCCCGACAGGATCGCGGCCACGATCAGCTCGGGAACTTCGATGCGATTGCCCATCAATACGGCCGCGTGGTCGTCGGGGCCGAGACCCAGTTCGTCGCGTATCAGGTGCGCCAGACGATGGACCCTGTCTTCGAGCTCCCGCCAGGTTCGCTGGCGCGTAAAGTCATCGAGTGCCAGCTCGTCGGGCTGAACCTCGGCGCGCTGGAAGATCACGAACCGGATTTCTGCGCCATCGCCTCGATCCGGGCCTCGCGCAGCGCCGAACGCCGCAGCTTGCCGGCGTCGTCGCGCAGGGGCTCCTTCACGATCTCGTAGCTGCGCGGGATCTTGTAGCGGGCCAGGTGCTTGGCCAGGTGGAAGTACAGCTCTTCTTCGAGGATGCCCGCGGGTGAGTCGACGATCGCGTGAATGCGCTGGCCCAGGTCGTCGTCGGGCAGACCGATCACGGCGCTGCTGCGTACGTCCGGGTGGGCGTCGAGGGCTGCTTCGACCTCGGCGGGATAGACGTTCACACCGCCGCTCACGATCATGTCGGTCTTGCGGTCGGCCATGAAGAGATAGCCGTCCTCGTCGAGCCAACCCAGGTCGCCCAGGCTCTCCCAGCCGTCGTCTGTTGCTTGGGTCTCTGCGCCAAGATATCGGTAGGTGGTGCCGGGGCCCTTGGCGGGCAGCATGAAGATCTCGCCGACTTGGCCGGGCGGGCACTCGTTGCCGTCGGCGTCGAGCACGCGGAGTCGACGGTCGGCCGTGGGCTTGCCGACGGAGCCCGGATGCTCGAGCCACTCGGTTCCCGAGATCACGGTGCCCGCAATGCGTTCGCTGCCGCCGTAGGCCTCCCAGATCTTTTCGGGGCCGAGCCAGCCAATCCATGCGCGCTTCAGCCACGCGGGGCTCGGTGCGCCCGTGCACATCACGCGGCGGATCGACGAGAGGTCGTACTCGCTGCGTTCGTCCTCGGGCAGCCGCCAGATGCGTTGCATCATGGTCGGCACGAACAGGACCCAGTCGACCCGGTGCTGCTCGATCAGACCCAGGGCCTGCTGGGCGTCGAAGCGTGGCATCACGACGACGGTTCCACCCGACAAGAGACACTGGTAGGCGGTGATGAAGGGGCCGGCGTGGTACAGCGGACCGGGCACCAGGGTCGTGCCGCCGAGCTGCATGCCATTCTCGGGCTTGGTCGGATCGACTTCGCCCGGTGAGAGGTCGATGATCAGCTTCGGCCGTCCGGTGCTGCCGCCCGACGTCATGGCCCGCGCGTGGCGGGGCACGACGTCGGGCAGCGGCGCGTCCGAGATCTGGGAGTCGGGTACATGGCCGACGGGCACGGTGTGGCGGAGGCCATAGCTGCCACGGTCGACACCCACCACAAGAGCGGGGTCCGCCAGCTCGATGATGGCGTTGCGCTCGATCTCAGGAAGACGCGCGGAGACGGGCTGCGGCGTTGCACCGAGCTTCCAGATCGCGAGACACGCTTCCAGGAATTCAATCCCGTTCGGAAGCGCGACGGTCACCAACGCCCCCTCGACGACCCCGAGGTGCTGATAGGCACGGGCGAGCCGATTGGCGCGTCGTTCGAGGGCGGCGCGTGTGCGCTGTTCGCCTTCGTAGACGACGGCGACCCGGTCGGGTTCCTGTTCGGCCAGCCAGGTCATGGCCCGGCCATAGGACATCTTCGGCATGGAGGGACTCGCTTGCTCGGGGTCGTGAGGGGCGTGTCGTTTCTGCGGTCCGGTCTCTGGTTGAAGCTACAGTCTCACTGAATGAATATTTACGGTACGGATCGTATCATAATTGGAACGGTCTGTTCTATCATTCTTTCCAGTGATATTTCAATGGTTTAGGACTTATCGGCGCTGCCTGGGTGGCTGCCTCAATGCTTCTCCGAAAGAGGTCGATAACGCTCAGCATGGGGCTGAATCAGCTGCTCGCCGTGGCGATCTGCGCGGGCCTGCTCGTCGCCGCCGAGCCGGCCGCGACCGAGCTGTATCGCTGGACGGATGACAAGGGGCAGCTCCACTTCACGAGCGACAAGAGCAAGATCCCGCGCCAGTTTCGGAATCAGGACAACGCGAAGTCGACGTCGAGCCAGACGACCGTGACGCGTACCGAGAGCTCGGGCGTCGGGCTGGGAGGAGAGTCCGAGCTGCACCGACGGATTCGGCTGCGCCGTGAGGCCAAGGCCAACGCCTTGAAGCGATCCCAGCGCAGCTACGACGACGAGAAGAAGCCCGTCGTGAAGGCGCCGCCCCCGCGCAAGTACGTTCGCGACTGCGAAAAGAGGAATCGCAACGGTCGCTGCGGCCGCAAGCTCAATCCTGCCTGGAGCCCGCCGCCCCCTGAAGTCCCCGTGTCAGACTGAAGCCGCGGTCGCTGCTAGGCCAGGCCCGTGATCCAGCCGAGGCGGATCGCTCGGGCAATCAGGGCCGGCGCCGGTGACGGCTCGTCCAGGCGTTCGCAGAGCCCGCCGAACGGAACGTCCTCGAGCAGCAGCTCGATGAGCTGGTGCTCTGGCGGCTGCAAACGGACGTGGAGCGTGGTCGCGCCGTTGCGATGGACCAGCAGGCTCACGCCCCCGTCGTCGAGATCGACGTTGGGGAGCGACGGGTTCCGGGCCAGCTCCCAGATGCCATCGATCGGGTAATCGGACGCGACCAGCGCGAGGCCGGGCGCGAGCTTGAAGCTCAGGCTGTCTCGCAGGGCTTCGGGCACTTCTGCCAGGCGTGCAGGATCCATGGGCTGGCTGTCCGCGGCGGTGCTGCAGCGGTGGCGTGCCCACTCGAGGCGCGCAAGGTCTGCCAGGTACGGCAGCTGTTGAGCCGGCTCGAAGTCGGCGATGAAGTCTGCGAAGGTGTCGCCGTAGTCGTCGAGGCTGGGCGAGCGCGACGGCGTGCTGCGCACATAACGACCCGCCATGGCGCCGAAGAACTCTGCCCCGACGGTGGCGCGGCAGGCTTCGAAGCTGTCCTCGAGCGCCCCGATCAGGGCCCCGAGCACGGTCTTGGAATAGATGCCGGCCTTCACGCCCCCGCGCAGAATCTCGTCGGCGAACTGCCGTTGTAGCTCAGCCAGCACGCAGTGCCTCGTCGAACACCGTCTGGGCCAGCTGTGCTTCGTTCAGGAGCGTGTCGAAATCCGGCACGTCCTTGTCCCACTCGATGATCGTGGGCTTCGGGCCAAGTTTTTCCAGGGTGTTGCGGTAGAGCTTCCAGACGGGGTCCTGCACGGGGCTTCCGTGGCTGTCGAGCAGCAGGTCCTCTTCAACCGAGTAGCCCGCCAGATGGAGCTGGACGACGCGCTCGGCCGGCACCTCGGAGATGTACTTCTGGGGATCGAAGCCCAGGTTGGTTCCCGAGACGTAGATGTTGTTCACGTCGAAGAGGATCTCGCAGTCGGCGCGCTCGGCGACGAGCGCCAGGAATTCCCACTCGGGCATCTCGGAGGGTTGCATCTCGAGATAGGCCGACACGTTCTCGATGCCGATACGGCGCTTCAAACGGTCCTGCACCCGCAGGATGCGTTCGGCGACAAAGGTCGCGACTTCGTCCGTATAGGGCAGGGGCAGCAGCTCGTGTAGGTGGCGGCCGTCGACCGAGGTCCAGCAGAGATGGTCGGAGACCCAACTGGGCTCGAAGCGATCGACGGCGCTCGCGACGCGGTCGAGGTAGGCCTCATCCAGCGGATCGCTCGAGCCCAACGAGAGCCCGACGCCGTGGAACGACAGCGGATACAGCGCGCGCACCCGCTCGAGCCAGGCCAGCGCCGGACCGCCATCGGCCAGGTAGTTGTCGGTCAGTGCTTCGAAGAAGGGCAGGGCGGGTCGCCCCTCGACGACTTGCTCGAAGTGCTGGGAACGCAGCCCGAGGCCAACGCCAGCCGGGAGCGAAGTCGTGAGGGGCGACATACCGCGAGTCTCGCGTCGGCTACTTGGTCACGCCGCCGACGATCTTCTCGCAGGTGCCCGCGGGCAGGTAGATCCAATCTGCGGCATCGCCGTCGGTCTTGGCCTTGCCGCCACAGTCGTGCTTCGCCGAGCCGCAGTCGTTCTGGCCGGCCTTGGCGATGCCGTAGCACTTCACTTGCTCGTTCTTCTCGTGATGGTCGGCGCTGGCGACGCCCGCCGTCATCATCAGCCCCACCAGGGTGCCGAAGGCGGC
Organism: Deltaproteobacteria bacterium; assembly: GCA_004356735.1. GTDB lineage: Bacteria > Myxococcota_A > UBA9160 > UBA9160 > SMWR01 > SMWR01. The sequence continues at coordinate 4,936 of SMWR01000046.1, forward strand.
AGTCACGAGCTTGTTGCGATCCGTCATTCAGGTCTCTCCTTCTAAGGGGTTCGAGTCAGGGTCATACCCCAGTTCAACGATCGAGCGGAGCGGGTGGTTACCCGCGCTCGGCATTTCGAGCGATTCCAGTGGTTTGCGGCCGTTTTGGGGGCTAGCAACGGTCCGTGCTCTCGAAGATCTTGTTGGCGCTGCCCGGCACGAAGCCGCTGAAGAGGCGGCCGCTGGCGTCGGGATAGCGGCGCGCGAACTCGTAGTAGCAGCCCGGAATCGTGTGCGGCCCGTCAGAGAACGAGACGACGATCTCGCCGGCCAGGGTCGACGACTGCTCGAGCCGGTCTTCGGGCGTGCCCTTGATCTTGCCACCGCTCGCGTTGAGCGCGAAGCCGTTCGCTTCGAGGAATTCGTTCAGCTCGGACAGCGATGCGAACGAGGTGAGCGCATTGACCGAGATGGTAAAGTGGTTGGGCCGGAAGCCGACAGCGGCGAGCCAGGCGGCGTATTCGCTCTCGGCGCGGAGGGCTTCGTGCTCGTCGTAGGAGAGGTCCCAGGGGCGCCCGAGCGCAGGCAGGTCCCAGCGGCCGGGGATGTTCGCGGGCAGCTGGTCGACGAGGCCGCGAACCCGAGCCTGGAACGCGTCCGAGAAGGCACTGGTGCAGAGCTCGCTGATGAAGATCTTGGGTTGGCCCGCGTCCCCGTGTTCGAAATGCCGCGCGAACAAGTGCTTGTCTTCGAAGCGATATTCCTGTTTGGGCTCGTACCCCTGCGCCGTAAACGCGGCGGCGAGGACGTCGAGCCCGATGCGGGGGTCGTCGAAGGTCCGCAGCGCGATGTGGTCGTTGACCACGGTCTCGCCGCGCGCCGCGAGCAGCGCGTGGATCGGCGCCGCATCCGGGCAGAGCTCGACGTAGGCCTGCCAGAGGACGTCGAAGAGCTCGGGGAGTGTGTGCACGCCCCGAGCCTACACGACGGAGGCCGTCCTGGGGGAGGTCAATTCTGCTTGCAATTTCAGTGGTTTACGGGGATATTGAGCGGCGGGGAAGCAGCCTGGCTTGCTTTACAGATACGGAACGTATCGTTATTATTTTCCGCTCACCCCCGGAGGCCCGATGGACAAGCGGATGACGGCGGCCGAGGTCGTCGCCGAGCTCAGCAGCGGGATGACGCTGGGCATCGGCGGTTGGGGCTCGCGGCGAAAGCCCATGGCCCTGGTGCGCGAGATGCTGCGCTCGGACCTGAAGGACCTGACGATCGTCGCCTATGGCGGACCCGAGATCGGGCTCCTCTGCAGGTATGGGAAGGTCAAGAAGGTCATCTACGGCTTCGTGTCGTTGGACTCGATCCCGCTTGAGCCGAATTTTCGGCAGGCGCGCCAGAGCGGCAGCATCGAAGCGGTCGAGCTCGACGAGGGCATGCTTCAGTGGGGGCTGTACGCGGCGGCACTGCGGCTGCCGTTCCTGCCGACCCGAGCCGGTCTCGGCTCAGATGTCATGAAGTATCAGCCCCATCTCAAGACGGTGAAGAGCCCCTATGAAGATGGGGAGGAGCTGGTGGCCATGCCGGCGCTCGAACTCGACGCGGCGCTGATCCACATGAACCGCGCGGACGAGCGCGGCAACGGCCAGTTCCTGGGGCCGGATTTCTTTTTTGACGACCTCTTCTGCATGGCGGCCAAGCGGCGCTTCATGTCGTGCGAGAAGATCATCCGCACCGAGGACTTCGCCAAGGAAGGCAGTTTCCACACCCAGCGAATCAACCGCACCATGACCGACGGCGTCATCGAAACTCCGAACGGCGCGCACTTCACCGAGTGTCCGTCGGACTACGGCCGCGATGAAGCCTTCCAGTCCAAGTATGCCAAGACGGCCAAGGACCCCGACGCCTGGCAGAAGTTCAAGGCCGACTACCTCGACGTCTCCGAGGACGAGTACCAGCAGAGGATCGCGCGATGAGCGGTCCCAACCAGAGCGAGAGCGGGGACGTTCTTGAATATTCAAGCCCGACCGGTCCGCGATCGTTGACCGTTTTCGGGGGCTTGAATATTCAAGAACGTCCCCGCCAACGTCCCCGCCAACAACGCCAGCGGCAGCACAGGATCGCGCGATGAGCGACGTCGACCGCGCTGAAATCTGCATCGTCGCGATTGCAGAGGCCTTTCGGGGCGACGGCGAGATCCTGATCAGCCCGATCGGCAATCTGCCCCAGATCGGCTGCAAGCTGGCAATCTCGACCTTCGAGCCGGATCTCTTGATGACCGACGGCGTTGCCTTCCTCCAGGCGAATGTCACTCCCGTCGGCGGCGCCGCAGGTCCCGAGAAGATCGTCGAGGCGTATATGCCCTACCGCGAGATCTTCAACATGCTCTGGAACGGCCGCCGCCACGTCATGATGGGGGCCAGCCAGATCGACAAGTATGGCAACCAGAACATCGCGTGCATCGGCGAGTTCGCGGCGCCCAAGGCCCAGCTGCTCGGAATGCGCGGCGCGCCCGGAAACACCATCAACCATCCGACCAGCTACTGGGTGCCCAACCACAGCACCAAGACCTTCGTCGAGAAGGTCGACGTCTGTTCGGGTCTGGGCTACGACCGCGTGCGCGCGCTGGGCAAGGAGTCGTCGCGCTTTCACTGCATCAAGCGCGTCGTGTCGAATTTGGGAGTCTTCGATTTTGATACGCCCGACAACACCATGCGCCTGCTGTCGGTCCATCCGGGAGTCACGGTCGACGACGTCATCGAGAACTCGAGCTTCGAACTCGTGATCGACACCGACGTTCCCGAATCGCGCTCGCCGACAGACGAGGAGCTGCACCTCATTCGCGACGTCATCGACCCGAACGGAATTCGCGAAAAAGAGATCCGCGCCTAACCCTGAAGCGAGGAACCCCCCTTGTCTTCCGTCCTCCACACCGAAATCTGTGATCTCCTCGGCTGCCGCTATCCCATCATCCAGACGGGGATGGGCTGGGTGGCGACGCCTCCGCTCGTGGCCGGTGTGTGCGAGGCGGGCGCCTTCGGCTTTCTGGCGGCGGCGACGCTCAAGCCCGACGCAGTCGGCGACGAGATCGACAAGGTCAAGGCCCTGACCGACAAGCCCTTCGGCGTGAACTTCCTGATGGACGCGCCGGGCGCCGACGTCATTACGCACACCATCATCGAGAAGGGCGTGAAGGCCGCCGGCTACAACCGCGCTCCTTCGGCCGAACTGATCAACCTGCTCAAGGAAGCGGGCGTCGTCTGCGTGCCGACCTGCGGAGCGCCGAAGCACGCGGCCAAGGCCGAGAAACTCGGCGCCGACATCATCGTCGTGCAGGGCGGCGAGGGTGGCGGGCACACCGGGCCCATTCCTACTTCCTTGTTGGTTCCGGCCTGCGCCGAGGGGGTCGACGTGCCCATCGTGGCCGCCGGTGGCTTCAAGGATGGGCGCGGGCTGGTGGCCGCGCTGGCGTGGGGCGCCAAGGGCATCGCCATGGGGACGCGCTTCGTGCTGACTCGCGAGAGTCCCGTTCCGACCCCGACGACAGACCGCTTCCTGGCGGCCGATGTGCCCGACGTGATCGTGACGACCCGGATCGACGGTCTTCCCCAGCGCGTCGTGCGCAACGAGCTGGTCGATTGGCTCGAGGGCGCGAATCCGATCACGCTGCTCTTCCGCTCACTGGGCAGCGCGCTGGCGTTCCGCAAGTCGAGCGGTGCCTCGATCGCGGAGCTGATCCAGTCGGCCTTCCGGCTCCAGAAGAACGAGCGCCTGACCCGCAGCCAGGTGCTGATGGCGGCCAACGCGCCGATGCTGGCCAAGAAGGCCATGACCGACGGCGACCCGGTCCACGGCTATCTCCCCGGCGGCAGCGTCGCCGGCGTCATCACCGATCGCCCCACCTGCGCCGAGCTGATAGAGCGCATCATGGAAGAGGCCGAGCGCACCCTGAAGTCGCTCGGCGCCTGAGGAGAAAAGCATGGCCATCGACGTTCACACCAAGGACGGGGTCGCCGAGCTGGTGATCAACAACCCGCCCGTCAACGCACTGGATTCCGCCGGTTGGCACGAGTTCGCCGCCAAGGTCAAAGCCGTCGGCGGGCGCGATGACATCCACTGCGTCGTCATCCGTGCCGAAGGCCGCGGCTTTCAAGCCGGTGTCGACATCAAGGAGCTCCAAGCCGACAGCACCAAGATTACGGATGTAAACCGTGGCTGTTACGACACCTTCGCCGCCATCTACGACTGCCCGATTCCCGTGATCAGCGCCGTCCACGGCTACTGCATCGGCGGCGGTATCGGCATCGCGGGCAGCTCGGATTTCGTAATCTGCTCGGACGACGCGACCTTCGCACTGACCGAGATCGACCGCGGCGCGCTGGGCGCGGCCACTCATTTGATGCGCATGTTCGGCGTTCAAAAGACTCGGCGCATGCTCTACACGGCGGAGCCGATCGATGCGGCCGAGGCCTACCGCGTGGGCGGCGTCGAGAAAGTCGTGCCGAAGGACCAGCTTCGCGACGAAGCGCTTGCCCTGGCGAGCAGAATTGCCAGCAAGAGTCCCAAGGCGCTGCGACTCGCCAAGTGGAGCCTCAACGGCATCGAGCTGCTCGACCCCAAGGAGAGCTACCGCTACGAGCAGGGCTTCACGCTCGAGCTCTATATGTCGCCGGACTCGCAGGAGGCGCGCGACGCCTTCACCGA
>SMWR01000047.1 GCA_004356735.1 Deltaproteobacteria bacterium
GAGCCGCCCCCGGAGCCGGCTCGCCCGGTCAAGATCCTGGAGATCAGCGACACCAGCAGCGGGCGCACCCTCGAGTTTCCTGGCCAGGTGCGGGCGGCCCAGGAGGCCCAGATGGGCTTCGAGGTTCCGGGCCGCGTCATCGACTTCCCCGTGATCGAAGGACAGCAGGTCGAAGAGGGGCAGCTGCTGGCGAAGCTCGACCCCCGGGACTTCCAGTCCAAGCTCGATGCCCAGCATGCGCGCCAGAACCAGGCCAAGACCGAGTACGACCGTCAGAAGATCCTGTTCTCGAAGGGCGTCGCCTCGAAACAGGACAGGGAGCGGGCTCAACGAAATTTCGAGGTGATCGACGCCGCCGTTCAGGCCGCCCAGAAGGCGGTGGATGACACGGAGCTGAGGGCGCCGTTCGATGGAGTCGTGGCCCGCAAGATCAAGCAGGATTTCAAGAACGTCCAGGCCAAGGAGGTGATCTTGATCCTCCAGGATCTGTCACACCTCGAAGTGGTGGTCGGCGTTCCTGAAGCCGACCTCGCACGCGGCACGCGAAACAGGCAAGCCGCCGGAGTCGATCGGGAACGAGCGAAACCGATTGTGGTGCTGAGCACTTTCCCCGACAAGCCGATCCCGGCAACGATCAAGGAGATCGCAACCACCGCGGACCCGACCACGCGCACCTTCGCCGTCACCGTCCGATTCGATACACCCACGGAATTCACAGTCTTGCCCGGCATGACGGCCAAGGTTTCGGTCAAGATTCCCGGGTCGCGCTGGGGTGGTAGCGGCGTATCGATCCCATCCCTGGCGGTGCGCTCGGACGACGAAGGCAATGCGATGGTCTGGAAGGTCGACGCCCAGACCCTGACCGTGAGCAAGGCCCTCGTGGAGCTCGGCGAGCTGTCCGGCGACCAGGTCGAGATCCAGAGCGGCCTGTCCAACGGTGACCAGATCGCGATCTCGGGCGTCCACCACCTGAGCGAAGGCATGCCAGTGCTGCGCTACGAGAATTGAGCCGGGTCCGACCGAATGAACTTCGCCGAAATCGCCATCCGCAAGCGGGTCGTCACACTCGTCTTCACCTTCCTCTTCGTGGGAGGCGGCATCGCCGCCTTCCAGGGCATGAGCCGGCTCGAAGATCCCGAGTTCACCATCAAGGACGCCCTGGTCGTCACTCCCTATCCGGGCGCGTCCGCCGCCGAGGTCGAGGAGGAGGTCACCGACCGGATCGAGATCGCCATCCAAGAACTCGGCCAGCTCAAGCGCATCGAGTCCAAGTCCGATCGCGGACTGTCCAATATCACCGTTACCATCCAGGACAAGTACAAGCGGGAGGCCCTGCCCCAGGTCTGGGACGAGCTGCGTCGCAAGGTGGGCGACGTCCAGAGCCGCCTGCCCCCGGGTGCTGGACCCTCACTCGTGATCGACGACTTCGGCGACGTCTTCGGAGTCTTCGTCGCGGTCTACGGACCGGAATACAGCTACGCCGAAATCAAGAAGTTCACCGACCTGCTCCGAAAGGAGCTGCTGCTCGTCCAAGACGTCGCCAAGATCCAGCCGTTCGGAGAGCGGGCCGAATCGATCTACATCGAGCTCTCCCGCGACCGGATGGCCCAACTCGGTGTCTCAGCCGGTCAGATCGCCGACGAACTGCGGAAGAAGAACCTGGTCGCCGATTCGGGTCGGGTCAAGGTTGGCGAAGAATTCATCGCCCTCTTTCCCAGTGGCGTCGTCAATTCGGTCGAGGACTTCGGGCAGATCCTGATTACGCACGTAACCAGTGAGAAATTCGAGGGTTCTGAGGGGCAAATCTACCTGAAGGACGTAGGCGTCGTGAGGCGCGGTTACGTCGAGCCCCAGACCGAGATCCTTCGCTACGACGGAAACGTCGCCATCGGCCTCGGCATCTCGACGGTCAGTGGCGGCAACGTCGTCACCATGGGCGAAGCCCTCCGAAAGCGGGTCGATGAGCTGACGCAGCAGTGGCCGCTCGGCATCGAGGTCGGGTTGATCTCGGTCCAGTCGACGGCGGTCACCGCGGCGATCCAGGCGTTCAGCAGCAGCCTGCTCCAGGCCGTGGCGATCGTGATCGTCGTGCTGCTCGTCTTCATGGGCGTGCGCAGCGGTTTCCTGATCGGCGGCATCTTGCTGATCACGATCATCGGCAGCTTCGTCTTCCTCCAGCCCATGGGCGTTGCCCTGGAGCGCATCTCGCTGGGTGCGTTGATCATTGCCCTCGGCATGTTGGTGGACAACGCCATCGTCATTGTCGATGGCGTACTCGTACGATTGGAGAAGGGACAGAACGCGAAGGATGCCTCCATCGCAGTGGTCGCTCAGTCGGCCATGCCGCTGCTGGGCGCGACCGTGGTGGCGATCCTGGCCTTCGCCGCCATCGGAACGTCGGACGACGCCACGGGCGAATTCTGTCGCTCACTCTTCCAGGTGGTGTTGGTTTCGCTCAGCTTCAGCTGGCTCACGGCCGTCACCATCACGCCCGTTCTGTGCGTGATGTTCCTGAAGCCTTCATCTCAGTCCGGGGGTGAAGCCGCGGACCCCTACGACTCTGCCTTCTATCGCCGCTACAAGGGGCTGCTGGTTCGATGCATCGCGCAGCGCTGGGTCACCGTGGCCGCCGTCGGCGGCATCTTCGCCGCGTCGATCTTCGGTTTCGGCTTCGTGGACCAGAGCTTCTTCCCGCCCTCGACGCGGCCGCAGTTCCTGGTCGACCTCTGGATGCCGCAAGGCACCCACATCGACGACACGACGGCCCAGATCGCCGCCATGGAGGAGTACCTGGAGCAGCAGGATGGGGTCACCCACGTGTCGTCCATCATCGGCACCGGTGCCCCGCGCTTCCTGCTCACCTACAAACCCGAGAAGTCGAACACGGCCTACGGCCTGTTGCTGGTGGACGTCGAAAACGCCGAATTAATCGATGGTCTAGCGAAGAACCTCGAGGACTGGATGGCCGACCACGTCCTCGAAGGAATGGGATACACCTACAAGTTCGAACTGGGCCCCGGATCCAACGGAAAGATCCGGGCCCGCTTCAACGGCCCGGACCCTGCAGTGCTGCGGCGCATTGCGAGCGAAACCCAGGCGATCATGCACGCTGACCCGACGGCGAAGGCAATTCGCACCGACTGGCGCCAGCGCGTGAAAGTGATCCGCCCGATCATCGCCGAGCAACAGGCCAACCTGAACGGCATCCAACGCACGGACATCACTCGGACTCTCGAGGAGGGATTCCAGGGCGCACGCGTCGGCGTCTTCCGCGACGGCGACCTGCTGCTGCCGATCACCATGCGTGCCACCGAGGCCCAACGTAATGATGTGTCGAGCATCCGGAACCTCCAGATCTGGAGTCCGGCGGTCCGCGCAATGATTCCGTTCCGTCAGGTGATCTCCGACTTCGAGGTCGACTTTGAAGACGAGATCGTCTGGCGCCGGAATCGAAAGAGAACGATCACGATCTTCGCCGACCCGGCAGTCGGGCAGGCCACCAGTCTTTTCAGCCGACTGCGGCCCCAGATCGAGGCCATCGAGCTTCCGCCCGGCTATGCCCTCGAATGGGGTGGTGAGTACGAGGACACGAACAACGCCCAAGCTGGCATCGCGGCCAGCCTGCCGCTCTTCCTGCTGATGATGGTTCTCGTCACCATCACGCTCTTCAATTCACTCCGTCAGCCGCTGGTCATCTGGCTGTGCGTGCCCTTGGCGCTGATCGGCGTCACGGCGGGACTGCTGCTGACGGGACAGCCATTCGGCTTCATGGCCACCCTGGGGTTCCTGAGCCTGATCGGCATGTTGATCAAGAACGCCGTGGTACTGATCGACGAGATCAATGTCCAGCTTGCCGCGGGCAAACCGCCGTTCACGGCCATCATCGACTCCGGCGCGAGCCGCCTGCGTCCGGTCTCCATGGCGGCCGCGACGACGGCGCTGGGCATGATCCCCCTGCTCTTCGACGCGTTCTTCGCCGCGATGGCCGTCACCATCATCGCTGGGCTGATCTTCGCCACCATCCTGACGATGGTGGTGCTCCCCGTCTTCTACGCGATCGTATTCCGCGTTCCGTCGGAATAGCCGCGCCTGGTCCCTAGCTGCCGAAGGAAAGCGGCAGCTCGGTGAGACCCCGCACCAGCGTCGACTGGAGTCGCTGCGGTTCACCACACAGCTCGAAGTCCGGATGGCGGGACAGCAGCTCCTCGAAGCAGATCCGGGCTTCGAGGCGCGCGAGGTTGGCACCCAGGCAGAAGTGCTCGCCGATTCCGAAGGTCAGGTGAGGGTTCGGATGGCGGGTCGGGACGAAGCTCTCGGCATCTTCGCCAAATACCTCCTCGTCCCGGTTCGCGGCGGCGTAGACCATCAGCAGCCGCTCGCCTGCGCGGATCTTCTGGCCGCGCAGCTCGAGGTCCTGGGTCGCCGTTCTCATGAAGGAGACGATCGGGGACTCCCAGCGCAGCATCTCCTCGACCGCGACGGGAATGCCCGACGGGTCGGCGGCCAGCGCCCTCCTCTCGGTGGGATGGGTCGACAGCGCAAGCGCCCCGGCAGACAGCAGATTGCGCGTCGTCTCGTTACCGGCCACCAGCAATGTGAGGCAGAACATCACCAGCTCCTGGTCGTGGAGCTGCTGACCGTCGACGTCCGCACCCACCAGGGCCGAGATCAAATCGTTACCCGGGTCGGATCGTCTCCGCTCGATGTACACGGCGAGATAGTTGATCATCTCGGCCAGCAGGATCGCGTTGTCGGAAGTGATCTTCGTAGCGGCCTCGATGGCCGCGTCGGACCAGACCCGGAACTTCTCATGGTCCTTCGCCGGGATGCCCAACAGCCGGGCAATCACCCAGATCGGTAGCGGGATGGCGAGCGCTTCGACGAACTCGACCGATCCCTCGCTCGGCATCTCGTTCAACAGCTCGCGCGTCATCTGCCGGATCCACGGCTCGAGGTCCGCGATCCGTCGCATGGCGAGACCCGGTTGGACGAGCTTGCGAAAGCCGCGATGGCGCGGGGGATCCATGAAGATGATCGACGTGTGTTCGGCCACGCCGCGTTCGACGTCGGCCGGCAAGATCCCCTTTTTCGAACAGAATCGCTGCGGGTCGCTCGACATCGCCACGATGTCCGCATGGCGGGTCACGACCCAGAATTCACCGTGCTCGTCCCAGAAGAGGGGAGAGTCACGACGCCACTCGCGGTAGTGCGGGTACGGGTCTCCCGCATGGAATGCGGAATCGGTCAGCGCCGGACGGCTGGCAGCGTCGTTCACGATTTTGGGCATGTGGAGTTCTCCTGGAGGGTCAGGCTGAGATCCCGCGCAGAAAGATCGAGATCACCGATTCCAAGCGCCGCCGGAGCTGCTCGGGCTCGATCTCGTCGGAAGAGAGAAAACCGAACAGGCTGGTCAGCAGCAGCACGGCCAGCTGAGCAGGTGGAATGTCGTTGCGCAGATCGCCGACGCGGGCCGCTTCGGTAAATCGGCCGGTAACGGCAGACACGACCGGGAACGGCTGATCCGAGAGATCGAGGTCATCCGGACGGCGGATGTAGAGGGCCAGGATCTCGCGCAGCAGGGCCGGATCGACCTGCTCGACGATCTCCGACAGCAGCGCGTCCACCACCTGCTCGAGCAGCTCCCGGGCAGAGCGGGGGCGCGGCATGGCATCGAGTCGCGCCTCGATGGCGGCCTCGTGCTTCCGCTGGAGCTCCAGCAGCACGTGCTCCTTCGAGGGAAAATGAAAGTAGAAGGTGCCCCGGGCCACACCCGCCGCAGCCACGATCCGATCCACCTGGGCGCGCGCGAACCCCTCGCGGCGGAACTCGTCGACGGCGGCCTCGTACACGCGGGCCCGCGTCTCGAGACGCTGCCGGTCTCGACGACGGATCGGAACGACCTGTGCCATGAAAGGAGACTGACGTAAGTCAATGACAGATGTCAATCACACTGGATCCGAAATCTCCCCATCAGCCAGACCCCCACTGGGGACCTGAAAGACTCAGTTGACGGTCTACCTGCACGCAGGTAGACCTAGGAAATGGCCCAGCCAGCCGGACCGGTGACGCGCTCCGAGCGGACCCGCAGCGCCATCCTCGCGGCGGCAGAGGATCTCTTTGCGGAGCGAGGCTTCGCTGCCACCCGCTTGGAGGACATCGCCGAACGCGTCGGCATCAAGCGCGCATCGATCGTCTACTACTTCAAGGACAAGCGCGAGCTCTACGAGGCCGTACTGAGCAGCGTCTTGGGTGGCCTGCACCAGGCGCTCACCGCCGAGCTCTCGCGTCATGAAGACTTGGGAATGCGCATCGAGGCCGCGGTGTCGGTCTGGGTCGACTACGTGGGTTCCCGCCCGACGCTTGCGCGGCTGCTCCTTCGCGAGGTCGCCAATGCAACAGCCGAAAAGCAGAGCCTCATGCTCCGCTACACGGCGCCGTTCCAAGAACTCGTCCTCAGAGAGTTCATGGACCGCCCGGACCGCCGCGACGTGGTCAAGGTGAAGGTCGACCCCATCCACGTCGCGAGCATCATCGCCGGAGCCACGGTCTTCTACGTGGCCGCGATGCCGAACCTGGTTTCCGAAGCCGGGTTCGATCCAACGACGCGCAAGCACATCGACCCCCTCAAGGAAGAGCTGCTCCGGATCGTGCGCCAGCTGTTGGAAACGCGAGGCACCCCCACCTGAATCAGGCGACGGCCTTCGAGTCCTTCAGTCCCTTGATTTCTTCGGCGCTGAAGCCGTAGTCCGACAGGACCTCCTCACTGTGCTGACCGGCAGCCGGAGGCGGGCCCTGGATCTCGCACTGGGAGCGGCTGTAGCGCGGAGCCGGCGCGGCCTGGGGAGCGCCGTAAGCCTCGACGAAGGTGTTGCGCGCCTTGATGTGCGGGTGTTCGCGGCACTCGGTCATCGTGAGAACGGGCGCGAAGCAGATGTCGGTCCCTTCCATGATCTCGCACCACTCGTCACGCGTCTTCTGCTGGAAGAGCGCCTTGAAGCGCTCCTTCATGGCCGGCCACTGAGAACGATCGTTCTGGCTCGGCAACTCCTCGCCGGCGAGTCCCAGTTTCTCGATGAGAACGGCGTAGAACTGCGGCTCGATCGAACCGATCGAGACATATCGCCCGTCCTTCGTCTCGTAGACTTCGTAGAAGTGCGCACCGGTGTCGAGCATGTTGACGCCACGCTCTTCGCTCCACCAACCGGTCTGCTGCGCTCCGTGGATGATCGACATGAGCGCGGCGACGCCGTCCACCATGGCGGCGTCGACCACCTGACCTTGACCGGAGACCGAGCGCTCGACGAGCGCGCACACGACGCCGAACGCCAGCAGCATGCCGCCACCCCCGAAGTCGCCGACGAGATTGAGCGGCGGCACCGGCGGCTCGCCCTTGCGGCCGATATGGGCCAATGCACCGGCCAGGGCGATGTAGTTGATGTCGTGACCGGCCACGTTGGCCAGCGGGCCCTCCTGACCCCAACCGGTCATCCGTCCGTAGACGAGTCGCGGGTTGCGCGCGAGACAGACGTCGGGCCCCAGACCGAGCCGCTCCATCACGCCCGGGCGAAAGCCCTCGAGCAGCACGTCAGCCTGCTCGATCATGCGCAGACAGCTCTCGACGCCTTCCCCGCTCTTCAGGTCGACGCCCACACTGCGACGACCGCGGGCCAGGAAATCGAAACTGAACGACAGCGGACTTCCGGCCTCGACATTCTGGGCGCGGTCGATGCGCACCACGTCGGCTCCCATGTCTGAGAGCATCATGGTGCAGAAGGGTCCGGGACCGATGCCCTGGAATTCGAGGATCTTGATACCGCTGAGGGGACCGGCCACGTGCAACTCCTGTCTCCGGGAAGGGTTCTCGGGAGGGCCTGAGGATAACGCAGCCCGCTCCGGTAGACTGCGCGCGCCGAGACCCATGACGCCGCTCTCCGGAATGGAACCCTCAGCACCGACGAGGGACGCTACACCGGACGACGCGACGGCCGCGCCTTGCGCTCCGGCGGCTCGACCGACTGCGCAAGCGCGGTGAACAAGGGTCGGATCTTGTCCACGGTTTCAGCCCATTCGAGAGCCGGATCCGAGTCCGAGACGATGCCGCCTCCGGAATGAAGGTAGGCGCGACCGTCCCGCACGATCAACGTGCGGATCACCACCGAGAGATCGGCGCTGCCCCGCACGTCGAGATATCCAATGGCGCCGGAGTAGATTCCGCGACGCACGGGCTCCAGACCGCCGAGCAGCTGCATGGCCGCGATCTTGGGCGCACCCGTCATCGAGCCGGGTGGGAACGTGGCGCGCAGGAGATCGAAAACGTCGCACTCCGGGCGCAGGCGACCGGTAACGGTGGAGACCATCTGGAAGACCGACTCGTAGGCCTCGATCGCCATCAACTCCGGAACCTCGATGCTGCCTATCTCGCAGACCCGGCCCAGGTCGTTGCGCACCAGATCGACGATCATCAGGTTCTCGGCCCGGTCCTTCACTGAAGCGGCGAGCTCGGACCGGAGCAAGGCGTCCTCGGTCGCATTTTCGCCCCGCGGTCGGGTGCCCTTGATGGGTCGACTCTCGACGTTCCGATCCAGATCCAGTCGCAGAAAGCGCTCCGGTGAGCTGCCGACGACGGTCGAGTCGGGCAGCTCGAGATAGCAGGCGAACGGCGCCGGATTGACCCGGCGCAGCGCGCAGTACAGCAACCACGGATCCGCCGGGCAATCCGCGACTTCACGCCGTGTCAGACACGCCTGATAGACGTGGCCCGCGGCAATCTCGTGCTTCACCTGATCGATCACCTTCCAGTAGGTCTGCGGGTCGGTCTGC
>SMWR01000048.1 GCA_004356735.1 Deltaproteobacteria bacterium
AGCATCACGAAGACTCCGGCCGTGATGCCCACGTCGTGGAGCACGGCCACGATCGCGCCGGGCGCGAAACGCATGCTGAAGCGAAACGCGATGTAGATCAGGATCGCGACGCTCGCGAGCAGCAGGGAGTTGATTCCGTCCCGCCGCAACTCGGCGCCAACCCGGGGCCCCACGAACTCGGTCCGCTGGACCTCCACCGGCCCGACGGCATTCGAGATCGCGAAGCGCAACACGTCGCGCACATATCCCGTCTTGTCACGACCCTCGGAGGCCAGCTGGAGTGCCTGAAGGGCCCGGTGATCGGAGCCGCTCAGGGGACAGGCCTCGCTGCCCACGGCCGCAGCCAGATCCTGGTCGTCGGGCATTGCGAACTTGATCAGGAACTCGGGTGCATCTCCGCTGCCCCCGAAGCGAACCACCGAAGGCTCGGCGACCCCGCACGCTACCGCCGTCTTGCGGATCTTGCCTTCGTCGGCCGCGGCGTCGCGGATCTTGATCTGGATCTCGGTTCCGCCGGCGAAGTCGATCCCGAGCTTCACGCCCTTGACCCCCACTGCGGCGCCCGACACCAGCAACATTCCGACCGAGAGCAGCGCACAGAAACGGCGCTTGCCAATGAAATCGATCTTCGTTCCCGCGGGTATCAGCTCGAAGGGCACGTTCGTCTCCGTTAGATCGACAGGCTCTCGACCGGCCGGGTGCCCGGGAAGATGCCGTAGAGCGTGCGGGTGATGACCAGCGCCGCGAACACGCTGGTGATCACGCCCACCGACAAGGTCACCGCGAATCCCTTGATCGGTCCGCTGCCGTACTCGAAGAGAATGATGGCCGTGATCAGCGTGGTGATGTTCGCGTCCATGATGGTCCAGTACGCCTTGCTGAACGCCGTCGAGATGGCGGCTCGCGGCGTCTTGCCGCTCCGTAACTCTTCACGAACGCGTTCGATGATGATTACATTGGCATCGACGGCCATACCGACCGTGAGCACGATGCCGGCCAGACCCGGTAGGGTCAGCGTTGCTTCGAAGAGCGACATGATCCCGATCAGCAACACCAGATTCGCCAGCAACGCCACGGCCGCATACAGACCGGACATCCGGTAGTAGCCGATGATGAACAAGAGGATCAGCACCAACCCCACGACCGAGGCCCGCACGCCGCGATCGATGGAGTCCTTGCCCAACGCCGGACCGACGGTGCGTTCCTCCTCAATTTCGACCGGCACCGAGAGCGAACCTGCTCGCAACACGACCGCCAGGTTCGCGGACTCCTCGGCCGAAAACCGTCCCTCGATCTGTCCGCGCATGCTGATCTGGGACCGGATGATGGGCGCGCTGTAGACATTGCCATCGAGGATGATGGCGAGCCCCGCGCCGATGTTCTCGCTGGTGAGCTTTGAGAAGACGCGTCCGCCCTCGGCATTGAACGTGAAACCAACCACCGAACGCCCCTGACGGTCGAACTGGACCCGTGCGTCGGTGAGAAAATCGCCCGTGATCCCGGCCTTTTCGGAAACCAGGTAAGCCTGGATCACCCGCTCGCTCTCGCGGTCCGTCTCGGTCTCGATCATGGTGCCCGCGGGCAGGCCTTCCGGATATTTGGCGTTGAGCAGATCCACTGTCTGGGCAGCGTCCTGCACGATCTTGAATTCGAGCAGGCCGGTCACGTCCAGGATTTTCGCCATCCGCTCCCGCTCGGATTCGCCACCCGGAATCTGGATCAGGATGCGGTTGTCGCCCTGCCGGGTCACGACCGATTCCGGCACGCCGGTCGCGGGGTCGTCGATGCGGCGTCGCAGCACCTCGAGTACCTGGCGCATGGCGCTTTCTCGGACGCCGGCCCTTCGATCCCGACCCAGGGTGACCACGATGTCGTGGCCCTCGGAGACGTTGAGATCGCTGAAATCTTCCAGGTAGTCTCGGACCAGACGGGCTCCCTCGGCGTCGACCGGCGACAGCGTCAGCTTCAGGTCGGCGACCGAGACGCGCTCGATAGAGACATCCTCTTCGTCGGCGAAGCGCTGCAGCGAGTCGCCAAGGAACTGGAGCTCATGCACCTCGGCCGTCTCGAGCTCCACGCCGAGGACCCAGTGCGTGCCACCGCGAAGGTCGAGGCCGAGGCGCAAACCCTCGTCGGGCAACAGCGGACTCGCCAGGCGTTGGGCCTCGGGTACGAAGTTGGCGGCCGTCAGATAGCCCATGAACAGCAACAGGCCGAGGATGCTCACGACGCGCAGTCGAAGTCGGTTCACGATTCGGATCCGTCGCCCGGGGTCAACTTCTTCTCCACGGCCGAGCGCGCGACCTTGATCCGAACGCGCTCGCCCTTGATCTGGGCGATCTCGAGGGTCAGGGTGTCTTCGGTGGAGCCCGTGATCTTTCCGTGGATTCCGCCGGTAGTGATGATGCTGTCGCCCTTGCCGACGGCCTTGCGCATCTCCTTCTGCTGCTTCTGCTGCTTCTGCTGCGGCCGGAAGATCAACAGGTAGATGACGCCGATGATCATGATCATCGGAAACAGCGGTGATCCGAAAATGCCCGGTGCACCCTCGGCTTCCGCCTGGAGCAGTACGAACGCAGGACCCCAATTCATTGGACATCTCCCTTTTCGAGGCGTGTGCCGGGGTAGAAGTGGGCCAGAATCTCCCGGTATCCGGCGCCGCGCTGGGCCATGGCCTCGGCACCCCATTGGCTCATGCCGACCCCATGGCCGTGACCCGAGCCCACGATGACGATGCCTGCGGGCGTCATCCTCGTCTCAAAGAGCGTGCTTCGGATCACCTTGGCTCCCAGGGCTTCGCGCAGATCGCGGGCCTCGATCGTTTTCTCGCCATCCCGGCCGAGCACCTGCACGGTCCGAACCCGCCCGCTGGGCGAGCGTTCAGCGACTCGAAGCCCTCGAACAGGACCCACCCGAACTCCCAGGGGGGCGAGAGCGCGCCCCAGTTTGGTCCCTGAAATCGTCGTGCGCCAGTAGGTGTCCGGAGAATCCTCCTCGTTTTCGACCGGCCGGCTCACGAGATAGGGGAGCGCTCGGCCCCAGACCTCCTCCGAGCTGGCGGTTTGCCCGCCTGAGGACGAGTGGAAAACCGCCAGGATCGGCTTACCGTCCCAGACGAGCACCTCGTCCCGGGTGGCCTGCGCCGCCTGCACGACCGCCGGAGACTCCGCCGTGAGTCCCCCGTAGACCTGGAAGCGGCTGGTCGCCTCGACGTCGAAGGGGGCCGAGCGACGCCGGAGCGCATGATGGAGGGCATAGGTGCGCGTCGCCACGGCCTGGGCCTTGAGGGTCTCCTCGTCCCAGCCGGGGTAGATCTCGCGACCCAGGGTCCCGGCCACGTAGGACTCCAGGGGGACACGGTTGATCAGCTGGAGCCCATCGCCGGCGCGGCGCACCTCGATGCCACCGCGCACGCGCAGGTCTCCGACCTCGAGGACGTCACCCTCGCCGCGCCAGACAGGACCCACCGGCTTGCCACCGGCCGTCAGACCGGCGCCAACGGCACGCACCGTGGTGACCTTGCCCCCCGGCAGCTTCACCCGGACCGAATCGTTCCCCTCGGCCAGCAGCACGCGAATCGCGCGCCCCTGGCTCCCCAGATCGACCGGGCCCGGGTCGAGATCGTCGGCAACGGCAGCCTGGGCGCAAACCACCGCCAGCAGCGTGCTCCCGAATCCAGCGATCCGCCGATCCAAGCGTCTCAACGCGAGGCGTCGCGGGCCAGCGCCTCCGCCTTGCTGGTTTCTTCCCAGGGAAAGCCCTCCCCCTCCCGTCCGAAGTGGCCGTGGTACGAGGTGGCGCGGTAGATCGGTCGCAGCAGATCCAGTGACTCGATGATACCGCTGGGGGTCAGGTCGAAATGCTTGCGGACGAGCTTTTCGAGCACGTTGAGGTCGAGGCTGCTGGTGCCGAAGGTCTCGACACGGATCGACACCGGCTCGGACACGCCGATCGCGTAGGCCAACTGGACTTCGCAGCGCGTCGCGATCCCGGCCTTGACCAGGTTCTTGGCCACCCAGCGGGCGGCATAGGCTGCACTGCGATCGACCTTCGACGGGTCCTTGCCCGAGAAGGCGCCGCCGCCGTGACGCCCCATGCCGCCGTAGGTGTCGACGATGATCTTGCGTCCGGTGAGCCCAGCGTCGCCCATGGGGCCGCCGACCACGAAGCGGCCGGTGGGGTTCACATGGAAGATGGTGTTGTCGTCAACCAGCTCGCCCGGCAGGGTCGCCCGGATCACGTCGTCAATGATGTCCTTGCGGAGCTGGTCCCAGGATACGTCGGGCGAGTGCTGGGTCGACAGCACCACCGTCGGAATGTGCTTGGGGGTATCGCCGTCGTATTCGACCGTCACCTGCGACTTGGCATCGGGCCGCAGGTACTCGAGCTCGCCGCTCTCGAGGAGCGCCCGATGTTGCTCGATCAGCTTGTGGGCCAGACGGATTGGCGCCGGCATCAGCTCGGAGGTCTCGTTGCAGGCGTACCCGAACATCATTCCCTGATCGCCCGCGCCCTGTTCCTTGTGGAGGCCGTCGCCCTCGGTCACGCCCTGGGCGATGTCGGGGGACTGCCGGCCCAGCGCGATCTGCACGGCGCAGGTGCTCGCATCGAAACCCATGTCGGAGCTCGTGTAGCCGATGTCGGCCACCACCTGGCGGATCAGCGGGGTGATCTCGACCTGGGCCTTGGTGGTCACCTCGCCGGCAATCATCACCAGGCCCGTGGTGGTCAGCGTTTCGCAGGCGACCCGGGAGTGGGGATCCTGCGCCAGCATGGCGTCCAGGATCGCGTCGGAGATCTGGTCGCACATCTTGTCGGGATGGCCCATCGAAACCGATTCGGAAGTGAACAGCGAGGCCGACATTCTGGAAACTCCTGCGTTATCCAGGGGAAACGCGCACTCTAGACAACGCCGCGGGAGGTTTCAATTCGATTCTCTCGACTCCTCCAGAATCGCCCCAAGCGCCGCCACCGCCTCTTGCGCATCCGGCCCGACCGCCCGCAGGCGGAGCCGGGTGCCCCGTCCGGCCGCCAGAGACAGCAGCGACAGGACGCTGCGGGCGTCGACCCATTCGTCGCCGAGACCCACCTCGATCTCGGACTCGTAGTGTCCGGCCAGCACTGCGAATCGCCCCGCCGGGCGCGCGTGCAGGCCCAACTCGCTCCCCACGACGAACTCGCCCTCGCTCTTGTTCACTTCATTCGGCGGACTCACGACCCCTCTTCCGGCAGGATCTCGCGAGCCACGGAGATGTTTCGACGGCCGTAGTCCTTGATGAAGCTCGCCAGTTCCTCGAGCTCCTTCTCCTGGCGCAGCGTGGCGAGCTTGATCAGCATCGGCAGGTTGACGCCCGTGACCACCTCGACCCGACGATCATCCAGGAACGACATGCTGATATTCGAGGGGCTCCCACCAAACATGTCGGTCAGCACGAGCACGCCCTGCCCTTCGTCGGCGCTCGACAGCGCCGCGTCGATGGCCCGTCGCATCTCGTCGGCCGTCTGCCCGGGCTCCACGCCCACGGACTCGTAGTCGGGCGCATCCGGAACGATCAGGCGCAGGGCGTGGAGGAACTCCTCCCCCAGCCGATAGTGGGTAACGATCACGACCCCGATGCTCATTGGCTCTTCTCCACGTCGCGGTGTTCAACATTCACCTCTCGGCCCGCGCTTCGCAACTGCCGGGCCAAGGCGTTGGCCACCGCGACGGAACGATGGCGTCCACCCGTACAGCCGATGCCGATGGTGAGATAGGCCTTCCCCTCGGCGTCGTAGAGCGGCATCAGGAAGCAAAGCAGCGACTCCAGGTGCTCCATGAATGCGGTGCCCCGCTCGTTATCGAGCGCGTACTCGGCAACGGCGGCGTCGAGACCGGAGTGGGGCCGAAGCTTCTGCTCAAAATACGGATTCGGCAGGAAACGGACATCGAACAGCAGCTCGACCGTCTGCGGCGTCGGATAGCGAAAGCCGAATGAGACGAGATTGACCACCGTCGAGCGGGCCCCGCCCACGATGCGCCGGACCACGTCGGCCTTGAGCTCGTGGACGTTGAGATTCGACGTGTCGATCCGGTGATCGGCGAGTTCGGCCAGCTTGACCAGCAATCGACGCTCGGTCTCGATGCCCTCTTCGACCGTGCCGCTCGGAGCCGCCGGATGCACGCGACGGGTCTCACGATAGCGGGTCAACAGGACCTCGTTTGCACAGTCCAGATGGATCAGCTCGACGGCGCCGACCCGGCCCCGAAGGCGCGACAGCACCGCGGGGACCTCGGCCAGGAAGTGGGGCTCCCGGGTGTCCACAGCCAGGGCGATCTTCTCGACGGGCGGCGTCGCCTGCTCGCAGAGATGCAAGAACTGGTCAATGAGCTGCGCCGGAAGGTTGTCGACGCAGTAGAAGCTCAGGTCTTCGAGGGCGGCCATGGCCGTCGAACGGCCGCTTCCCGAAAGACCACTGACAAAGACGATCTGGACACCCTTCTTGCTCATGTCCGCGACATCTCGCGGCGCAAACGGTCGTCGAGACGGCGGGCGGCGTTGAACCCCTCGGAGCGCCTCAGATGTTCACGGGCCGCGACCTCGACGATGGTTGCCATGCTGGCACCGGGTCGGGCGGGCAGTCGGACCCGGGGCAGCTCCACGCCGAGAACCGGCACGGTTTCACGTTCGATTCCAACCCGTTCAAAATCGACCCCGTCGCGCCAGGGCTCCAGCTGGCAGATCAGTTCGACGCCGACCTCTTCGGCGACCCCCTCCTCTCCGAACAGTTCCGGAATGTGGACGATGCCCAGACCGCGAATCTCCATGTAGTGCCGAATCCTCTCCGGCGCGGCTCCCCGCGGCCGTCCCTCTGCATCGACCCACAGGTCCACGACGTCATCGGCGATCAGCCGGTGACCGCGCGAAACCAGCTCGAGCGCGCACTCGCTCTTGCCAACACCGCTGGGTCCCTGAAGCAGCACACCGACACCGTGCACCTCGACCAGTGCACCATGGATCGACATGCAAGGCCCCCCCCGAGGCGCCAACGACCCCTAGAGCTTGGCGTCCTCTTGCTCGATCGCTCGGATGACGTCGTCCACGCTGTCGGCTTCGACCAACTTCTGGCGGAACGCGGCATCGCGAAAGAAGCGTGAGATACGGGCCAGCGCCTTCAGGTACTGGCCGCCGGAATGCTCGGGCACCACCAGCAAGAAGAAGTGGTGGGTGGGTTGGCCGTCGATCGCATCAAAGTCGACGCCATCCGGGTTGCGGGCGAACGATGCGACCAGTCGATCCAGCCCCACCATCTTGCCATGGGGAATTGCGACGCCCTCACCAATGCCCGTGCTCTGAAGCGCTTCGCGCTCGAGCAGCACTTCCAGCAGGCGCTCCGCTTCGATCTGCGGCTCGACCTTGGCAAGAGCCTGGGACATGTCGGCCAGGACATCGCGCTTCTCCCGTGCGCCCAGATTCAGGATCACGGCGTCGGTCGCCAGGATATCCATGATCTTCATGCGGGCTCTCCGGAGGTCCTTCTCCCGGCCGGTCCGGGCGGACGGGAAGGTCGGAAGGCTAGCCGACCTCCCGCCGTTTCGTCGATGACAGAAGATTCAATGATTCCCGATACTTGGTAACTGTTCGCCGAGCGATGCTGATATTGTGTACGCGAAGCATCTCCGCGATCCGCTGGTCGGAAAAGGGGCGCCGCGGGTCCTCGTTGCGGATCAGATGGGAGATCCGGTCCTTCACGCTCTCGCTGGCGATCGACTCCCCGTCGAGCCTTCTGATGCTTGAATTGAAAAAGTACTTGAGCTCGAAGATGCCTTGGGGGGTGTGCACGTACTTGTTCGTCGTGACGCGACTCACCGTCGACTCGTGCATCTCGATGTCATCGGCAACGTCGCGAAGGTTGAGGGGCCTCAGATAGTTGATGCCCTGCTCGAAGAAGTCTCGCTGGAACTTGATGATGCTCTGCATCACCTTGTAGATCGTCCGCTGCCGCTGATGGATCGACTTGATCAGCCACAGGGCCGATCGGACCTTGTCGTGGACGTACGCCTTGGTGTCCTTGGGCGTATCGCTGCCCTTCGCCAGCACCGCACGATAGAGGCTGTTGATCCGAAGCCTTGGCAGGCCGTCGTCGTTCAGCACGACGTGGAACTCGTCCGCGATCTTGTACACGTAGATGTCGGGAACGATGTAGACGGGATCATCACCGCCAAAAGCGCGCCCGGGGTGCGGCTCCAGGCGACCGATGACCTTCGAGGCCTCGGCCACTGCTTCGATGCTGGCTCCCAGGTGTCGGGCCACCGTACGAAAATCGCGGTTGATCAGCGAGTCCAGGACTTCCTCGATGATCCCGATGACCAGCGGATCGCGGATCTGAAGAGAACGAACCTGGATCAGCAGGCATTCGCGGAGGTCGCGGGCGCCGGTACCGATCGGATCCAGCAACTGGATCCGGGCCAAGACCGACTCTACCACCTCCTCGCCAACTCCGGACTGACGCACGATCTCATCGGTGCTCGACAGGAGGTAGCCGCGCTCGTCCAGATTGCCCACGATGAACTCGGCGGCACACCGTTCTTCATCGCGGATGGGGTCCATGTAAAGCTGCCAGAGCAGATGCTCGCTCAGGGTCGAGCGACGGGTGAGCGTCGCTTCGAATGACGGAGAGTCGTCGTCCCGTACTTCGCGAATCCCGGTCTGCGGACGCGAGTCCATGTAGTCTCGCCAATCGATGTCGGCGACCTTCTCGGCATCGGTGGGCACGTGATCGGGCTCGTCCCCCGTGACCGGCGCCTCTTCACCCGGAATCGCATCCACGTCGGCCGACGCTTCGAGCCCGGCTTCCGCAGCCTCGACCGGCGCGGGGGCCTCGTCCACAGACTCGGTCGGCTCGACCTGGGTCTCGCCCTCCTCTGGCGAGTCCTCCTCCACGCCCTCTTCCAGGACCGGATTCTCCTCGAGCTCCTTGGTGACGAGATCCACGAGCTCCATCCGGGACAGCTGAAGCAGCTTGATTGCCTGCTGCAGCTGAGGCGTCATTACCAGCTGCTGGGTCAGCTTCAGTTGTAGTTTGAGCTCGAGTGCCATCGTTCTCTTGGGTTGCGGCCGGCGATCAGGCCAACTGGAAATTCTTGCCCAGGTAGATCTCTCGAACCTGGGCGTCCGATGCAATTTCTTGGGGCGACCCGTGCTTGATGATGTTGCCACCCTTGATGATGTAGGCGCGGTCACAGATGGACAGGGTCTCACGCACGTTGTGATCGGTAATGATCACGCCGATTCCGCGGGTCTTGAGCTGCTCGATGATCTTCTGGATGTCCATCACGGCGATCGGGTCGATTCCGGCGAAGGGCTCGTCCAACAGCATGAACTTCGGGTCCAACACGAGCGCACGGGTGATCTCGACGCGGCGACGCTCCCCGCCGGAAAGGGTATCTCCCCTCCGTCCCGCCTTGTCGGCAAGTCCCAGCTCCGCCAAAAGCTCTCGCAGACGATCCCGGCGCACGGCCCGATCCGGCTCCACCGTTTCCAGGATCGCGTTGACATTGTCGGCGACGGAAAGCTTTCTGAAAATCGAGGGTTCCTGGGGGAGATACGTGATGCCGAGGCGCGCCCGGCGGTACATCGGCAGGTCCGTGATTTCGGCTTCACCCAGCGATACCCGACCCGAGGTGGGACGGATTCCCCCAGCCAGCATGTTGAAGGTCGTCGTCTTGCCGGCCCCATTGGGGCCCAGCAGACCGACCACCTCGGCGGGATGGACCTCCAGATCGAGTTGGTGGACGACTTCGGTGTCGCTGTAGGTCTTCGACAGGCCGCTGCCGCTGAGCGTGCTCACCGGTCTCCTCCCTGCCCGGGCTTGCGACTTTTCTCGCGGGGCTGGATCAAGACGCGCGCGCCCCCCATCACGTGCATGGTCTCCGCGGCCAGGTCGATCTCGATCACCGCACCGCGGAGCTCATTGCCATCCTCTTCGAAGACCGCGTTGCCCTTGCAGGTGAGACGATCGGCGGCGCGGTCGTAGACCGCTTCGTCGCAGCGCGCCCTCTGGTCGCCCTGCCGAAGGCGTACGTTGCCGCGGCAGCTGAGGCGGTCGGGTTGGTTGGCGTCGGCGGGGTAGAAGGCATCGAGGCGATCGCAGCGGATGGTCAGGTTGCCCTGGACCACCTTCACGTTCCCGGTAAAAATCATGCGGCGCTTGCCGCTCTCCCGGATCGCATCGAGTGATTCCGATTCGATCGACATGGGCCGGTCGCTGTCCCAATCCTTGAAGCCAAAGGGCGTCTTCCCCCTGCTCGAGGACCTTTTCGCCGGCGCAGCCGGCAGCGGCCCTGGTTCGGCCAGGCGACTGGCGGCGGCCAGCACGTCGTTCGCGAGAGCGCCGACGCTGGCCTCGAGGTCGGCAGGGTGGGTGACCCGTCGGACCAGGGTCTTGATGGTATCGCCGGTCTTGCCGGACCGGATGCGCACGTCGACGCTGAGCTGGCCGCCGATGCGGGTCGTTCGGCCCACGACGATGGCGTCAAGCTTGGCTTTCGCGGCCCAGCTACGCACCAATTCGGCGGACACGTCCGCCTGGGTCGATGCATTCAGCGCCTGGGGTCCCACGACGTTCTCGAGGCCCAGGGTCCCCAGTCGATCCGCCAGCAAGGTCGCCACGTCGGGAACGCGGGCACCAGGCGGCGCTTTCGCCTCGAACGGTGCCACGCCGAGCGAGAGCCAAGAGAAATCGGCTGCAGGCGCGGCCATCGCGGCCATCAGCGACGCGGGCATCAGCAGCAGCACGACGATTAGAAGACGCTTCATCGCGCTTGAACCATCCGGACGTTCCCCGTCAGTTGGAAGCGTCGTTGGTCGGCGTAGTAACGGAAGCCGTCTGCCTGAAAGGTTCCGGTCTCGTCTTCCATGAGCACGGGCGCATCGCTATACAGGAGGTCCTTATCGTGGTCGTAGCGGACCCAACTGGCCCGGTAACGCTGACCCTCCCCGGTCGTGCCCCGCACGTCGCCCGTCGCCGTGAAATTGTTGTTCTCGATGTCCAGCTCGCCCTTGTCGCAGCGCACGTCGAAGTTGCGACGCTCATCGGGGTCTGTCGCAATGACGCGGACGTCCTCGAGCAGCACCGTGTTCGAATCGGGTCGAAAGCGCGCTTCGCGCGCGCGGACCACGAACTCCCCGTGCCTGCCGCGCTCGCCGACATAGGTCATGCCGCGCAGCACAAGCTCCGCATCGAACTGGTCGGCGATTCCGTCGGGGGAATCGGCGGAAGCATCAGCGGAAGAATCAACGGGCTTGGGAGCGGCCTCCGCCTCGCTGGCCAGCGAGGGACCGGAAGCGGCCAAAAGCAACACGATCGAACCAACCTGGGCCAGCGTACGGACCGAACAGGCGCAGGGGTTCGGGGCAGGCGCGTGCATATGCAAGTATTATACCAGTGATGACTGATCCCACAATCGAAGCGGACTCACCACCGGTAGACGCGACCGGGTCTAGGCTTCTTCGTGACCGAAGAGCGTGCTGAAAGGCTCGTGGCTTCCGACCCAGTGGAACGGGCGAAAGATCAGGTAATCCAGGATCACCCCAATCGGGTGCACGACGTAGGCGACGATTCGAAGCGGGTGCCCCGAATGTCGATCGTCGTAGTCGTCGGCCAGGGCCGGCAGCGCAATCGTCAGGGCAACAGCGACGGTCAGCGCCGCCGCAAGGCTGCGAAAACCCCGGTTCTGCCTGGATTTCGTCATAGCCTGTTCCGTCCTCCTTCGACCGCGAGCCGCCGGAAGTTGCGCAGAAGCTGCTCCCGGATCCGGAGTAACAGACTAACAGGACCGGGAGCCGCTTCCCATACCGTCGTCGAGCCAGGCCTGGAAGCTGAGAATATTCCAGAGCAGGAAGCGACGGTCCCGCCAACCCGCCAGATGCTGGTGCCAGGCCTCTCGCACCGCGGCGGCCTCGAAGTACCCACCCTCCTCGAGACGGCCTTCATCCAGCAGAGCCTCGGCCCAATCGCGCAGCGGACCTCGTAGCCAGGCCCCCAGCGGGATCCCGAACCCCATCTTCGGGCGCTCGAATATCGCACGGGGGACGTAGCGTTCGAGCACACGTCGCAACAACCACTTGTGCTCGCCCCGATGCAGCTTGAGATCCCGGGGAAGACGCCACGCGAGTTCGACCACACGATGGTCGAGCAGTGGATTTCGGACTTCGAGACTCACGCCCATGCTGGCCCGATCCACCTTCACCAGGATGCCCTCGGGCAGGTGACCTGCCAAATCCATCGACATCATCCAGTCCAGGGGATGATCGAGCCGGGCCCAACGCTCGGACTCGGTGAAAAGGGACGGAACCAGTCGCACTCCGAGTACGTAGTCCGCGACGTTCGGACAGCGGGCGTTCATGCGGCAGAACAGGTCTCGCACGTCACTGGCCGCGAATGCTTCGGAGACCCGGTCGAGCCTTCCGAGCCAGCGCGGCCCGTGCTGGCTCCAGCTGCGGCTGGCGATCCGGGCCATCCCCTCTCCGACCCGGGTGCGAAGCGAAGCCGGCAGCAGCGACAGCCCTCGCCAGCGGGTCATGCAGCGCACGTAACGGTCGTAGCCGGCGAAGAGCTCGTCTCCGCCGTCTCCTGACAGTACGACCACCACGTCTTGGCGGGCCAGTTTCGAGACCAGGTAGGTGGGAATCTGCGAGGTGTCCGCGAACGGTTCGTCATAGAGCGATGGCAGCAGAGGAATCACCTCGCGCGCCTGGTAGGGCGTGACAACCAGGTCCGTGTGGTCCGTACCCAGGTGCGCCGCCACCGCACGGGCGTGCTGGGCCTCGTCGTAAGCGCCCTCGCCGAAGCCGACGGTGAACGTCCGCACGCGCCGATCGCTCATGGACTGCATCAGCGCCACCACCGTCGACGAGTCGATCCCTCCCGACAGGAACGCACCGACGGGGACGTCGGCCACCATGCGCCGCTCGACCGAGTCGCGCAAGAGTTCGTGCAGAACCTCCTCCGCCTCGTCCGGGGTGCCCCGCCAGACCTCCGCCACACCGCGTTCGGCCACCTCGCGACCCGACCAGAAGGTTTGCGAACTGCTGGGCAGGTTGGGCTTCGCCGCCTCGACGCTCACAACCGTGCCCGGCTCGAGCTTGTAGACGCCCGCGAAGATCGAGCGCGGCGCGGGGATGTACGAGAACTGGATCAGCTGGGCGAGCGCTGCGCGGTCCACCTCGGGGCGGAATCCCGGCAAGGCCCGAAACGCCTTCAGCTCCGACCCGAAGAAGAAGATGCCATTCTGCCGGCCGTAATAGAGGGGCTTCTTTCCAATCCGATCGCGTACCAGGTGCAGCGTACGGTGGCGACGGTCCCAGACCGCGAAGGCGAACATTCCCTCGCTTCTCTCTGCGGCGCCCCGCGGCCCCCAACGGCTGATGGCTTCCAGCAGGACTTCCGTGTCCGAATGCCCCCGAAAGGTGTGGCCCATTCCTCTGAGTTGGGTTCGGAGTTCACGAAAGTTATAGATCTCGCCGTTGTAGGTCAGCACGTAGCGCTCGCAGCGAGACACCATTGGCTGGGCGCCTTCGGACGAGGGGTCGAGGATTGAAAGGCGCCGATGCCCGAAGGCAACCCCCTCAGCGCCGTCCACCCAGACCCCGTCCGCATCGGGACCGCGGTGATGCAGGGTTTCCGCCATGGCGCGCGCGGTGCGCGCCAGGTCGAGATCGGGCGCGGGACGCGCATGGGTCAGAAATCCGCAGATTCCGCACACGCTGGCGTTCAATCCCCCAGCAACAGCGCAAGGTAGCGGTCCGTGCTGGGTTCGACCGAGAAATCGTCCGCGCGTCTGCGGAGCCGATCCCCGCTCGGAGCAGCTTCGAGCACCGTCTCGATCGCCTCCGCCATGGCCGCATCGTCCCCTACCGGCACCAGGGGCCCGTAAACCCCCTGGTCCAGGATCTCGGCCGGACCGCTCGGACAATCCGTCGAGACCACCGGACAGCCGCAGGCCATGGCCTGGATCAATACGGCCGGCAGGCCCTCCCAGGCCGAAGAAAGCACAAAGACACTGCTGCGCGACATGAATGCGAAGGGGTTGTCCACGAAGCCCGGCAGCGAAACGTCGACGTCGACACCCAGGTGACGGGCCTGCTGCTCCAGCCTCCCGCGCTCCGGGCCCTCGCCCAGGATGAGCAGGCGGGCG
>SMWR01000049.1 GCA_004356735.1 Deltaproteobacteria bacterium
CCGCGATCAGCGAAGGCTACGGCGCAGACCCCGCGCGCTTGTTGGAGCTGGCACCGGGCGACGAAACGTCTGAGGGTGTGTTCGACGTACGGGCCGTGGCGAGCGAGCACGCCCGCGTCCTGTTCGGCAAAGTGCCGCTTGATGGTGAGGTGTCGGAGGTGCCGAAGGCGCCGTGTCACGTCTTGTCGTTCAAAATGGGGGGCGCGATCGGCTACCTCATCACCCACCGCCCGAGTGGTCTGCGCCTGTTCACGTTGAGCAGCGCCGGCCTCGACCGCCAGGCTCTTCCCGGGGTGCTGGCCGATGGCGGCCGGATCGACGTCCTGCTGCCCGCCATCGCGGGGCGGGCGGAGGGCTACGCCGAGTTGCTGGTGAAGCACCTGCGACCCCGTTGGGTGGTGCCCCATCACTTCGACAACTTCTTTGTCGGGTTGGACGACCCCGACGCGGGTACACCGATCGACCCCGAGGATCTGGCGGCGTTCGAAGCTGAAATGCTGGCTGCGGCCGAGCATGAGGGCATCGATCTGTCGATCCGGCGGCTCAGTCTCTTTGAGAGCTGGAGCGTGCCCGCTCCCTGACAGGCCGCCGACGCTAGGGGGGCGACCGGGAGCCTGGGGCCGCGGAACCGGCACGATCAAGCGACGCGGCCGGATGACCGAATTCGTTGGGGTCATGTGGCTCAACGTCATCGCGCTGCTGCTGCTGGGCTTCTTTGCCGGAGTCGGTGCCTTGCGCGGCGCGCTGGCCAGCGGCATGTCGCTGCTGTCGCTGGCCGTGGCCTACGGAACTGGCATCTGGGCCGCGCCCGCGTACGGTGATCGGGTCGCGGAAGCTGTCGGCGCGCCGAGCTGGTTGGGTTTCCCGCTGGCGGGCAGCCTGGGATTCCTGGGGGCTTTGATCGCGATGGGCATTCTGTCGCGTGTGCTGCGCCGCCGGGAGAAGCGGCGCCGGAGAGGGCTGCCACGTGCGCCGGGAGACCGCTTCATCGGTGGCGTCTTCGGAATGGTCCGGGGCAGCCTCGTCGTCCTGCTGCTTTCCTACCTGGCGCTGTGGATCGACGCCCTCGGCTCCACCGGCACGGTCGAAGGCCTGCCCGAACTCGGGGACTCGGTGGCCGCCGATGTCGCGGCCGCGGTGGTCGAGGCCGGGGTCGCGGTGGCCATGGGCCAAGAAGCCGGCTCTGCGGGTCGTGCCCTGGCGCGCATGCTGTCGCGGCCCGCGGATTCGATCCAGGGGCTGCAGAACCTGATGGCCCATCCCGGCATCGAGGAGCTGCGCGCCGATCGCGCCTTCTGGACCTACGTCGAAGTGGGCGCCGTGGAGGTTGCCATGAACCAGACGAGCTTCCTGCGCATCGTGCACGACGAGAGCCTGCGCGGCAACATGGCGGCCCTCGGGCTCGTCTCTTCCGAGTCCGCAGCCGATCCCCAGCGCTTCCGCGCGGAGGTGGGCGACGTCCTGCGTGAAGTTGCTCCCCGCATCAAGGGCCTGCGCGACGATCCGGCGATCCAGGCGCTGATGGAGGATCCGGAAGTGGTGGCGCTCGTCAATTCGGGCGACCACCTGGCCCTGATGAGCCATCCGCGCTTCCTGGCCGTCGTCTCCCGTATTCTCGAGAACGACGGCTCCTAATGCCGACGTCAGCCGGTCGAATCTCCCCGAGATGCCGGCGCCGAGTCAGCGGCGCTTTCGGTCGCGGCCGGCTGCGATCCGTGGTCACTCGGAGTCACGATACCGGCAGACATCACCAGCTTGAATGCGTCTTCCACCGTGATGGCGGCTTCCGTCACCTCGTCTTCCGGGACCAGCAGGTAGAAGCCCGACGTCGGGTTGGGCGTCGTCGGTAGGAAGCAATTGATCATGCGCTTCTCGGTCAGTGCTTGCACTACGCCTTCTGCGGGGCCGGTCGTGAAAGCCAGCGCGTAGATGCCCTTGCGCGGGTACTCGATCAACACGACCCGGTTGAAGCGGGATCCCTGATCCCCTCGGAAGATCGCCTCGAAGAGTTGCTTCACACCGGAGTAGATGTTGCCGGCCACGGGCACCCGACTCAGCAGACGTTCCCAGAGCTTGAGGACCTCTCCTTCCAAGAGGTGGCGGGCGATCACGCCCAACAGGATGATCACGATGAACGTGAAGATCATGCCGATCACCGGCAGCCGCGGCGGTTCGTCCAGCCCAGGAAGGAGCAGCTGCAACAGTCTGGGCAGGATCAGGTTGTCGAGCCAAATGACGATGGACACCATCGCCCAGATGGTGATGCCGATCGGTGCGAAGAAAACGACGCCGGCCACGAAGTAACGACGGATCGCTTCCCTGAGCAGCGCGGCGATACGGCGCATCATGTGGGGCGCCTCCTTTCACACGTCTTCCATCCGCACATAGGAGTGTCGCACTGAGCGGGGATGGGCGCGCGACTCAGAGAAGCGGACGCTCGTCGTCGTCTGGCGCGTAGGCCGTGATCTCGCAGGCGAGCGAGATCACCTCGTAGCTGGGCCGGAGCGACTCCGGCGCTTGCGCCTCCGGGCTGGGATCGATCGGAGAAGCTTCATTCATGGGCCAGAAAGTAGCAGAAAGGTCGATTCCGTGTTCTGTGTGCCAGCGCCTTCCGAAGCAGATTGGACCCGCACCACGAGGGCGGTCCTCCGCCGGATGAAAACGTTGTCAGCGAAGCAGGACGTCGCAGAAGTTGCGGAAGCTACGGACCAGACGGCCCAAGGCGTTGTGGTGGATGTTGCGCCGTAACACGATCAGGAGCTTCCGCTCCAGGCTGTAGCGCGAGAGGCCGCGCCCCTTCTTTCTTGTGCCTTCGGCCGGGACCGCATCGAGCTGCTCCTGGAGCTCTCGGCGGCTGAAGCCCCAGCCGGCCAGGTCCTCGTCCTGGAGCGTGGCCAGGATCTGCTGGGCCCGCTCGATCTTGCCGGGCTCCCCGGACAGGTCCTCGGCCCAGCGAGCCAGCGACCGGGTCGTGGGGCGTGTCTGCTGGGTGACCGTCATGGGGTCACCGAGTCCGCGTGTCGTCTCCAGCCGGTTCTCGGTGCGTTCGCCGTAATTCACCATGCTGGCGTCGTACTCGATGGAGAGGAAGTGGCAGATCTTCTGCAGCTCCTTCTCGGGAACCTGTACGAGTTCTTCGTAGCGGACGTGGTGCAGGGCCACGGGCTTCTCGCGCAGGAAGCGCGCGATCGCCGGGACGTAGCGTTCCATCAGCGGGTTGTGCTGGTGGGCGGCCTCCTGGTCGCCATCGAAGAATGACTCGACGAAGGACGACCAGACGGCCAGCGGATTCCGTGTCAGCACGATGTAGCGTGCGCCGGGGTAGAGCTTGGCAAGGAAGTCGAGCACCAGGGCGTAGGCCGGCGTCTTGTCCACCAGCAGGGTGTGGTCGGTCGGCTCCAACAGGCGACGGTAGAGGGTGTCCGTATAGGCCCGTAGTGCGTCGAGGTAGTCGGCTTCTCCGCGAGGCAGCTCTGCCACGACTTCGCGCACGCCGCGCTGGCTGATGATCGGGTCGTAGGGCGCCTTCTCGACCGTGTCGTAGTAACCCAGGTTCGCGAGGGGTGTGATCAGGTGGGGTTCTGGCGGCGAGTAGATCGCGTGATGGGACCCGAGCATGCGCAGCAGCAGGGTGGATCCCGAGCGCGGGGCTGCGATCAGGAACACGAGCTGCTCCTGCATGGAGGATTCTCCGGCCGGACGCGTCATCAGATTTCGAATCCGTTCTCGGCCGAAACCCGCCCGTACCACCGGCCCGATTCCTTGAGGGTCCGGCTGCGCGCGGGATCCTCGAAGTCGACCCAGACCAAGCCGAAGCGTTGCGCAAATCCCTCGGACCACTCGAAATTGTCGAGCAGGGTCCAGGCGTGGTAGCCGCGCACGTCGGCGCCGTCTTCGATGGAGCGGGCTACGGCGGCGAGATAGCCGCGGTAGAAGTCGATGCGGGGCTGGTCGTCGATGACGTTCATCGAGTCGGGACCGTCCGGGTAGGAACAACCGTTTTCGGTGATCTCGATGACGGGCGTGTCGTAGTCGCGCGTAATGCGCATGATGATGTCGTAGAGCGCGTCGGGCCAGACCTCCCAACCGAAGGCCGTTTTTGGACCGTCGTTACCGCCCATGGGTCCCACCGGCACTGCCTGCAACCCCCACGGGTCGTCCGGCTTGTGCTTGACGATGGTGCGCGTGTAGAGGTTGATGCCGATGAAGTCGAGGGGGACTTTCACCAGATCCATGTCGCCTTCGCGGACGCCCATCTTGTCGAAGGGTGTGCCATTGACGAAAGCGTCGGGATAACGGCCCTTCAGCGCCGTTTCCAGGTACCAGAGGTTCATGAAGCAATGCCAGCGTTCGGCCGCGTCCGCGTCCGCCTCACTGTCCCCCGCGGGCTCGCAGGAAGTCATGTTGAAGGCGGTGCCGATCTTGGCGTCCGAGCGGGTGGCGCGCATGGCCCGGAAGGCCTCGCCCTGGGCGATGTTCACGGTGTGGGTGGCGCGCAGGAAGTCATCGAGGTTCTTGCGACCCGGGGCGTGGATGCCGACCAGGTGGCCCATCACGGTGAAGATGGTCGGTTCATTGAAGATCATCCAGTGGTCGACCCGGTCGCCAAAGGCCCTCATGCACACGTCGGCGTAGTCGGCGAAACGTCCGGCCGTGTCCCGTTCAGGCCAGCCGCCGGCAGCTTCCAGGGCCTGGGGAAGGTCCCAGTGATAGAGAGTGGGTAAGGGGCGGATGTCAGCGGAGAGCAGCGCATCGATCAGCCGGTGGTAGTAGTCGATCCCCTTGGCGTTCACGGTACCGGTGCCTTCCGGCAGGATGCGCG
Organism: Deltaproteobacteria bacterium; assembly: GCA_004356735.1. Lineage (GTDB taxonomy): Bacteria > Myxococcota_A > UBA9160 > UBA9160 > SMWR01 > SMWR01. The sequence continues at coordinate 4,823 of SMWR01000049.1, forward strand.
GCCACGAGATCGAGAACCGGTAGCTGTTCAGGTTCATCTCGCGCATCATCCCGATGTCGTCGTTGAAACAGTGGTACGAGTCGCAGGCGATGTCACCGGTGTCGCCGGTGCGGATCTTTCCCTCGGTGTGAGCGAAGCGATCCCAGATGGATTCGCCCTTGCCGTCTTCCTTCCACGCGCCTTCGATCTGATACGAAGCAGTGGCCGTGCCCCAATGGAATCCCTCGGGAAAGCTGGCTCGACTCACGAGGTCCCCTTTCGTCGTCCGTGAACCCATCTGTGCGGCAGATTCACGCAGAAAGACGCATCATACCCGGCGGTGAAGCGAATCTACAGGCGCCGGCAGGAGCCACGGTGACGACGGAACCCGAAACGCTGACCGAGCGAGTGAAGGGACTGGCCCTGGCGACCGGATTCGATCTGGCGGGGGTGGCGCCTGCCACGCCGAGCGACCGCACGGTCTTTCTGCGCGATTGGCTGGCGCGCGGTTTCGCCGGCGAGATGGACTACATCGGGCGTCGCGCGGAGGAGCGCATCGATCCGCGGCGGGTTCTGGAAGGTGCCCGCAGCATCGTTGCTCTGGGCTTCGTCTATGACCCCGGCGAGCGTTCGGTGTCCGCGGGGTTTCAGGTGGCGCGGTACGCAGGCGGGGACGACTACCACGATGTGTTGATCGATCGAGTGCGGGCCTTCGAAGCCGGACTGCCAGCTCTGGCGGACCGGGAGGTTCGAAGCCGCGGCTATGTCGATACCGGTCCGGTGCTCGAACGGGTGCATGCGGCCGCCGCCGGTCTCGGCTGGGTCGGCAAGAACACCTGCCTGATCAATCCGCGTCTGGGTTCGTATTTCTTTCTGGCTGTCGTCCTGACCGATCTGCAGCTCGACTTCGACGCCGCCGAGCCCGACCACTGCGGCAGCTGTCGGGCCTGTCTCGACGCTTGTCCCACGGATGCGTTTCCTGAACCCTATGTACTCGACGCGACTCGCTGCATCTCGTACACGACGATCGAGTCGCGTGACGCGATTCCCGAGGAGCTTCGGACGGCTCACGCGGACCGGGGCTTTGGTTGCGACATCTGCCAGGAGGTGTGTCCCTGGAATCAGCGCGAGCGGCGACCCATTCCAGAGGATCCACTGGGGCTGCGCCGGCGGATCGCACCACGTCCCGAGTGGAAGGCGCCATCGATCGCCTGGGTGCTGGGATTGGACCTGGAAGCCTGGCAGCGGGCAACGCGGCGAACGGCACTGCGCCGCGCACGCTATCAGGGCCTGCTGCGCAACGCCTTGGTGGTGGCCGGGAACTCGGGAGACGCTTCGCTCGTCCCAATTGTCCGGAAGCACGCCGAAGGCGAGGACCCCGTGCTGGCCGAACACGCGCGTTGGGCGCTCGCACGTCTCGCGAGCTGACGCTCAGCCGCGACGGGCTACCAGCCGGGCCACGGCTGCCGGCTTCTCGTCCGCCGTCGTTCCCTCCCAGTAGGACAGGGTTTCGAGCCCCGGGAAAAGTCCCGCGAGCTCGTTGGGCTTCAGCAGAAACCCTTCATTCTTGGGCCCATACCCGAGCTTTCGTTGATCGAGGGTGAAGGTTTCGTAGAGCAGGATGCCGCCACGGGCCAGGCTCGTTTCGAGGCGGGGTGCCAGCGGCCGCCACAGGTAGCGGAAGACCAGGATGGCACCGCAGCTCGCCGGTCGAAGCGGGATGCCCGCCGCCGCCTCGAGGTCGGCGCGCACCCGCTGGATCGCGAGGCCCCGTTCGCGGGACGCGGCCCCGAGTTCTTGGAGGTGACTCGGGTTGAGGTCGATGCCGATGCAGGGCAGGCCGGCTGCGGCGACGGCGAGTGCGTGACGGCCACGCCCACAGGCCAGGTCGGCGATCGGGCCGAGCCGGGCCGCGGCAGCGAGGCGTGCTTGCTCCGAAAGCAGGAGATCCGAAGGCGGATTCAATTCGCAGCGTTCCGCTCGGCCACGACAGCCAGCATGCGCCCGGGGAAGTCGGTCACCAGGCCATCGACCCCCAGGTCCAACAGGCGATGCATCGCCTCGCGGTCGTTGATCGTCCACACATGGACATGGATGCCGTGGCGGTGCGCGTGGGCGACGAAGGCCTCGGTCACCAGCGGCCGACTTCCGAAGCTCTCGGGAACCTGAAGCGCCATCGGGCCGGCTGGCGCCGTCGTGCCATCCAGAGCCGTGCGAACGAAGGCCAGCACGTCAGCGGCCGAGGCGCCCTGGGCGAGCTTGGACCCGGTCGCCGCCAGGTGGTCTCGAAGGCGCCGCATCAGGCCGTCCTCTCCGGACGTGAGCAGGGTCGTCTGCTCGCGGCCGGCTTCCCGCACCGCCTCCACCGTGCGCTCGACCAATCCTTCGACGTCTTCTTTCAGTTCGATGTTGAAGCGCGCGTCAGGAAAGGCTTTCAGGGCTTCCGCCAGCGTCGCGATGCGCACGCCACGACCCCGCCGGGGGTGGCTCCGGCCGCCATTGGTCGTGAAGTGGTAGCCGAAGTCGAGCCGTTTCAGCTCGTCGAGCGTCATCGCCGTCACCTGCCCGGACCCGTCGCAGACGCGAGAGACCTCGTTGTCGTGGATCAGCACCGGTACGCCATCGCGGGTCAGGTGGGCGTCGGTCTCGAGAATGGCGGCGCCGGCTTCGAGGCCGGCCGCGAACGACTCCAGCGTGTTCTCGGGGACTTCGCCAGCGCAGCCGCGGTGACCGATGACGATCGGCCGCGGCAGCTCGAAGAAGGGATGCAGCCGCCGGGGTTCGGTGTGGGCCATGGCGTTACGGTATCATGCGCCGCCGGATGGCCGTCCTGACCCGTGATGTGATCCTGAGCGAGATCAACTCGGGGCGTCTGGTGATCTCGCCCTTCGCTCCGGATCAGCTCGGGTCCGCTTCGATCGACCTCACCTTGGGGAGTGAGATCCGAGTGTTCGAAGAGGGCCGGAATCCGATCGACCTGGTGGAGAACGCCGACTATCGCGATCACACCCGGGTGATGCGGCTGGACGATCCCTTCGTGCTCGAGCCCGGCGTCACCATCCACGGCATCACGCGAGAGATCATCGAACTGCCACCCAACCTGTGTGGCTTTCTGGAAGGGCGCAGTCGCTTTGCCCGGCTCGGACTGATGATTCACGTGACGTCGGCCTTCGTGCAGCCCGGTGTCAGCAACCGCCAGGTGCTGGAGATGAGCAATGTCTCCGACCGGCCGCTCCGGATTCACCAGGGCGTGCGCATCTGCCAGTTGGTGCTGCTTCGCACCGAGGGCGAGGCGATCTACGACGGTCGTTTCGCCGATCAGAAGACTCTGTAGCGAATGCGAGCCGTGGTGCAGCGCGTGTCATCGGCGCGCGTCCGGGTCGGTGGCGAATTGGTGGGCGAGATGGGAAAGGGCCTGCTCGCCCTCGTTGGCGTCGGCCGTGACGACGCAGCCCCGGCGGCCGCCGAACTCGCCCGCAAGCTGGTCCACCTGCGTTTGTTTCAGGATGACGACGACCGGATGAACCTTTCACTGCTGGACACCGGAGGTACGCTCGGCGTCGTCTCCCAGTTCACGCTCTTTGGAGATGCACGGGGAGGCCGCCGTCCGTCGTATCTCGCCGCGGCGCCCGCCGAGCAGGCCGCTCTCCTGCTCGAGACCCTGGTTGTGGCCGCACGCGATCTGGGGGTGACCGTCATCACAGGCCGATTCCAGTCCATGATGCAAGTCGAGCTCGTGAACGAAGGCCCAGTCACCTTGCTCCTGGACACCGACAAGCAATTCTAAACCGACGCGACCGGCCACGTGACCGGCGCAATCCGCTTGGGATTGCGCAAGGTCAAGCTTGCGAGCCCTTGGCTCGCAAGCTTGACCCATTGACGGGAATCCTTCGAGCGCCATCATTCGAAAAGCGGCATCAGCTTGAGGGTTTCATGAAGCAATCGGTTCGCAGAGGGGCACTCGTGATCGTGTTGGTACTTTTGCTGGGCACACACTCCAGCGTGGTCCAGGCGGAGACGGAATCCAGCAAGGCGGGCTACAGCGCGTTGTCCGCGTTGACGAGCCTGATCTATGCACCCGTCAAGATCGCCTATGCCCTCGGCGGCGGGATCATCGGCGGCTTCGCCTGGCTGCTGTCCGCCGGCGACTACCAGGTCATGTACGCCGTCATCACGCCGGCCGTGCGCGGCGATTACGTGGTGACGCCCGCCCATCTGCGGGGAGAGCGCGAGCTGGAGTTCATCGGGCGCGACCCGAACTATTGACCCCCGGGGGGCAGGTTCGGGTAACGGTTGGCCGATGCAGGCGTAATGGGTACACGGTCACGGAGAACCAGGTTCGGTGGCACCGCACACGCGGAGTCGCGATCCTACTTCTGAGCGCCTATGTCCGAGCTGGGGACGACTGCATATCTCGCCTTCTTCGCCGGTCTTCTGTCGGTGTTATCCCCCTGCGTCCTGCCGCTGATGCCGGCCTATCTGTCCCTGATCTCGGGGATCACGGTGGAGGAGATGCAGGAGGGCAAGCACGACGCCGAGCTGCGTCGCCGCGTGATGCGCGCCTGTGTGGGTTTCATCGTGGGTTTCTCGTCCGTGTTCGTGGCACTCGGCGTGGGGGCGTTCTCGCTTGGACGCCAGGTGCGCAGCTGGCAGTTCGAGCTGTTCGGCCTCGAGATCGGATTCGTACAGGTGATGGGTCTGGTGGTGGTGCTGCTCGGTTTGCACATGGCCGGACTGACACCCATCCGCACGCTCTACCGGGACACGCGCTTCCACATCAAAATCACCGAGCACAGCTTCCTGAGCACGTTCCTCGTGGGCGGTGCGTTTGCGCTCGGCTGGTCGCCCTGCATCGGCCCGATTCTCGCAACGATCCTGAGCCTCGCCTCGGTGCGCGAATCGGTCGCCGAAGGCGCTGCGCTGCTCACCATCTACTCGGCAGGGCTGGCCGTTCCGTTCCTGCTTGCGGGTTGGAGCATCGAGTATTTCTTCGAGGCGTTCCACAAGATCAAACACCACCTCCGTAAGCTCGAGTTTGCATCGGGAATGGTGCTCGTGGGCGTCGGAATCTTGCTGGTTTCCGATCGTCTTACCTGGCTAAACAGTCGCTTCAGCTTCATGAACGAATGGATCTCGGCGGCCGAAAAGGCAATGCAATGACTCCGCCGGAACTCCTTGAACGCGGACGGCGCGGGCTGGCCGGTTTGCTGTTGGCCGCCCTTTCGGTGCTGCTTTTGGCGTGCGGCGAGCCGAACGGCTCCACGGCTGCGGGCGGCGACAGGCCCGCGGAGCCGGCGCCCCTGTTTACACTCGTCGATCTCGAAGGCAACGACGTGAGCCTCTCCGATTATCGGGGCAAGACGGTCATCATCGACTTCTGGGCCACCTGGTGCCTGCCCTGCGTCTTCCAGGTCCCCGAGCTCAACAAGCTCTGGGTCGCCCATCGGGATCGGGGGGACGTGGCCGTGATCGGTGTCGCCATCGACGTGGAAGGCGCCAAGGTCGTGGGGCCATGGGTGGAGGAACAGGGCGTCGAATACAAGATCTTGATCGGCGACGAGGGTCTCGCGAACGAATACGGCGCCCCGGGCTTTCCCACCTTGGTCGTGGTGCGACCCGATGGGACGCTCGATTCCATGCATTTGGGCTTTATCGAGTATGACACCCTCGAGGAGCTGGTCCGGCCGTTCGCCACCGAGGAGACCACGGCTTCCACCCGAGGAGCGTGACCCCAGACGGGCGCGGCGCCAGCACGCCGAACGGTTTGGCGCGCGCGAGCTCTCTTGTGAGCGCGACGCGGGCGGCGTCTAAAGGAATTCCTACGGCGATCCGAAGCTTCCTTCGACGTCGGGGGAGCAGGCTTGGCCAAGAACAGCGATACCGCCTTTCGGGTCCGGGAGGCCTACGGCCGGGAGCTTTCGCCGGGCGAGACGGTCTTCGATGAAGGGGACTCGGGCGACAATCTCTACGTGATTCAGGCGGGCGAGATCGAGCTGGTGCGCGAGGGGCGCTCAGGGCACCGGGTCGTCGCACGGCTCGGACCCGGTGACTTCTTCGGCGAGCTGTCCCTGGTGGGCGGTCAGCGCCGTACCACGCGGGCCGTGGCCGTCCGCCGGACCCGGGTGCTCGAACTCGATCGCGCGACTCTGGAGAGCATGTGCCTCGCTCAGCCGGAGATCGCCATCCGCCTGATCCGGTTCCTGGCGTCCCGCTTGATCGAGGCGGAGCGGCGGCTTGCCTCGATGGGCGTAGACGATCTGCTCCGCCCGGTGGTCCGGGCTCTGGTGCGTTCGGCCGAGGCCGACCCGGACGCCGACAAGAGCGGCAAGAAGGCCTTCCGGGTTCCCATCAATCTCCGCGCACTGTCGGATCAGTCGGGCCTGTCGATGCTGGAAGCCCACCGCGCGTTGCATCAGCTGTTCGACCAGAAGCTGCTGCGCCTCATCGACGATGCCCTGGTCGTTCCGGATCTGGAGGCCCTGTCCGGCTGCCTGGATCAGGCGGACGCCGCCTAGCCCCGAGCCCCCAGGAAGCTGTGAATGCGGTTCGGCTTCGGTTACGGTGGGTTTCCGGGGGATCGTCGTTGCCTCGCATCGCCGGGATCTGTGTCGCTCTGGGCCTGTTGCTTGCCTTGCCGGCCGATGCAGACGATGTCTCGGGCGGCTTGCTCCAGCCGGCCTTCAAGTCGGGCGTTCCGGTGGAGTTGGAGGCGGACAGTCTCGAGTACGAGTCTGGCCGCGATCTCTACGTGGCGCGCGGCAATGTCCGGATCCAGCAGGGCGACAACGTCCTGACGGCCGACTGGGCCGCCTTCAGCAAC
>SMWR01000001.1 GCA_004356735.1 Deltaproteobacteria bacterium
AGAAGGGATCGCAGTGTCTCGATCGCCGTCCGGATTCGCGGACCGTACCACGTGACCAGAGTGCCGTCGATCAGATGGATGCGTCCAGATTCCGCAGCGGGCACAGCCAGTGCAGCGAGTTCCTGCGCATCGCGCGGACCGAAGGCATAGGGCTCATCGGGCAGCAGGATCACCTCGGGCGCAGCGGCTTCGATCTGCTCATCCCGTACGATTGGGTAACGACGGTCGCCCAGCTCCGCGACGTCGCCGAACACGTTGAGGCCCCCGCACAGCGTCAACAGATCGTGGCCATACGTGCCGGCACCGACAGACATCCAGGGCTTCTTCCAGATCGGACAGAAGACGCGCGTGGGCAGCAAAGGGACGCAATGCCGGGCGCGCGCGATGGCCTCCTCGACGGGCGCGACCACACGCTCACGCGCGCCGTCCGGCGCGCCGAGCTCGGTCAGCGCATCGAGCAACGCGACACCGTCGGCCACCGTACGCGGATAGGTGAGCCAGACGGTGATCCCCGATGATGCGATCCGTTCGACGTCGATCCGCTTGTTCTCTTCCTGGTTGGCGATGACCAGATCCGGTTCGAGCGCGCGCAGCGCGGCGAGGTCCGGGTTCTTGGTTCCGCCAAGCTTCGGACGGCTCGCGACCTCACGCGCGGGATGGACGCAGTAGTCGGTGACGCCAACGACCTTCTCGCCCAGTCCGAGCTCGAAGAGGGCCTCCGTCAGGCTCGGAACCAGCGAGACGATCCGCCCAGGATCGCGTAGGGGTGTTCGCGTCGATGCCTCGACCGACATCGACTCAAGGTCCGAAGGTGATCGACAGCACGCCCTTCGACAGGCGAGCCTCTTCGATTGCGCGGCCAGCCACCGACGCCGGCAGCGAGATGCGACGCTGGGCGTCGCGGACCACCACGAGCAACTCGTCACCGCGGGGAATCACTTCGAGCTCGTGCTTGCGGGCGCCGGGCAGGTCGATTTCGAGCACGGTCCGGTCGCCGCGCTTCTCGAACCGGATCGGACGGCTGCGGGTAAACAGCTCCGCCGGGTCGCGGTCTCCGAAGACCGACTGCGACAACTCCAGCAGCGCGTCGACCCCGATGGGCTCTCGCGGCAGCAAGGGCGCCTGAAAACGCGGAATGGGAAACGAGCTGGCGATCTCGTCGAGCTCGTGCCGTTCGCGATCGGCCCAGCGCGCGAAGTAGCCACGGGTCGCCTCGTCCGGCAAGATCCGGTTGACGATGACGGCGTCGGTGGCGACGCCGTAGAGGGAGAGATAGGCGAACGAGCGGCGGGTCTCGGCCACGACGACACGGGCCGGGTTCACCACCAGACGCGCACTGGTGCGGTCGGTGTCGAGCAGAATCTGGCGAACGTCCTCGATGTCTTCGTAGAGGCGCTCGAACGCGGCGAAGACCTTGTCCGGTGCGACCAGGTGGCCGAGCCCGATCCGGTCCGCGACCGGCTTCAGGACGCGAAAGGCCTTGCGCTTGACATCGAAGAAATTGTCCATGAAGAAGCGCATCACGTCGGGCAGCCGCAGCATGCGCAGGGTCGAGCCGGTCGGAGCGCAGTCGACGACGCACACGTCATATTCACCCGTGGCCTCCACGACGCGGATGGCGCGCAGCGCCACCAGCTCCTCCAGTCCGGGAAACACCAACAGCTCCTCGGCCACGACGGCATCGACACGTTCGCGACTGCTGCCCTTGACCAGCTCCTGGAGCCACGCCTGGATCTCGCTCCAGCCGCGATCGAGCTCGTGCAGCGCAGCCACCTCCTGGGCAACCACCCGATCGGCCACCTGGATCGGCTCGGGTCCCACCGACCGGCCCAAGGCGTCGCCCAGACTGTGGGCCGAGTCCGTCGACAGCACGAAGACCCGATGTCCGTGAGTGGCGGCTCCCAACGCCGATGCCACTGCGAGACTCGTCTTCCCGACTCCTCCCTTGCCCGTATACAAAAGCACGCGCATCAGGCGCCGTCCGCACTGCCGAAAGACACGATCAGCGAGGGTCCGTCCAGGCGTGCCCCAAGCAGATCGAGGAGCGCGATGCTGCGGGGAAGCTTCAGAACCCGACGACGCACGCCCGTGGTGATGGTCAGCTCGTCGTCGATCTTCGCCACGTCCAGACGATCGAGGCTGGCACCCGGCATGGGGACCGAGGCGCGGTAGCCGTCGCCCTCGCGTTCGAAACGAACGCGAGGCGCCACCGACAGGACCGCGTCGGGCTCGTGCTCGCCGAACAGGCAAGCACCCTGACGCGAGAGCCGTTCGAGGCCGGTCGCTTCGTCGTCCTGGAGCGGCGAGAAAAGAACGGGAAGCGGCGCGAAGAACTCCTCGACCTCGCGTTTTCGCTCCTCCTGGAGTCGCCACCACTCCTCGAAGAAGGGCTCATCGGAAGCCTCGTCGGGCAGGATGCGATTCATGACCACGGCATCGCAACTCACTTCGAACAGTGAAAGCTCGGTCCAGGCGCGACGCGCCTCGTCGATCACCATGCGCTCGGGCGTGAGCACGATGCGCACGCTGGTCTGCGGGTTCGTGAGCCGCTGCTGGAGTGCACGCAGCTGCCGGTTGAGAAGCTCGTCGGCGTCGCGGAAGACCTCGGATCCGGGCAAGGGCAAGGACACGATCTTGCGGGCGAGGGGAACCGCAACGCTGGAGATGGTCTCGAACAGCGGCAGCAGGACCGACAGCGTGCGCTCGGCGATGTCGGGCAGCGTCACCAGACGCAGCGTCGCGTCGGTGGGCGCGCAGTCGACGACGATGAAGTCGTAGACGCCCGAGAGCGCGAACTCCTCAACGGCCAGCAGCGTCACGACCTCCTCAGCACCCGGCAGCAGCGCCAGCTCCTCGGCCACGATCGCATCGATCCCCTGGTATCGGAACAGCTCGACCAGGAACTGTTGAACGTGGCCCCAATGACGGATCACTTCGACACGAACGTCGACCTCGATCGCCTCGAGATTCGGTGCGACCTCGACCCGCTCGGGACCGATCCGCTGCTCGAGCACGTCCCCCAGGCTGTGGGCAGAGTCGGCGGAAACCACGAGGGTCCGCCGACCCGCCTCCGCAGCCCGGATCGCAGTGGCCGCCGCCGTCGTCGTCTTGCCGACGCCGCCCTTGCCGGTATACAGAACGAGCCTCACGGCTCGACGGTATCACGCCGCCGTGGCGACCTCCCGCGAGGCGGTCGACGCCAGCTTGGGCAGGCGTTGCCCGAGCGCAGCCGCCGGCCCCAGCGCCGTCCAACGGTGCTCACAGCGCGGACACTCGGCCAGCATCACGATCCCCCGATCGATCACCTCATCGGTGCGAACCTCACCCGACCCGCAGACGAGGCAGCGCGTCAGCGTTCGCGTCACCCGCCGGCCCAGGCTGTCCATAGCGTCTGTTGCCGTTCTCCCGAAACTCCAGAAACCCATCGAAGCTCCCATCTCCCCACCGTTGGGCCCATTCCAGCACCACCCGGTGACACATCCGGTCACACGGTTTATAGCGTTTCCGAGTGGCTGAGAACTCGGGGCACGGCGCCGCAGACCCTGCGCCTGGAGCAGACTCTGCGGCTGGAGGATGGGCCGAACCGATCGCCGCCCGGTCCGGCTGGTTCGCGGTCTGGCTGGGGCTGCTGCTGATCGCCTTGATTTCACTGTCGATCTGGGCGCGTTTCCATGAGACCGCAACCTCGCGACAGCAGCTGGCCGAGCTGCGTCCCCATCTCGACCTCCGCAATGAGGAAGTGAGAGCACTGCTCGGGTCGTTCCTGGATCGGACCCGCCCCGCCCTGTCCGCCGTGGCTGGCGCGCGTGCGCGCACTGATCGAAGAACCAAGCGCTGCCTTGCTCAACGGGGCAGCGACTTCGGATTCCGATGCCGAGCTTCCGGCGCTACTGGCCTACGAGGCGCGCATCGACGACGTGCGCGAATGGCCCTTCGACACCTCAAACCTGTTGCGTTTCGCGCTGTTCCTGCTGATTCCGCTGGCGTCGTGGTTGGGCGGTGCCGCTCGTCGAGCGCCTCGTCGAGCGCCTCGTCGACGCGGCATTGTCCTGGCTTCGCTATCGTGATCCGGCGGTTGAACCGAGTGCCCTCCGGCTCTGCACTCCCTTCTCCATTCGGAGCGCCCCCATGAGCATGCGAATCGGAACGATCCTCACCGGCGGATCAGCGCGAGCCGACGTCGAGCAGGCCAAGGCCGCCGAGGCCGCCGGCTTCGACGCCGTCTTCACCATCGAGTTCTTCAATCGCCACGGCTACGCACCGCTGGGTGCGATCGCCGAGGCCACCTCGCGGGTCACGATCGGCAGCGCCATCGCCAACGGCTTCACGCGCTCGCCCTTGCTGCACGCCAGCGCGGCCATGGATCTCGACGAACTCTCCGAGGGGCGCATGATCCTGGGGCTCGGGAGTGCCACGCGGCGCATGAACGAGGACTGGTTCAACATGCCCTTCTCCGCGCCTGCCCCGCGCATGAAGGAGCTGGTCGAGCTGGTCCGGGCCGCCATCAAGGCCCAAGGCGGCGGCGGCTTCCGTTGGGAGGGCAAGCACTGGAACATCAACGTGCCGATCTACGCGCGTCCCGGGGCGCCGCGGGACGAGATCCCGATCTGGATCGCGGCCGTGAACCGCGGCATGATCGCGGCGGCCGGCAGCGTGGCAGACGGCCTGGTGGGACATCCGATCGCGACGCGGCGCTGGCACCGCGAAGTCACGAACCCCGGCCTGCGCAGAGCCGAGCAAAAAGCTGGGCGCGAGTCCGGTGCCTGCCGGCTCGCGCCGTACGTGATGACCTCGATCGCGGACACTCGCGAGCAGGCCGTGAAGGACATGAAGGGCCAGATCGGCTTCTACTTCACCACCCGGCTCTACCACTCGATCCTCGAGCACCACGGCATGCGCGAGATCGGCGAAGCCTGTAGCAAGGCCCTGAAGAAGTTCGACACAAAGGCCATGGCCGCGGCAATTCCCGAGGAGCTGGTCGATGAAATCGGCATCGCCTGCACACCCGACGAAGCCCGCGATCGCCTGGCGCAGTGGAAGGATCTCACCGAAGACCCGATCCTCTACGCCCCGAGCATCGGTGTCTCCCCCGAGCGCCGGCGCGAGAACTTCGCGGCCACACTCGAAGTCTTCGGCAGCGCCTGACGCCATGTCCAGAGACGACGAACAGCAACGGCTGATCCGAAGCCAGTGGGATACCACCAAGGCGACGGGAAACAAGATGTGGCAGCAGAAGCGCCGCCTCGCCGACGCCATGCGCCTCGTAATCGAACGGCTGGTGCCGAGCAATGCCCCGGAAGACGAGCTCAGCCGCGCCGCCGACGCCCTCGAGCGCTACGCGGAGCAGCTGAAGAAGCACCCGCGCCTGAAGAAGGTGATGGGCCATGCGGAGTCCGCCAACGCCGGCGACGTGGGCGCCTTCTTCGACCAGAGTCCGCTGATCGGCTTGGCCAACCCCCTGGCGCCGCCGGTGACGCTGTCGCACACCGGCGAACAGACCGCTGAAGGCGCCGTGACGTTCGGCTCCGCTTACGAAGGCCCGCCCGGCTCTGTACACGGCGGCTTCGTCGCCGCCGCCTGGGACGAAGTCTTGGGATTCGTCCAGTCGCTGGGTGGGAATCCTGGCTTCACCGGCCGCCTCACCATCCACTATCGAAACCCGACGCCCCTCCACACCGAGCTTCGCTTCAAGGCCCGGATCCTGCGCATCGTAGGCCGCAAGACGTTCACCGAGGGCGAAATGTACGCGGGCGACATGCTGTGCGCCGAGGCCGAAGGCCTCTTCATCGCCGCCAAGCCCGGCCGCCTGGAAGAGCTCAGCAAGGCCCGCGAGGCACTGGAAGAACGACTGTCGGGTTCCTAGCTCCTGCTAGCGCAGCTCGCGCTTCAGGATCTTTCCCGTCGGGCCCTTGGGAAGTTCCTTGCTGAACTCGATGATGCGTGGGTACTTGTAGGCCGCCAGCCGTTGCTTGCACCAGGCCTTGAGGCTGTCGGCGTCGAGACTGGACTCGGGCTTCTTCACCACGATGGCTTTCACCTCTTCGCCGTGGCGGTCATGGGGCACGCCGATGACGGCAGCTTCGAGAATGTCGTCATGTCCGTACAGGACCTCCTCGATCTCGCGAGGGTAGACGTTGAAGCCGCCGCGGATGATCATGTCCTTCTTGCGATCGACGATCCGGTACGAGCCGTCGCTGTCGCGGATGCCGATGTCGCCGGAGTGGAACCAACCGCCGCGCAGGCTCTCCTTGGTGGCGTCGGGCCGGCCCAGGTAGCCCTTCATGACGTTGTGGCCCCGGATGCAGATCTCGCCGGGCTCGCCGTCGGGCACGGGGGCATCGTTCTCGTCGAGAATGCACATCTCGACGCCCCAGACCGGAAAGCCGATCGAGCCCGGCTTGCGCGGGCGATCGAGCATGTTGAAACTCGCCACCGGTGAGGTCTCGGACAAGCCGTAGCCCTCGAGGATATCGACGCCGTACTTGGCCTCGAAAGCCTTCATCACCTCCACCGGCATCGGCGCGCCACCCGCCATGCAGAAGCGCAGGCTCGACAGATCGTACCGATCGGCCGTCGGATGGTGGAGCAGGGCGAAGTACATGGTGGGCACCCCCGCGAAGAGGGTGACCTTGTCGCGCTGCATGATCTCGAGCGCTTCCTCGGGACTGAAGCGCGGCAGCAGGCTGAAGCTTCCGCCGTGAGCGATGAATGCGTTCTGGATGCAGGTCTGTCCGAACGAATGGAAGAGGGGCAGGCTGGCAAGCGCCACGTCGTCGGCGCCCGTCGGGATCAGCTTCGGGACCACCACGGCGCAGTTGAGCAGCAGGTTCGAGTGGGTGAGTTCGGCGCCCTTGGGCTTCCCGGTGGTGCCCGAGGTGTAGAGAACCACAGCCGTGTCGGTCGGATCGGTCGGATGCAGCGCCGAGACCGGCTCTGCCAGCGCCATCTCTGCCAGGGAATCGGCGCCTTCGGGCGCGGCGATCACCACCGGGACGCCCGCCGCGTCGGCACCCTGCCGCGCCGGCGCCTCGAAGAGCGGGTGCGCCACCAGCAGCTTCGTACCCGAATCCTCCAGGTGGTAGGTCACTTCCGGTGTCGAGAGCAGCACGTTGAGCGGCACCACGGTGCAGCCCGCGTACAGGATCCCGAAGTAGGCGACGCTGAAGTCCGGCAGGTTCGGAATCATCAGCGCAACCTTGTCGCCGGGTGCGATGCCGCGTTCGAGCAGGCCCGTGGCGACGCCGCGGGCGGCTCGGTCGAGCTCACGGAACGTCAGCGTGCTGTCGTTCAGACGGACGACGACCTTGTCGGGACGCGTGTCGGCGCTCGCTTGGAGAATGCTGCCGAGGTTCATGTGCATGGGGTGTGCTCCGAAGGCTAAGAATCAGACCGGTAGGTCTTTGCGATCATAGATGGACTCGAGCTGGATGCCGCGTTCCGAGAAGGCCGCGGCCGCTCCCTCGCCGCGATCCACCAGACACAGCACGCGCGCGACCTTGCCGCCCTCGGCCTCGACCGCGTCGAGCGCCTCGAGGGTCGATCCGCCGGTCGTGACGGTGTCCTCGACCAGCGCCACGGTCTGGCCCTCGCGGAAGCCACCCTCGATGCGGCGACCGAGACCGTGCTGCTTCGTTTCCTTGCGAACGAAGAAGCCGAGCAGTTCGGTCTTCGGATCGTCGGCGGCCGCCGCCGCGAGCACGGCCGCGACCAGCGGAACGGCGCCCACCGCCATACCGCCGACAGCCTCGACGGAAGGACCCGACTGGAGCTGCGCCAGCACCAGCCGGCCGGCCAGCTCGACGCCACGCGGTCGCATCAGGGTCTGGCGCAGGTCGAGATAGAAGTCACTCCGCTTGCCGCTCGAGAGCACGACCGCCTCACGTCGAAACGAGACCTCGAGGATCAGATCCAGCAGCTCCTGGCGCGGCTCACTCGACAATGGGTTCCCCCTGCTTCCCTGGCTCGAGAATGTCCTGGCTCCGAGAACGCCTACTGCTTGCGGATTCCCAGCGCATACTCGGCGATCAGCTTGCGGTGGAGTTCGCTTGTGCCTTCGCCGAACTCGAGGGCCTTGGCTTCGAGAATATGCCGTCCGACCTCGTACTCGGCGGCGACGCCATAACCGCCGTGGATCTGCACGGCGTCGAGGGCGTTCTGGGTGTTCGCCTCGCTGGCCATCAGCTTCGCGATGGACGCCTCCATGCTGGCGCGCTGGATGCCCGCATCCTTCATTCGACCCAACCGGTAGACGACGGCGCGCGCGCCCTCGGTGCGGCACACCATGTCTGCGATCTTCTGCTGGATCATCTGGAACTCGCCGATGCGTTGACCGAAGGCCTCGCGTTCGCTGGCGTAGGCCACGGCCAGGTCGAGGGTTCGCTGGCTCTGACCGACGCAGCGGGCCGCCACCGAGTAGCGGCCCATGTCGAGGGCCGAGCCCAGGATCGGAAAGCCGCCGCCGGGCTCGCCCAGCACACAGTCGTCGGGAACGAAGCTGTCTTCGAAGTGGACCTCGGCCAGGTTGTCGCGCTTGAGCGTTCGCATCGGGAACTCGCCGAGGCTGATGCCGTCCGTCTTGGGATCCACCAGGAACGCGGTCACGCCCTTGTGCTTCTTTTCCAGGTCGATGCTGGCGACCGTGAAGAAGAGACCGGCGTGGGCCGCGTGGGAGATGAAGACCTTGGTTCCGTTCAGTTTCCAGCCGCCGTCCACGCGGGTGGCGGTGGTCTTCAGGTTGCCCAGGTCGGTGCCACCGCCCGGTTCGGTGAGACAGGCCGAGCAGAGGATCTCGCCGCGAGTCATGCCGGGGAGCCAGCGCTGCTTCTGCTCTTCGGATCCAAAGCGCAGGATCGAGCCACCTGCCAATGAGTTGATGACCGACACCACCGAGGCCACGACCCAGTCCACGCGCGCCAACTCCTCGCAGATGATCCCATAGCTGACCACGTCGATGAACGAACCTCCGTACTGCTCGGGAATCATCGGAGCGATATAGCCCAGCGGTACGAGCTTCTGGATCAGCTCGAGCGGGTACTGCTCCTCCCGCTCGTACTGCTCGACGTAGGGCAGGATCTCGTGCTCGGCGAATTCACGGACGGTCTGGCGGACCAGACGCTGGTCTTCGGTGAGGTCGAAATCGGCCATCCGCTCGGTGGCTTGGAGGGGGAGGGGAGCCATATCGCCCAGAATAGCCTCCGATCGGCGACGGTGGTGAAGCTTCATGCCCGCCCGGAAACTTCGGATTTCGCGGGCCCGGGCAATCAACGTTTCGTCCCATCTACCGGCTGCGGGCGAGCTCTCCGGCTGTGCTAGGCTCCGCGGCCCTGACCCCGGGACCGGAGAGCGCCGTGAAGAAGTCCAAGCCCCTCCCGCACCGAAATCGCGGCAAGACCAACCGCATGCGTGCCGGGAAAAAGGCCAAGCTCCGCCGGACCCGTCTACGCAGTAGCCGCGGAGAGCGCCGCACCTACCGCTGAGCCTGACTGCCGTGTCCCAACCGGCACCCTTCCACTTCCGACTCGAGCAGCGTTCCGACGCTGCGCGTGCGGGCACGTTCTCTACACCTCACGGCCCGATCCACACACCCGCCTTCATGCCGGTGGGAACCCACGGCGCCGTCAAAGCCATGACACCGCAACAGGTCGCTGCCACCGGGACCCAGGTGGTGCTGGCCAACACCTATCACCTGGCATTGCGGCCCGGGGAGGCACTCGTCGCAAAGCTGGGAGGACTCCACGACTTCATGCGATGGCGGGGCCCCATCGTGACAGACAGCGGCGGCTTCCAGGTCTTTTCACTGCCCCACAAGGAGATCGACGACGGAGGCGTACGCTTTCGCAACGAATTCGACGGCTCGACCATGGAACTCACGCCGGAACGATCGATCGAGATCCAGAACACATTGGGCGCCGACATCATCATGGCCTTCGACCAGTGCACGCCCTTCGAAGCCTCAAAGCCCGAGGTGAAATCCGGCGTGCGCCGCACGCTCTCGTGGCTCGATCGCTGCCTGAAAGCCCACACGCGATCCGACCAGGCGCTGTTCGGGATCGTCCAGGGGGGCGTCCACAACGACCTGCGCAGCTCGTGCGCCCAGTCGGTGACATCGTTCGACCTGCCCGGCTATGCCATTGGTGGCGTGTCGGTCGGCGAAGGCCACGAATTGTTGTGCAAGGTGACCGAGCACACGGCGCTGCTGTTGCCCGAGAACAAGCCACGCTACCTGATGGGCGTCGGCCTCCCCGAAGACATCATCGCCGCCATCGGCTACGGCATGGACATGTTCGACTGCGTGATCCCGACGCGCTACGCACGCAGCGCAACGGCTTTCACCGTGCGAGGCCGAATCCGATTGACCAACCGACGCTTCCGACGCGACGCCTACCCCATCGATACATCCTGCGACTGCGAGACCTGTGCGGCCGGGTTCAGCCGTGCCTATCTGCACCATTTGTTCGCCGCGAACGAGGTCCTCTCGGCCATTTTGACTTCGGTCCACAACGTCCACTTCTACCAACGCCTGATGCGCGAGGCGCGAGAGGCAATCCAGGCCGGAGACTTCGACGCCTGGCGCAAAGACTTCCTGTCGCGCTACGCATCTTGAAGCGCACCTCTTGAATCCACGCCGCCAAAAGGCGACATTCGCCAGTCCATGCCGATCGAAGAACTGCTCACCCCCGACGAAGTCCTGCGCCGCTACACGGAGGGTCCCAAGGACGGTGTCTTCAGCGATGGTTCCTGCGACGGAAATCCCGGCCCGGGCGGCTGGGCCTTCGTGTGGGTCGAGAATGACGGGGTCGTGGCCGAGCAATCGGGCACCGACCCGGCGACCACCAACAACCGAATGGAGCTGCGGGCTCTGATCGAGGCCTACAAGTCATTGCCAGAGGACGCCCGGCTGATAGTGCACTCGGACAGCCAGCTTTGCGTGAAGACGATCAACGAGTGGGCGACCGGCTGGGAGCAGCGTGGCTGGCGCCGCAAGAAGGGCCCGATCGCCAACCTCGAGCTGGTGCGGGAGCTGTGGGACCTCGCGAACCGCCACCCGCACGTCACGCTCCAGTGGATCAAGGCTCACGACGGCTCCCGCTGGAACGAGTACGCCGACGCCCTGGCCTCGGCCTACATGCTCCGCTAGCAGAGACGGCGTTCTCGCCCGCTGCTGCGCTGGCTCAGACCTGGGTGCCGCCCAGCTCGAGGATTCGGTCGAAGGCCGGCTTGGACAGAGGCATCACCGAAAGACGCGACTGCTTGATGAGGGCGGTCTCGGCGAGCTCGGGGTCGCTCTTGATCTGCTGGAGGGTCACCGGCTCCTTCATGGCTTTCAGCGGGGCCAGTTCGACCACGACCCAGCGTTCGTCGTCGGTGGTCGGGTCCGGGTAGGACTCTTTCGTCACCTTGGCGATGCCGACGACTTCCTTGCCCTCGTTGGAGTGGTAGAAGAGCACCAGGTCGCTCTTCTTCATCTCGGCAAGGCTGTTGCGCGCCTGGGCATTGCGGACACCGTCCCAGTAGGTGGAGCCGTCCTTCTCGAAGTCGGACCAGGAATACTTGAAGGGTTCTGACTTGGCGAGCCAGTAGCGACGGCGACGCGGCATGGGATCCTCGCCCGTTAGCGCAGTTCGGGGGGCACTTGTCGCGCCATGTATTCGCGGGCCAGGTAGGCCGCGAAGGAGCGGGGGAAGAGCCGCCGCACCACGTGTCCTCGCAGCCAGTTGAACCAGCCAGAGATGACCGACGGCGCGCGGCCGAGGGCGTCAAAGGCGGTCTCCACCACCTCGTGGGGCAGCTGGCCGCCGCCGGACTGCTCACCGGCCGCGTCTTGAAACTCGGTCTCGGTCCGGCCGGGCTCGATCACCATCACGTCGACCCCCTGGTCACGCAGCTCGACGGCCAGGGCCTCGCCAAAGTACTGGTCGAAGACCTTGCTCGCGGCGTAGACCGCGTGAAGTGGCATCGGCTGGTACGCGGCCGCCGAGCCGGTAATGATGACGCCACCGCGTCCCCGCTCCACCATGGCCGGGACGAATCGCGACGTCAGGGCTACGACCGCGGCGCAATTCACCTGCACCATATCCGTCAGTCGCGCCGTTTCCTGCTTGTCGATGCGCCCGGCGTAGCCAAAGCCCGCATTGGCCACGAGCACACCCACCTCCAGGTCCGAGACGGCCGTGGCGATCGCCTCGGCCGCAGCCGGATCCGTCAGGTCCGCTTCGACCACGCGGATCGAGACCTGGTGGTTCTTCTCGAGCTCATCGGCCAGTTCGCGCAGGCGATCGCCGCGCCGCGCGGTCAAGACCACGGACATCCCATCGGCGGCCAGCGCCCGGGCGAATTCCTTGCCGATGCCGGCCGAGGCTCCCGTGACGACGGCCCACTCTCCATAGCGCTCGCGCGTCGATGGCCGCGGATCCTGGAAAACCGACCGCGACTCCCACAGGAGCCAGCTGAAGCCCGCGAAAGGAATGAACGAGATCACGCCGAACAGAAGGCCCAAGAATCCTTCGACGTAGAGCAAGGGCCAGATCAACATGCCCACCGCAACCTGGCCGGCGTAGACGGCGGCCCAAGGCCACATCCAAGACTTCATGTAGCGGAGACCATAAAAGCCAGCGGCGTAGACGAACCAGTGGGGGATCTCGAGGATCTTGGCGGCCGTTCCACGGAAGAGGATGCCGAACCAGACTTCCTCGTCGACCGCGACCGGCTTGATGAAGAAGTCCCAGGGAATGTAGACGAACGTCATGTAGCCGGCAAAGAGCATCAACGCGTTCGCCCAACCTGGACGACCTTTGAAGTGCGATCGCAGCCAATCGAACACGCAAGAACCTCCGAACGCCGACCCGCCAAGGGCAAGGCTACGCCCGGAACTCTACGAATGCAATCGAAGCCAATCCCGCAGCCGGCTTTCCAAAAAAGGAAAACGCCGGCCACCGATCCCTCGGGACGCGGTCCCGAGGCTTCGATCGGTGGCCGACGCCATACGAGGATGTGGCGCAGGCTCCACTTCCCCTCGCGGTCCGGCGGCGGGTCTTAGGGCCGCCGCTTCCAGGTAGGTCCGGCCT
>SMWR01000050.1 GCA_004356735.1 Deltaproteobacteria bacterium
CAAGGCCGTGAACGAACGAGTGGTCGACTGGCGACGCGGCATCCACGAGCGACCCGAACTTTCGAACCGCGAGTTCCTGACCTCGGCGCTGGTGGCGCGCGAATTGCGCGGGATGGGGATCGAGGTTCGCGAGAAGATCGCACACACGGGCGTCGTGGGTGTGTTGCGCGGTGGTCGTTCGGGACCGGTCGTGGCCGTGCGCGCAGACATGGATGCGCTGCCGGTGACCGAGGAGCTCGACCTTCCGTTCGCCTCCAAGGTCAGGTCCGAGTACGCGGGCCGTGAAATCGGCGTGATGCACGCCTGCGGCCACGACGCCCACACAGCCATCCTGCTCGGCGCCGCCCAAGTCCTGAGCGACCTGCGTGAGGAGCTGCCGGGAACCGTTCTCTTCCTGTTCCAACCCGCCGAGGAGAGACCCCCCCTGGCGAAGCAGGCGGTGCCAAGCTGATGATCGCTGAAGGCGCTCTCGACGACCCGAAGCCCGAAGCGATCTTCGCCCTCCACGCCGTTCCTCAGCACAGCGTCGGCACGATCGCCTTCCGATCGGGGGGCGCCATGGCCAGCTCGGACCGTATGCGGATCCTGGTTCGGGGGCAGCAGACCCACGCGGCCTACCCCTGGCGCGGCATCGACCCCATCACCGCGGCGTCGCGAATCGTGCTGGCGCTCCAGGCCATTCCCGGACGCCGACTCGATGTGCGGGTTCCCGCGGTGGTTTCGATCGGGTCGATCCACGGAGGCATCCGGCACAACATCATTCCCGGCGAAGTCGAGCTGCACGGAACGATCCGCAGCCTCGATCCCGACATGCGCTTCGAGCTGCACGAGCTGGTGCGGGACACGGCACAGAAAACCGCAGCCGCGCAAGGAGCGACCGCCGAGGTCGAGATCGACGTGGCGGAGGGCTACCCGGTCACCTGGAACGACCCCGAATTGACGCGCCGCATGCTTCCCAGCCTGGAAACATCCGCTCCGCTCGTGATCGAAGCGCCCCCGCGCACCGGATCCGAGGACTTCTCGTTCTACCAGCAGAAAGTGCCCGGATTGTACGTGTGGTTGGGCATCCGACCCGTAGACGTGAAGGCCGAAGACGCGGCCCCGAACCATTCGCCGCGCTTCTTTGTCGATGAGGCGGCCCTCCCCATCGGCGTACTCGCCATGACGCGCCTCGCTCTCGACTACCTGCGCGGGGAATGACGCAGCCACGGCGATGCAGCAAAGCTGGCAGCCAGAATGGTAGGATGGGATGTAATGGCGCCCGCTGCCGCATTCCGGACGCCCCTGCGCCACGAGCCCGAATGGCCCGAGAGCAACGGGCGCCGTGTCGTCTTTCTTCTCGACGCTTCGAGCACCGCCGAGCGCCGGATCGCCGAGGGCTGGATCCTGCGCCACCGTCCCGACGGGGCGGAATACGAGCGGGTGGCCATCTATCCCACGCGGCGACGGGCTTCGCGCGTTTCGCTGGCTGCCCTGGAGGAGTGTCTCGCCAGTCGAGTCGACGTACTGCTGGCGCCCTTGCGAGTGGTCTGGCTGCCACGCAAACGCGACGGGGTCAGGGCGGTACGCCTCTCGGACATCGTCCGCTTTGGCGATCCTCGCGATCCGGGGTCGTTGCGCCAGCATTGGATCCTCCGTCGCGAGCGGGACCGCTGTCGCATCGTCGCTGGCGAGCCAGCGCCCGCTTCGGAGCTGAGGGTGCGGTGGCAGGTCGCGAGCGGAAAGGACGTGGAGGAAGCGTCGGGTCTCCACGAGTTCGTCGCCCGACAGGCTGCGCTGGCCCTGGAACGCGCCGAGCGCCGGCTTCGCGGTGAACGCTACAAGGTTCCTCGGCTGATCCACGAAGACATCCTGGGACGTCCCGGCTTTCGCGGCGGCTTGGCGCGCATCGCGCGCGAACTCGACAAGTCCCCAGACCAGGTACAGCGCGAGGCCGCTGGCTACCTCAAGGAGATTGCGGCCACCCACAGCCCCTTCGTGATCGATATCGCCGCCCGGCTGATCCACATGCTCTACACCCAGGGTTACGACGCCACCCTCCAGTACGACCGGTCGGAGCTTCGGCGCGTCAAGGCGCTGGGCGAGCGCCACCCCATCGTGTTTCTTCCGTCCCATAAGTCGAACCTCGACCACCTGGTGCTGCAGTACGCCTTACACGAAAACGGGCACGCACCGAACCACACCGCCGGTGGCATCAACATGAACTTCTTTCCGGTCGGTCCGATCGGGCGTCGCAGCGGACTCTTTTTCATCCGCCGCACGTTCAAGGACAACGAGGTCTACAAGTTCGTCCTCCAGCACTACATCGACTACCTGATCGAGAAGCGTTTCTCGCTCGAGTGGTACATCGAGGGTGGCCGCTCCCGCTCGGGCAAGCTCCTGCCTCCGCGCTTTGGACTGCTGGCCTACGTGGTGGACGCCTACATGCGCGGCAAGGCCGAAGACGTACAGCTGATTCCGGTCTCGATCGCCTACGACCAGATCCAGGACGTGGACTCCTACGCCAACGAGCAGAAGGGTGCCGTCAAGAAAAAAGAGAGCTTCGCCTGGTTCGTGGGCGTCGTGCGCTCGCTCCGAAGGAAATATGGCACGATCCACTTCCGTTTTGGCGAGCCGATTTCGCTGTCGAAGGCCCTGGGTCAGCCCAATCCGGGCGCCGATCCGGATCCGGACGAGACGAACCTGGCAATCCAGAAGCTCGCCTTCGAGGTCTGCGTGCGGATCAACCAGGTCACGCCGATCACCGAGAGCGCGCTGGTGACCCTGTCCATGCTGGGCAGCGGGTTTCGCGCGCTCTCGGTGGGCGAGGTGCACCAGGCCCTGCGCAACATCCTCTATTTCGTGAAGACGCGGAATCTTCCGACCGTGGGTGTGCTCAAGCTGGACCACACCGAGGGTGTCTCCCAGGCCCTCGCGCGCCTCGTGGAGAACGACGTGGTGACCCGCTTCGGTGAAGGAATGGAGCCGGTCTACGTGATCGGACCCGAGCAGCAGCTCGCTGCCGCCTACTACCGGAACACGGTGATCCACTTCTTCATCACGGCGTGCATCGTCGAGCTCGCGCTGCTGCACGCCGCGGAAGCCGGGACCGACGACTCGCTGGCCGGATTCTGGGACGCGGCCATGCAGCTGCGCGATCTTCTGAAGTTCGAGTTCTTCTTTGCCGAGAAGGACGCGTTCCGCGCGGAGATCATCCAGGAGCTGCGCTTCTACGACGCAGACTGGGAGGACCGGATCCGAGCGGGCCCGGACGAGATCCTCGACCTGATCCGACGTTTCCGACCGTTCAGCTCCCACCGGGTCCTGCGCCCCTTCGTCGAGGCCTACCAGATCGTGGGCGATCTGCTGGCCGCCCTGGATCGAAGCAACGGGTTCGATGAGACCGAGTTCATCGAACGCTGCATGCGGGTGGGCCGCCAGTACCACTTGCAGCGCCGCATCCACAGCGCCGCGTCGATCTCCCAGGTGTTGTTTCGCAACGCCCTGCGGCTGGCCGACAACCGGGGCATCCTCGACACCCGCACGCCTGATCTTCAGGCCAGGCGGCTGGCGTTCGCCGAGGAGATCCGCTCGCTGGTGCGCCGGACCGAGGTCATCGACGCCATGGCGGCGATCCGCCGGACCGGCGTCGGTCGCTAGCGCGCGCCGAAGAGCCCCTTCACTGCGGCGGCCGTGTCTTGCAGACCGAACCAGAGCACGAACACCAGGACCGCCGGGCACACGAAGCGGAGCAGGAAGCGCCACAGCAAGAACCAGCGCACGTCCTCGGCCCCGGTCCGGGCTTCTCCGATCGGATCCGACATGATCCACCCGACGAAAATCGACAGGGCCAGACCGCCGCCGAGCAGGAGGATGTTGTTGGCGATGCTGTCGACGACACCGAGTATTTCCGTGTCGAACGCCGACGGGATGCCCAGGATCGTGATGGCGATCCCGCTCACGATCGCCGCTCGCTTGCGCGACCATCCGAGTCCGTCGATCGCCGACGCTACGACCACTTCGAGCAGCGAGATCGCCGACGTGAGTGCGCCGACGATCAGGGCCGAAAAGAAGAGCAGGCCAACGATGCGGCCGACCGGTCCCATCTCGGCAAAAGCCTGGGGAAGCGTGATGAAGAGCGCGCCGATCGTGCTCTCTTTCACCGCCTCCGAGAGGCCCAGGGCAAAGATCATCGGGAAGACCACGAGACCCGCGATGAAGGCAATCCCGACATCGGCGCCGACGATCAGGACCGACTCGTTGGGCAGGTGATTCTCGCGCGACAAGTAGCTCGCGAAGGTCAGCATCGCGCCCATGCCAAGACTCAGGCTGAAGAAGGCCTGGCCGGCCGCGTCCTTCAGCACGCCGGCCGTGAGGATCTTCGACCAGTCCGTCTCGAAGTAGTAGCGGTAGCCGCCTTCGGACCCATCGAGGGTCGCCGCATGGATCGCCAACCCGCACACGATCAGGAAGAGGAGCGGCATCAACACCATGGACGTGCGTTCGATTCCGGCCCTCACGCCCCTGGCCACGACCCAGATCGTTCCGGCCATGAAGAGCACCTGGTAGCAGACGGCGTCGAAGCCGGTGGCCACTTCACCGAAGTGGTCGGCGATGTCAGCGTCGAAGCCCGAGAACAGGGCGATCCCCGCGTAGCGCACGGTCCAGCCCGCAATCACGGCGTAGTAGGAGAGGATCAAGAAGCCGGCTGCAACGAACACGAAGCCCAGGGGCTTCCAGGCATCACCGCCGTAGTGGGCGAGCGCCCGGATCGGACTCTGCTGGGAACCGCGGCCCAGCACCAGCTCGGCCAGCAGGACCGGAAGCCCGACCAGAAGCGTGATGCCCAGGTAGAGGATCACGAACGCGGCGCCACCGTTCTCGGCAGTCAGGTACGAGAAGCGCCACATGTTGCCGAGACCGACGGCCGAGCCGATGGCCGCCAGGATGAAGCCCCGGCGGCTGGACCACTGCTCCCGATTCGCGCTGGCCATGAAACGTCCCCCCGCTGAGATCGGATCGCGCGGGGGGTCGCGAAGCCAGGCTCGAACATACCGCGCAGGCCGCGGCATCGCCGGACTCGCGCCGGATCCCGAAACGCGGCAAGGTAGGGCCCCGATGAGCCCGTCCGAACTGATCCGCGATCTCGACCACGTAGCCATCGCCGTTCCCCGGGCCGCCGACGTCACCGACTTCCTGGTGGGTGAACTCGGTGCCCGCCCGCTCGACTCGGGTCCCGGCTCGGGTTTTCTCTGGTGGCAGTTCGCGTTCGGCCGCGGCGGCGTGGTCGAGATCCTCGAGCCCCACGGACCGCCGGACGGCTTCCTCCACCGCTTCCTCGAGCGACAGGGCCACGGCGTCCACCACGTCACTTTCATGGTGAACGACCTGGCCGCAGCGGCCGATCACGCGCGATCCCAGGGCTACGAGGTCGTGGGATACACCGACGAGTTCCCCGCCTGGAAGGAAGCGTTCCTGCACCCCAAGCAGGCCCAGGGCATCGTCGTGCAGCTCGCAGAATCGCATCCTGAGCTCGAGCCCAGCGAGACGCAGGACTTCCGCTTCCCGCCGCTGCCAGACCCGGCACCCGAGCCGATGGATCTGGTCGCCGTTCGACTCAACGCCCATGGCGCCGCGCGCGCGCGTCATCAATGGGAGGCCACGCTGGGCGGGATCTGCCAGGACCGCAACAACCTGCTCGAGTTTCGCTGGGCCGATTCACCGCTGTGCATCCGGGTGGAGATCGATCCTCATGCCAACGAGGGGCCGGTCGCCCTCGACGTGCTACCGGCAGCCAGCGTCCCCCTCCCAGAAGGCCAAAACCCGGTGCTGGGAATCCCGTTTCGACCCGCCCGCTAGCCCGATGGGCTGACTTCAATCGGATGCCATCGCTCGGCTCCTGGTATTTAGAAGTGATACGATGCGCGCCTGCCAGGCAAAAATCCCGAGAGGAGCCTCGTGGGGGAGATCCAGTTCCAGCTCATCGACCCGCTTCTGCCCGACGCCCAGGCAGAAGAGATGCTGAAGCTGTGCGAGCGATACGGCAGCTATGGCATGTACGGAGAAGAGAGCATCGAAGACGACATGGGCGAGGGACTCACCCAGCGCCACGACGCCGTCCTGAACTTCCTGAAGACCGGCGGACGCGGCGGACGCAACGAACCCCTCGCGCGCCTCGCCGCTCGGACGAACTACTTCCGCGAGGAATACGCCTACGCCGAACCCCTGGTAAAGGGCATCGAGCCCGTGCTCGGCCACCCGGGCTTCATTGAAGCGTCCAAGAAGCTCTACGGCTGTTCGATCGTCGAGCCGTCGATCGTCTATGCCAACATCCTGGTTCCCGGCCAGGAGCTCACCCTGCACACCGACGTTCCGGAGTTTCGCGGGATCAATCGGAAGTCCGACCCTCAGTGGCTCATCGTTGCGATGCACCACTCGGGGCTCTTCGACAAATGGCGAATGCGAATCGCGACCGGCGTATCGTGGTTTGGCCATCCACGCGGCGGCGGCTTCGTCTTCTATCCCGACGGCCCCTACGGTCCGCCTGTCGAGCACAGCGTCCGGCACAACACGGCGATCCTGCTCGACACCGACTCGGTCTTCCACGGCGTCAATCCCGTGCTCGAACGCGACGAGCCGATGCCAGATCTGCGTCCCGGCATGCGGCTCCGATTCGCGGGGGACGGACGCTGGCAGCTCCAGGACGGAGACGGAGTGCTGGCCCGTTACAGCTGGGACGATCTGCGCTTCTCGATCTCCTGGAAGGCCTATTGCTACCAGGACGAGGCCGAGCAGCAGACCGTCAAGAGTCACACGGATGATCTCACTCGCCAGAAGGTTCTCGGTGTCCTCAGCCAGGACCTCGAAAAGCGTGGCCGTTTCGACCCCGAAGCGAACGAGACGGCTCTGGCACTCACGATCATCGAGGAGTACATCCACTTTCCGCCGCCAGCTCCCTCGCTGGCGAATCAGCAGCCGAGCTGAGCCGACGCATTGCACCGTTCCAGCCGTCTCCGCACCCCGCGTTATCGACTCCCCGACGACGTCCGGCCGGAATCGGTTGATCTTCACGTAGACGTCGACCCGTCGAAGAGCGACCGTTTCCAGGGCGACGTCTCGATCACGCTGCGACTCGACCGCGCCAGCCGTTCGATCCGGCTTCACGCCCGCGACCTGCGCGTCACGCAGCCGCGGATTCGCTGGGGCGACCAGGAGATGAGGGGGCGCATCGAAAGCCATCCCGCGGTCGAGATGATCGAGGTGCAGTTCCCGAAATCGGTTCCGGCCGGTGGCGCGGTGCTCGAGCTGAATTTTTCCGGACGTCTGCGCACCGATCTGTGCGGCCTCTACGGCGCCTCGGTGGGCAAGCGCCGCTATGCGTTCACCCAGCTCGAGGCAACCGACGCACGCAAATTCTTCCCGTGCTTCGACGAGCCTTCAATGAAAGCCCGCTTCCGAATCGCGGTGACTACGGGCGCTGCGAACGCCGTGATCTCCAACACGCCCGTCCGTCGCACGCGCCGCTTGCCGTCCCGACGCAAGCGGGTCGAGTTCTCCGAGACCCCGCCGCTCTCGACCTACCTGGTGGCGCTGGCCGTAGGCGAGCTGGAACGCTCGCGGCCGACCCGCCTGGGCCCCACCGAGATCCGCATCTGGCACACGCCGGGCAAGGCACGGCTCACGGCCTTCGGACTGGAAGCCGCGCATGCCTGCCTCGACCGGCTCGAGCGCTACTTCGACCTCCCCTACCCCTACGCCAAGCTCGACCTGGTGGCCGTCCCCGACTTCGAGTTCGGCGCCATGGAGAACGCCGGAGCCGTCTTCTTCCGTGAGACGCTACTGCTGCTGGATCCGGCGACATCGACACTGCCCGAGCGCAAGCGAGCAGCCGAGGTGATCGCCCATGAGCTCGCCCACATGTGGTACGGCAACCTCGTGACCATGGCCTGGTGGGACGACCTCTGGCTCAACGAAGCCTTCGCCACCTGGATGGCGTTCGTCGTCGTCGACGATTGGCGACCCGAATGGAAGATCTGGCACGATTTTCAGCATGGCCGGGCAGCGGCATTGGAAATGGACGCCCTGAGGCACACACACCCGATCTACGTTCCAGTCAAGACAGCGGCCGAAGCCAATCAGAATTTCGACCTGATCACCTATGAGAAGGGTGCGGCCGTCGTGCGAATGATCGAGCGCTATCTCGGATCGACGCCGTTTCGCAAGGGTGTACGTCTCTACATCCGACGGCATCGCGAGTCGAACACCGTGGCTGCCGATCTCTGGACCGCGCTCTCCGAAGCATCGGGAGAGTCGGTCGAGCCCATGGTCCGGGCCTGGATCGAACAATCGGGCTATCCGGTGCTCACCATCCGGAAGCAGGAATCGGGCGGGCGCACGCGGGTCGACATCAGCCAAGAACCGTTTGTCGAGCGAAAACGCCGCGGAAAGAGTTCCAACACACGCTGGCCCGTGCCCTGGGTTGCACGGGTGGGCAGCAAGCGCGGTGTACGCAGCCATCTGGAGCGACATCTTCTTACCCGCGCACGCCAACGAATCGAGCTGGCGGGCAGCGGCGCCGGTTTCCTTTACGGCAATGCCGACGAGAGCGGATTCTTTCGCCCGCATCACGCCCGAAGGGACTTCGAACAGCTCCTGCGCCGGCTGAACGGTCTCTCGGCCGTCGAGCGCATGGGACTGGTCGATCACCAGTGGGCGCTCGTCCGCGCCGGACGCGCCGACTTCGGCAGTTTCATGGATCTCGCGACAACCCTGGCAGACGAGCGGGACCCAGACGTCTTGATGGCCCTGCACAAGCCACTCGGCTTCCTGGCCGACGGATTGATCCCCGACGCTGCACCCCGCTGCGGGTCCGCCTACGCGACCTGGATCCAGAACAGCTTCGGCCCGCACTTCGAGGCCGCCGGATGGAAGCCGAGAGCCAGTGAGAATGACGCCGACCGTATGCGACGCGCCGCGCTGCTTCATCTCGTCGGCGGTATCGGTGGATCCGAAGCGGTTCTCGAAGCCGCCGCCCACCACTGTGAACGCTATCTGGACAACCGCCGCGCCATCGACGCCAATCTCGCCGATGACGTCGTCGGCCTGGCGGCCCGCACCGGCGGAGCCGCCCTCCACCGCCGTTTCCGCGAGGCCGCCAAGAGCGCCCGCACGCCCCAGGAGCAACGCCGCTTCCTGCTCGCCCTGGGCGCCTTCCGCGACCCGAAGCTGATCGAGCGCAGCTTGGAGCTTTCGCTGACGGGCGCGGTGGCCACCCAGGACGTGATCTTCCTGCTGACCCGCATGCTCGCCAATCCGGCTGCCCGCGAGCCGACCTGGCGCTTCGTCCAACGTCGCTGGTCACGGCTCTACAAGCGCATGCCCTCGCTGCTGGCCAGCCGCTTGGTCGAGTCGACTTCGAATCTGTTGACCTCGGCTCACCGGCGCGAGGTCGCTACGTTCTTTGCCAGACATCCGGTCCCGAGTGGATCCCGCGCGCTCCGTCAGTCGCTCGAACGCTTCGACTGGTATCGCGGCTTCCGTGGCCGCGCAGCTCGCGATCTACGCGACTGGATCGACGCCCGGTGAAGCAGCGCCTGGCCATCTGGTTGCTGAGACTCGTCGGCTGGCGGCCGGTCGGAACTCGTCCCGAGGGAGACCAATTCGTGCTGATCGCGGCCCCCCATACCAGCAATTGGGACCTTCCCCTGATGCTGGCGTTCGGGTGGGCGTTCGAGCTGGACGTCCGCTGGCTCGGCAAGAAGAGTCTGTTCGACGGTCCCGCCGGCTGGTTCTATCGATGGACCGGTGGGCTGCCCGTCGATCGCTCCCACAGCACGAACCTGGTGGACCAGGCCGCAGCGATGTTTCGGGAACACGACAAGCTGACCCTGGTGGTCGCACCGGAGGGCACGCGCCGCCGCGCCGAGCACTGGAAGTCGGGCTTCTATTGGATCGCACGCAAGGCGAGCGTCCCTGTGCTCCCGAGCTACCTGGACTACGCGACGCGGACCTCGGGCTTTGGCCCTCTGGTGGTTCCCTCGAACTCGGTCCGGGCGGACATGGACGCGCTGCGCGCGGTCTATCGCGACAAGAAGGCCCGGCATCCGGACAAGTTCGGCCCGGTGCAGCTGGCCGACGAAGACGCCGACGACTGACCCCGGCGGCCCGCACGACCGGGTCGACCTTCGTCGGGTCGTGGATCAACCGCTGAGAGCGGCCCAGAGTGGCGGGCCCATCACCAGGCAGCCAACGATCGCGGCGGCGATGCTCGCGATCAGCACGGCCGCGGCCGCGACGTCCTTGGCCTTCTCCACCAGGGGATGCTGCTCCGGCGAGGCCACGTCGCACAACCACTCGAGCGCGCTGTTGAAAGCCTCGGCCGCCCAGACCATGGCGATGGACGTCACAAGCAACGCCCAATCCAGCCGATCGAGTCGGAGGGTGAGAGCCAGGCACACGACGGCGAGGGTGGCGGCCGCGTGGATCCACGCATTGGGTTGAGACGAGAGCAGGGTCGCCATGCCTCGGATCGCATAGCCGAAGCTCTCGATCCGCTTGCGCACGCTGAAGCCCGCGTGGTTCGACATGCTGGGTGGAACCTCCCCGAGGCTGGGCCGTCTCACCCCGGCCCGCGGGACGGGTTTCTGCATCCACGCAACGTCCCAGTAGCGCCCGAACTTGTAGCCCACCTCCTTGAAGACGCCGACCGGCTCGAAGTGCAGGCGCCGCGGACCGAAATTGAGAACGAGCCGACCGCTTCGTCCCAACCGCGCTGCCCAGACCTACCGGCACTGCTGGGCGAGGTCCTGGGCTCTCAAGAAGACCCCTGATACTTCCGATACGTAGCTGGGTCAGGTGCTCATTCCTGAGGAGTCGCCGCAAGGCCGTAGGGGGTCGCGTGTTCTCTGATCTCCGCTCGGAACTCCGCAGTGGCTTCAGTGGCTTGTGGATCGCGATGTTCGCGTTTGTCGGCTTCGCCTGCACAGCCCCCTCAGAGGTCGATCCCTTCCCCGCCGGCGCCTACGTCGCTGGCCGGGTGGCTGCGCTGAAGCCGCTGCTGAAAGGTCTTCAGTCGCTGGCGGGCACTTCCCTGGCATACCGAGCCTTCGAGATCGAGTCGAGGCTGTCGGATTGCGAAGAGTTCGCCGGGGCCGCCTCCACCGAGGAGGGCGTCGAAGCGCTGTGGGACCGCCTCGCCTGCGCGCGCCTTGCAGATCAGCCCGCCGCCGTGCGGAAGCTACAAGCTGACGCGGATCTCGTCTTCCTCGCTCCTGTCGGCCGACCCACAGATGCTTCGAACGCCCCAAGCCGCCTGATCGGCACCGTACGCTCGGAACCAGACGGTACGCTCCGCTTGAACGCCCGCTTCGACCCGCTGCCCAGCGGCACACTGGGAAGTCTGCTGGTGCCGTCCTCGGAAGGAGCCGGCCCGCCGCGGCTCAACCCCAGCGACACGCTGGTGCACGGTCGCATCCGGCCCGACTCCGGTCTCGACATCGCATCACTGGTGCCCCAGGGCAGCCAGGGCGACAGCATGTTCAAACTGAAGAGCCAGATCTTCTCCAGTGCGATTCTCGATGGAAGCCTCGAGTTTGCGATCTACCTGCCCGAGGCCGAACAGATGATGCCTCCTATCGTCATCGCGGTGGGCACGCGGGTGGAGGCTGCAGCGGTGAAAGCAATGGATGCCTTCATTGCCGACATCTCACGAACATGGAAGTTCCGACATGTTCCGGCACGCTTCGGTGAGTATCGGGGCGTCTGCATGGTCGAGATGCAGCTCCTCCCGGAATTCGATCCCTGCTATGCGGCAGCAAAGGGGATGATCCTGATCGGCTGGAACCGTAGGGCGCTGTTGCGCGCGCTGGAGCCCGGCAGCGGTCTGGGTCCCGCTACGCACGGCGGAGTCGTGGTACACCTGAACCGCTTCGCCGCGGCGGATTCTGCCCTGCACGCGGCGTGGGTCCCAAACGCTCCTCTTCCCCAGCTCGACTATGCATGGCAGACCCTCCAGGCCCAGCTTCAGCGTGTCGGCGACGAGGTGCATCTCCAGCTGGTGCTCGAGGGTAGGCCCTAGTGCGCTGGAATGTCACCGGACTGTTCCTCGGTCTGCTGCTCGTCTGTCTGGCGTTGGTGTCCGGCAATGCCATCCGGGTGATGCAACGACAGAACCGGGTGGCTGACGTGACGAAGGCGGCCGAGGGGCGGCACTGGTCTGAAACGCTGGCACTCTCCGACGGTTGGGTGGGCGGCGACGTCGAGGGCCAGATGGTCGCCCGAGCACGTTGCGATGCGCTGGTGGCGTTGGAGCGCTTCGAGGAGTGCTTGGAACTGGTGCTCCAGCTGGTGGGCACCGGCAACGATCCGACGTGGATTCCATCTCGCACGTTGTTGAAGCACGCCATTCGGTTCGGAACGGAACAGCGCCAGGAAGAGGCCGCAGCTCGCGTGGCGCGCTTCGGTCGTGGCGTCTATCCCGACGATCTCTCGTTCGTCGAACGCGTCTTCGAGACGCGCATCGCACTCGAAGGTGAAACGGCCGTCCTCACCGAGTACGAGGCTGGCTTGGGACCCGATGCAGCGTCGCTCCAAAACCGCGTCCTGCTAGCGGCCTACTACAACCGAGCCAATCACTACGAGACCGCGCTGCGAGTGCTGGGCAACCTGTGGCCTGCGCCGCAAGATCCGATCTTCCTCTTCTGGGTGCAGAATCGCGAGCGGGCGCAGGCGCAGCTCGGGCGCTTGGAGGACCTGCGCGCGACCTACGCGAAGTGGCGGGAGATTCAGGGCGACTCCGTTGCGATCGACGCGTTCTATTCGCTGAGTCTGAGCACCTCGGGACTCTCCGATCCCGAGAGGTCCTGGATCGATCTGCTCCAAGACGTGCTGGCACGCGAGGATGAACTGCAGGACGCATACATCCACGGAGAGGTCTACACGCGCCTGATCATGCACCTGATGGTGGAACGGCGCTACGAAGAAGCCCTCACTTTCTTCGATCGCGGAGCCTCCAAGATCCGAATCCGCAGCATCACCCGCGGTCAGCTGGAGCGCGCCATCGCCATGCCGGAGAGCGACGCGGGCGAGTGGCGCAAGCGGCAGGACCGGCTGGGGACGATTCAGTTCTCGGTGTCGGATCCCGTGCCCAGCGACCGTTTGTGGGTCTCCAATCACGTCGCGGGGGAACCGGATTCGGAATTCCAGGAGGTTGCCCTCGATGCTTCCGGCCGCGCGGAATTCCGGCGCGGCGTGAGCCCTTGGCCAGAACGGTGGGTACTGAAGGATCGAGACGGACACCCCCGTGCGTCGGGTCGCTTCTGGACACGCTTGGATCAACCTGTTCGCATCACCGCAGAGCGTGGGCCCGCGCGGCCCGAGGCGCACTTTGAACCGCGCTCTCGTGCACCGGCTGACGGCCGCACACGCGTCCTGGGACTCGTGCTCGACTGTTCCGACTGGCGGATCACCCAGTACTTGAGAGCACGCGGGGAGTTGCCGTTCACCGACTTCCTGATCCGGAACGGCACCAGTGCCGTGCTGACCAGCGACCCGCCGTTTACCGCGATGGCCATGGAGTCGCTGATCTACCCGACTCGCGGTGAGCAGCTCAGCTTCCTCGGCCTCGTTCACCGCATGGGGCTCGAGATCGCCGGTCTGGCGTCGGTATCAACGAATCCCTTCGACTTCCTTTCGGCTGCGCTGCCCATGCGCCCGAACCTCTTCGAGACCATCGGGGCCGGCGACCGGGTCGCCGTCAACATGTTGTTTTCGCACGGTCGTGTCGAGGCTGGTCATCACGCCGAAGCGGTGGGACCCTTCGGCAAGCGCTTGAAAATCGCTACAGGCCCGGTCTTCCGTCCGCTGCGCCGAGACGAGCGGGAGCGGATGCCCGTGACGCGCAGCAATCCTGAGGTACGCGTCCATGTGGAGGCAATTGCCGGTGAGTTCGACAGCGGAAGCGAGTTGTTCGCGTCCGGTGAAGTGGATCTGCTGCTGCTGCGGATCGAGGCGCTGGACATCCTCACACACATGCTGGTGCACGACCTGCTGGAGAACGGACAGGACGACGGCGAGGCCGCACTGCACTCCATCTATCGCTACATCGACGACCGCATGGCCGAGCTCTACCACCGGATGGATGAGGACGACATCATCGTGGTCATGTCGGACCACGGCATCCGAACCGGAAGTCAACACGAGACCGATGCAATCTTCGTCGTACTGGGACCGGGAATTTCGAAGACCCGCATCGCTGGACGCCCGGATCTCAAGGGCATTCCCGCCATGTTCGCGCGTCTACTCGGAGTCGACGTTCCTGAGTGGCCCAGCGCCGGACTCCAGCACGTGGGTCTGACACCCGCCGTGGCGGCTCGCTAGCTCACCATCCGAGTGCTCTTCGTAGGTCCGAGATTCTCGGGCGCAATCACGTTCGGGGCGCCGCCCGGCGATGGGGACCGGCACGGCGCGGCCGCGTTACACCTCGACAGCCTGTGGGCGCCGAACGGCTCGCGTTTCGAATCCTCAGGGGCGGTTGATGCGTTGGAGAAGGGAAGCGAGGTTACGCTTCGCCGGCTCGTAACCCGGGTGGCGCTCGACGATGGTCTCAAAGAGCGTCACCGCGCGTTGGGTATCGCCGGCGCGCGCATGCGCGATGATCAGACGGTTGGAGAAACTGGGAGAAGCGAGCGCCTGTCCGGTCACAGCCAAGTGCCGCGCGGTTTCCTCGGCACGCCCCAGCTGGACCAGCGTCACCACAGCGTCACGGTGCAGATCCTTCTCTTCCGGTCGCAGCTTCAAAGCAGCCTCGATCAGCGGCCAGGCGCGATCGGGCCGCCCGAGCTGGATCCATAGCATCGCTAGCAATTGACGCGTCTTCCATCCGTCCGGATCGAGCTCCAGCGCGCGCGCTTCGTGACGCTGCGCCGCTTCTTCATCCCCGCTGCGCGCCGCGTTCCACATCACGCCTGCTTGCGCCTGGGGCGACGCTGGATCCTGAGTGTGCGCTTGGTCGAAGTGCTGGGCCGCTGCAGCAACTCGACCGGTTTGGAGCTCCAGCATGGCCAGACGGGCAAGCTGCTGCCCCGAGTCCGGCACGAGGTCCACGGCGAGCCGGGCGTGCTCGAGCGCAGCCTCCGGCTCACCCATCTCGGCCAGCGCGCGCGCCAGTTGAGAGTGGGTCAGGGCGCTGCCGGGCATTCCCGCAAGCACCTCTTCGAAGAGCCGGCGCGCAGGCACCGGCTCGCCGTTTTTCAGGTGTGTCACCGCCTGGTGGTATCGATCGAGCAGGCGCAGGCCGTCCTTCGGGTCGAGGTCGTTGCGCTCGGCCTCGTGCGCCGTGACCGCATAGCCCAGCGACTGAAGCCGACGCAGCATGGACGCGTCGACCGTCTGGCGATCTTGCGCGATTTCGTGGCTCATCACGTCGTCGATGTTCTTCTGATACTCCACCGCCAGCACCCGCGCGTCGCCCATTGGTTTGCCGCGCAGGAGGTTGTGCATCTCATCCGGATCGTCCGCCAGCTCGTAGAGCTCTGGACGCGGCGATTGCACGTAGCGATGCGTCGACGAGCGCCAGCTGTGAAGCGGCGCCCAGCCATGATCGAGGCGCGTAGCCAGGGTCTCCGAGTAGGCACCGAAATGCGGAGGCGGCGAACCGGTCCAGAAACCCTGCAGGGAGCGGCCGTCAGCGTTGGCGAGGGGCCTCATGCCAGTGAGTGCCAGCAGCGTGGGAGCGAGATCGACAAGGCTCACGACGTCGACCACCCGTTTTCCCGCCGGAATGTCAGGGCCCACAATCATGAGGGGAACATGCAGCGTCGTCTCGTGGAGACCGTAGGAGTGGGTGCGATCCCCATGCTCACCGAGGCTCTCGCCGTGATCCGACGTGAGCACCACTAGCGTTCGCCCGAGTCGGCCGTCCGACTCGAGCGCCCGCAGCACGCGCCCCAACTGGGCATCCGTGTAGGCGATCTCCGCATCATAGGGGCGGTTGACGAAGCGCTTCGACCAGGCGGCGGGCGCGCGCCAGTCCTCGTGCGGGTCGTAGTAGTGCACCCATAGAAAGAAGGGCTCGGACAGTTCGCGTAGGAGTGCTAGGGCGCGGTCGCTCACCTCGATGGCCGGCCGTTCGAGAAACCCTGATTCTTCGGTCGCCAAGCGCGACCCGGCGTCATCGTAATGCGCAAAGCCTTGCCGCAGGCCGGTCTCCCCCGCCAACACCACGGCGCCGACCACGGCTCCGGTCTGGTATCCGCCGTCTGCCAGCACTTCTGCGAGGGTCTTCGATTGATCGGAGATCCGGTGCAGGCCGTTGTGGCGTACACCGTGACGCGGGGGGTGCTGTCCCGTCAGCAGCGACGCATGGGAGGGGAGCGTGATGGGCACCGAGGCCATGGCGTTCTCGAAGAGCACTCCGCGGGCAGCCAGCGAATCGAGATGAGGCGTGTGCGCGACATCGTAGCCGTATACGCCCACGTGGTCGGCGCGCAGC
>SMWR01000051.1 GCA_004356735.1 Deltaproteobacteria bacterium
ACCGGAGTCGAGGGCATCTACATGCCTTCGTTCAGCGTCGGGGTAGTGAAGCCCACGGTGCTGGCAGTCTCGGGCGGCGGAGGCGTCACGGGCGGTGGTACCGGAGCCGCGGCAGCATCGAGCATCACGACGAAGCGATCCGGCTTTGAAGGCATGGAGCTGCGGCCCAATCTCTATGAAATGCGACTGCTCGGTGTGCAGGACGTCCTGACTCCGATCAACGCCTCGAATCCGGCGTTCCCGGCTGCGCCGGATCGCGAGTTTGGCCCGTGGGGACTGTCCTATGCCAGCGATCGCTGGGACTTGCGGCGGGCCGTGGTGGTCGAAGGGCGTTCGAAGCAGCGGCGTGGCGGTCAGCAGGTGGAGCGCTTCGTCCAGTATTTCGACGCACAGTCATTGGCACCGCTCTATTACGCATCCTGGGACGTCCGGGATGAGGCGATCGACGTGGGGATGTACGTCGGCCGTTGGAGCGAAGAACGCGAGGGCTACAAGCGCTGGCCGGGCGAGCCGGAGCGCCCGATCCGTGTGATCGATCCGTCGGGAGCTTCCTTCGCGAACCTCCAGGAGGACGGCGGCTGGCGCCGGGAGTCCTGGGACGTGATCGGGACGCCTCCTGAGGACCGTATACTCAAGCGCATGCTCTCGGTGGGCAACTTGACGAAGCGGCGCTAGCGCCGCCTGCGGTCGCACCCCGGGGTGCGTTGGCGCTCGCGCCCGAAGCGCAGGCGCCTCAGCTGGCAGGCGTATTGATCGCCTTGACGAATGCGTCATGGAGCGCGTCGCGGATCTGCTTTCGGGTGGCGCCGCCGTAGACCTTGCGGAATGCCTTCAAGGGAATGATGCCCTTGGCCATCGAGCGGTGGCCCCCACCGACGCCCAGGCCTTCGACGACGGCGCGGACTACGTCGCCGGCCGCGCGCACATAGCCGACGTTGCGGACGGAGAAGACGAGGTCACCGCCGACGGTGCCGGCAGCGATGGACCATTCGGCGCCCTCGGCCTGCAGACCGAGGTCGGCGACCTGGGGGATCACGTCTTCTCGGACGCGACCGAGCACAAGCAGGTGGATGCCCGCTTCGACCGAAGTCTGGGAAAGCGCGCGTCCCAGGGCCCTGAGTCCATCGGTGGGAAGCGCCGGGCGCTCGATGCGGCGTAGCAGGGCCGGGCTGTGCAGCCCGTGGAGGTGGGCGAAGGCGTTGATGTCGTGGCGGCTGGTCTCGCGGCCCAGGAGCTGGGTATCGCTCTTGATGCCGTAGACGAGGGCCGTCGCCAGCTTGGGACGGATATCGAGGTCCGCGGCGCGCAGGTACTCGGTCAGGATCGTCGAGGTCGCGCCGTAGCGGGGTCGGATGTCCTTGAGGACGGCGTCGTAACCGCTGCGTTCGGGGTGGTGGTCGATCACGAGATCGACGGAACGAACCCGTGCCGGCGGATTCTCGCCAAAGACGCTGGGCTGTACGTCGAGCAGCGCGAGTCCGTCGAACTCGTCGAGCTCGTCGGGCGTGACCGTCCGGATCTCGATCCCGAGGGCTTTGATCATGGCCCGATTCTCGGGGCGTTTCACCTCGCCGAAGGAGATCATCGGCGCCGTCGGACTCTTTCGTCCGAGCAGCGCCCGCAACGCGTAGCCGCACGCGATGCCGTCCGGGTCCGGGTCGGGCTGGAGGAGAATCCCCAGTTTTTCACGGGGTTCCATCAAGGTTCGCAGGGCCACCAGGCGCTGGAGATTGCTCAGGTGCGAGAACTCCTCGTCGATGTCGTCGCGTATGAGCGAGCGCAGGCCGGCGCGCAGCAGGCAGGGGTGATCCGGCAGGTCCTCCACGTCGACCTTGTCCGAAAGCACGAGAACGGGGGCGTCGGGAGCGGCCTCGCTGATGACGGTGACGGCGTTGCGCGCGAACGGCAGGTCTTCGCTCACCACGGCGAATTCGTCGCCGAGCTTCGGATTGAGTCGCGCGATGGATTCGGGGGCGAGGCCTCCCTGAAGTGCGTGGAACCCGGCCGGGCGTGCACGCGACTCCTTGTCACGCGGAATCCAGGTGAGGTCTTCGTCGTCGCCAGCCCCGATCTGCGCCCAGAGGCGGGCCGATTCAGCTCCGTCGCAGAGGATGATGCGGCGTGCCACGCGCCCCCCGTCGCTCCGGCTCCCGGACGGCGAATGGCAACGTAGGGGGACCAGAGACGTAGTGGGGGAGCAGTGTAGCGGCACCCGGGGCGGGGCAAAGCGTCCGGCGGAATCGGGCCAATCCCCTGGGGGCTGGTGGGTTCAGGCGCCGGTCGCCTCGCGAGCTTTCGACGCGTGCGGGCGCCCGGATGGCGCCGCTGCAATTTGTCGGGGTTGCCGAGGCGGGGTCGGGCGCTCAAAAGGCCGCGGGCTCATGAGACGTGTGTAGCTGCTATCACAGGGGCCGTGTCGGAGCGGCAGCGGATCTTTGTCGGGGACGTGCAGGGTTGTAGCGAAGAGCTCGACGAGCTGATCCGGCGCGCGCACGACAGGTTCGGCGAAGACAGCGAGATCTGGCTCGTGGGGGATCTGGTCAATCGCGGCCCGAAGAACCTCGAGGTGCTGCGCCAGGTTCGAGAGCTCGTCGAAGCCGGTCGCGGCCGCGTGGTGCTGGGCAATCACGACCTGAACCTGCTGCGGGTGGCGGCTGGGCTCCGTTCGATGTCCTGGCTCGACACCTTCAACGATGTCCTCGAGTCTCCCGATTTCGACGACTGGTTCGACTGGCTGCGCGGCCTGCCCCTGATGCTGCGGTCCACGCTCGGTGGCCAGGACTTTGCCATGGTGCACGCTGCGGTCCATCCGGATTGGAGCCTCGACGAACTCGAGCGGCGCACCCGCCGCGCCGAGGCACGGCTGGGCGATGGCAGCCGGGCCGACGCGGAGTCGTTTCTCGGGGCGGATCCGGGGACAGATCCGGACCTGGATACGCTGCGTTGTGTCACAAGCTGTCGAAGCGTGAACGCGATGGGAAACTGGAGGTCGAGCCCGCCCGACGAGATGGACCCGGATTTCATTCCCTGGCACGTGGAGTGGTCGGCGCGCAACCACGGCTACGGAATCGTCTACGGACACTGGTCGTTGCAGGGACTGCACGTTGCGCCGTGGCTCCGAGGCCTCGACACCGGCTGCGTCCATCACGGCCGTGGCCGCAGGGGGCTGTTGACAGCGTGGTCTCCGCCCCCCGACGAGGCGGAGCCATTCCTGTCCAGCAGCGATCATTTCTGGCACATACACGCGCGTCGGGCGTACTACGCCCGCCGCGACGCAGAGCCGGTGTAAAATGATCTTCTCCGTGGAAATTCCGATTGATCGTTCCCAGAAGTAGGCGTAAGGTCGATTTATACGCGGGCAGGGCGGTGTGAGGAGATCGAGGTCTCTCTCCCCTGCGGCTGAACGACTCGCCGTCCAGGCCTCCGTATCGACGTGATGTCGGGGGGGAGCGAGCAAGCGATTTGTGCAGCCGCCCGGTTCCCAGGACTCGAGCGGAACTGCGGATCGTAGAGCGGGAGCCCCTTCCCGGACCCGGGAGCTTCCAAACATAGGGTCGGAGTCTGAGGCGAGAATTCTCGGAAACACCGATGACGCGCGCGTGCGTTGCGCTGTTTTCGCCTCTCGCCGAAAGACGTATCCGCCGGTTTTCCGTCATCTGCGCCCAGCCCTACGGGATGTCGATGCACGGCCCGGTAGCTGATGCGTCGCTCCGCCGAATCCGGACCCGCCCCGTCGGAGGCCCGGGAAGGCCCCGCAACCTCGGAACGTCGCCGCCTGCCTCTGATGGGCGAGGTGGGTTGCGCCGGGACGGCGGCCGCGGTCCCGGCGGTGGTTGAATGGCTAAGATGCGGCCGCGATGAAGCGACTTCTGTGCGTATTCGTGTGGCTTGGTGTGCTGGGTTGTGCGCTCGATCCGGTCAGTGGCACGCCGAAGCTGGTGTTCGTATCGGAACAGCAGGAGGTCGAGGCCGGGGACCAGGCCGCGGCCGAGCTCGAGGCGCTGCTGGGCATCGTCAGGGATCCCGGACTCGATGCCTATATCGGCGCGGTCGGGCAGCGGCTGGCTGCCCAGGCGCCTTCTCGCAGCTATTCGTACCGGTTCCGGGTGATCGACGACGAGGTTCCGAACGCGTTCGCGCTGCCCGGCGGACATGTCTACGTGTCGCGTGGCCTGCTCACCATCACGAACGATGAAGCGGAGCTCGCGAACGTCATGGCGCACGAAATCGCACATGTGGCATTGCGCCATCAGGCGCGACGTCAGGCGCGAGCCGTCGGGATGGGGATCCTCACACTGCCGGGGCTGCTGGTGGGTGGGCTGATTCCAGGTCGTCTGGGCGAGATCGTGAGTGCGCCGTTTGCTGTGGCCGGCATGGGGGCGATGGCGAGCTACAGCCGGGATCAGGAACGCGAGGCGGATCGCGTGGGTCAGCAGCTCGCGGCCGACGCGGGCTACGACCCGGCTGCCATGGCGCGCTTCCTGGTGACGATGGGGCGTGACTCGGAGCTGGCCGGAAAGGAGCAGCGGGAGCTTGGCTTCTTCGCGGCCCATCCGGCCACGCCGTCGCGGATAGTGGATGCGATCCGGGCATCGGAGAAGATCGAGTGGACGTTCCGCGCGGGACTGACGTCTTCACGTCTGGAGTTCCTGTTCGAGTTCGAGGGCATGCTCGTCGGGCAGAACCCGGCGGACGGAATCTTTCGCGGCCAGCGCTTCCTGCATCCCGACATGCGGTTCACCGTGGCCTTCCCCGAGCAGTGGAAGACGTTCAACTCCAGGCGCTCGGTCGGGGCCCTCAACGAGAAAGGGACCGCACAGTTGATGTTGGAGCGGGCGGCGCGCGGCGACGATCCACGCGAGGCGGCGACCGCCTTCATCCAGGCGGCCCAGCAGCAGGTGAATCTGGTAGTTGCCCGCATCGAGGCGAGGCGGATCAACGGGCTGTCGGCCCTGCGCGCCCAGGCGATCGCCGATACCCAGCGCGGCCGGCTTCCGCTCGACCTGACCTGGGTGGAGCTCGACGGCTCGATCTATCTGATCAGCGGCCTCGTCAGCGACGAATACACGGACGACGATCGCGCCCTGTTCGACTCTGTGGCCGACAGCTTTCGGGCCCTGACGTCGAAGGAGCGCGAATCGATTCGCAAGACCGAGATCGCCGTTCGTCTGGCCGAAGCGGGTGAGAGCTTGGAGCGCTTTTGCAGTCGCACGGGCAACGCCTGGGACGTGACCCGG